>CAXTUZ010000098.1:0-7705 GCA_964247525.1 uncultured bacterium
AGCCCGCGCGGACGGCGCTCACGGCCAGCGCCACGGCGACACCGGACACCGGCCGCCGGCCGCGGACGCCGCTCCCGGAACCCCGGGTCATCGCCGCAGCTCCGCCTCGGGCGGCGTGAGCTCGAGCGGCGGGCGCCCGAGCGGCCCGTTCGGCGTACGCGGCAGCACCAACCGGAACGCCGCGCCCTGCGCGGGGCGTCCCCACGCCTGCAGCGACCCCCCGTGCAGCCGCGCATCCTCGAGCGCGATCGCCAGTCCCAGGCCGCTTCCACCGGTACCGCGCGCGCGAGAGAGGTCGGCGCGCCAGAACCGGCGGAACACCCGCTCGGCGTCGCCCGGCCGAAGCCCCTTCCCGTAGTCGCGCACGGTGATCGCCACGGCCTGGGTGCTTGCCCCCATCGAGATCTCGACAGGCGCGCCATCACCGTGCTCGATGGCGTTCGCGAGGAGGTTACGAAGGATTCGCGCAATGCGCCGCGAGTCGGCCTCGGCGATCAACGCTTCCGCCGGCGCCGCGACGATGTCGATCGAGCACCCGCGCTGGGCCGCGAGGTAATTCGCGTGATGGACCTCGCTGCGCACCAGGGCTCCGATGTCCACCTCGGTGACCTCGAGCATCGCCGCGCCCGCATCGTGCCGGCTGATCTCGAGGAGGTCGATCAGCAACGACTCGAAGCGGGCAAGCTCCCCGATGAGCAGTTCGGCGCTCCGTGCGACGACCGGCGGGAAATCGGCGCGAGCGTCGTACAGGATGTCCGCCGCCATTCGCACGGTGGTCAGCGGGGTCCGCAACTCGTGCGAGACGTCGGAGGTGAAGCGCTGCTGCACCCGCGACAGCTCCTCCAACCGGCTGATCTGCTCCTGAAGACGGCCGGCCATCTCGTTGAACGAGCGGCCGAGTCGGGCAAGGTCATCCTCCCCCCGTACCCGGATGCGCTCGTCGAGAAGCCCGTCGGCGAGCCGGGAGGCCGCCCGGGCCGCGGCGCGCACCGGCGTGACGACGAGCCGGGTGACGAGCGCGGTGATCACCGCAAGAAGGAGCATGAGCACGCCGCCACCCGCCAGCAGGGTGCGCTCGACCAGGTTCAGGGTCTGCTGTTCGGTCCGCAACGGGAAGACGAAGTACAACTCGTACGTGTCGGTGGTCGTCGGTGCCGCGACCGGTGCCCCCACGACCAACGCGTACGTGGCGCCCGCACCGCCACCCGGCGAGGTCACCGCGTCTCGGGGAATCCGGACGTAGCTGGAGACCTCAGCCTGGTTGTCCACCACTTCGGCGCGGATCCGGGCGGGGATGGTGATCCCGGTCTCCCCCGAGTCGAAGCCGGTGCCGAGCAGGCTGGTGGGGAGCAGCGCGACGGAATACACGCCGTTGCCCCGCGTGGAGAGCTGGTTGACGATTGCCTCGAGCACCGGCTCGAGGGCAGAACTGTCGGTTGCATCCGTCTGGTCGAGCTGCGACTGGGCGTTGCTGATGCCCGCCGCGAACTCGGCGAGCGAGGCCTTGCGCTTGGCGTTGAGCAAACCGTGCCCCACCTGATCGAGGAGCACGAAGCCGAGGACACCGACCACGATGCTCGACACGACCAGCGTGCTGGCCACGACGCGGAGTGTCAGGCTGCGCCGCCATTGCCGCCCGACCGGAGCAAGGACGCCAGGGACCCGGCGGCGCCGCACGGCGTGCCTGGCTACGGCGGACCTGCCTTGTATCCGACACCACGTACGGTGACGACCACATCGGGGTGTTCGGGATCGTGCTCGACCTTCGCGCGGAGGCGCTGAACGTGCACGTTGACCAGTCTGGTGTCGGCGGGGTGGCGATAGCCCCAGACCTGCTCCAGCAGCACGTCCCGGCTGAACACCTGCCGGGGTCTACGGGCGAGCGCAACGAGGAGGTCGAACTCGAGCGGTGTGAGCGGCAGGGTGAGACCGCCGCGGCTGACCTGGTGCGCTCCCACATCGATCGTGACCGGATCGTGCGGTGGGCCGATCTCGAACCGGGCCTCGACGGGATCGTCGGACCGCAGCCGGGCCCGGATCCGGGCGACGAGTTCGGCCGGCGTGAACGGCTTCACCACGTAGTCGTCGGCACCCGCTTCCAGGCCCGCGACGATATCGCCGGTGTCGCCCTTCGCGGTGAGCATCACGATCGGTGTGCCGGAGTGCTCGCGGATCTGCCGGCACACCTCGATCCCGTCGGTGCCGGGCAACATCACGTCCAGCAGAACAAGGTCGGGTCGGACATCGCGGAATGCGCGCAGCGCACGATGGCCGTCGGCGACGAAGGCCACCTCGAAACTCTGCGCTTGCAGGACGATGCCCAGCATCTCGGCGAGCGCTGGATCGTCATCGACGATGAGGATCCGAGCCACGCTGCCTATCGTGCCCCACCGCGTGCCCTCAGGGGGCGCATCCCGAGCGATCGCCGTATCCGCCGCTGCCCGAACTCGGCGCCGTTGATCACGGGCGACCTCACTGCCGCGGCAGCGCCTCGTCGATGAGCATGACCGGGATGTCGTCCCGGACCGGGAAGCGCAGGCCGCAGGTGCCGTCCGCGTTCTGGCAGTCGAGGCTTTGCGTACCGGCGTTCACAGCGAGCTCGCTGTGGCAGCGCGGGCACACCAAGATCTCCAGCAGGAGGGGATCGAGGTTCATCACGAGCCCGTCGTCGATCGGACGAGTGCCAGCACATCGTCGCGCAGCGCGCTCATCGTCGTGTCGTCGGGCGCCTCGACGTTGAGCCGCAGGAGCGGTTCGGTGTTCGAGGCCCGCAGGTTGAACCACGAACCGTCCTCAAGGCTCACCGTGAGCCCGTCGAGGTGGTCGATCTCGGTGCCCTCCCGCGCGGCGTATGCGCGCTCGACCGCCGTGAGCCGTCCGGTCTGATCGTCCACGGTCGAGTTGACCTCCCCGCTGGCGACGTACCTCGTGAACGCCGTCAACAGTTCTGACAACGCCTTGCGCTGCTCGCCCAGTGCGGCGAGCACATGCATGGCGGCGAGCATGCCGGTGTCGGCGCGCCAGAAGTCGCGAAAGTAGTAATGCGCACTGTGCTCACCTCCGAAGACCGCCCCGGTGCTCGCCATCTCGGCCTTGATGAAGGAATGGCCGACCCGCGTACGTACCGGCGTGCCGCCGTGCTCGCGCACGATCTCGGGGACGGCTCGCGAGGTGATCAGGTTGTGAATGATCGCCGAGCCCGGCACGCGAGCCAACTCGCGGGTCGCGACCAGTGCGGCAATCGCGCTCGGCGGGACTGCCTGCCCGAGCTCATCCACGACGAAGCAGCGATCCGCGTCCCCGTCGAACGCCAACCCGATGTCCGCGCCCACTTCCCGCACCTTCGCCTGCAGGTCGAGCAGATTTTTCGGTTCGAGCGGGTTCGCCTCGTGATTGGGAAAATTGCCGTCGAGTTCGAAGAACAAAGGGGTCAGATCCATCGGGAGACCGCGCAGGACCGCGGGCACGGTGTACCCGCCCATGCCGTTGCCGGCGTCGACGACGACGGACAGCTGACGGATAGCGGTCAGGTCCACCAGGGAGCGCAGATAGTCGGCGTACTCCGCGAGCAGATCGCGGGAGGTGATCACACCGGGCGGACCGCTGTACGGAGGCAATCCGTTCTCGATACCGGACCGCACCTGGGCCAGCCCGGTGTCCTGGCCGACCGGTGCGGCGCCGGCCCGGCACAGCTTGATGCCGTTGTAGCGCGCCGGATTGTGGCTCGCGGTGAACATGGCGCCGGGGATGTCGAGCGATCCGGACGCGAAGTACAGCAGGTCCGTCGAGCCGAGGCCAGCCTCGAGGACATCGGTCCCGCGACTCACCACCCCCGCAGCGAAGGCCCGGGACAGCGGGATCGAGGACTCGCGCATGTCGTGGGCGATCACGATCGTCGTGGCCGTGACGAAGTCGGCGAAGGCGGCGCCGGCCGCCCGGGCGATGTCCTCGTTCAGCTGGTCGGGGACGACCCCGCGAATGTCGTACGCCTTGATGATCTCGCCGAGGTCGACCACGTGCCGCAGCCTATCGGCCCGTCCTCAGGTGGGGGTCGGGAGCGCCCGCAGATGGCCGCGGGTGGAGCCGCCACCGGCGCCGTCCGGAGGTTCGGATCGGCGGGGCGGGAGTGCGGCCTCGCGTACCGCATTGGCCAGCGCGAGCAGATCATCGCCGCTGGGGGTCGGCTCGTGCTCGGCAAGGGGCAGGCGCAGGACCTCCCAACCTCGCGGAACGGTGAGTCGCTCAGCATGCACGGCGCACAGGTCGTACGTATGGGGCTCGACGAAGGGAGCGAGCGGGCCGAGCACCGCGGTGCTGTCCGCGTAGGCGTACGTGAGCGTCGCGATCGCGAACCCTGAGCATGCCGAGCGAGAACATCGTCGGCGGGTCACAGCGACCGACGGTATCGGTGCAGAGGCTGCCGGTCGACTACCACCGCCGGCCGTCCGCCCGTGTCGCGCAGATATGCCTATGGTAGGACGATGCTGGCTGGCGGCACTGCTCGACGCTTTCCGCGCAGCCGGGACAGGCGGGGGCGTGGCCTGCGGGGCGCGCTCGCGGCGTCTCCGCTCCCGATCGCACGCAGCCGGGCAGACGCGTTCGACGATCTCGTCCTCGATGCGGTCGATCATCTCGACGCTCGCTGGTCGGACGAACTTCAGGCGGTGGAGTTCGCCGTCGAGCCCGTACCGCCGGACGACAGTCCGTCGCTTGACGGCGATCCGGTGGCGCTGTCACGCGTCGAACGGACCGAGCCCGGTGGCCCCGGCGCCGGAGTGCCTCCGGCCCGGGTCGTCCTCTACCGCCGGCCGCTCGAGGCACGCGGCCGGGGGCGGGAGGACCTCGCCGAACTCGTCCTCGACGTCCTGATCCACGACCTCGCACGCGTCCTCGGCGTGACGCCGGCCGTCATCGACCCGGAGGGGCACGGCCCCGACGAGGATCCGGACGCGACCGGCCGCGACCGCTGACTCGCTCGCGCCCGCCCTGATCGCTCAGCTCTCGTTCGCGCTCAGCGCCCGAATCGCGGGAACGGGCTGCGACGGCGGTGCGCCGAGCAGGGTGAATGCCGAGAGGAGCGGTCCGCGGGAGCTGTCCTCCTCGATGAGCCGGACCGCGTAGAGCGGGGGCGATCCAGCGTCCGGCAGCACGGTGACCGTGCTCCGGTCGGCGATCTTCAGCATACGGAGGGACTGCTCGAGAGTGCGGCCGGCGTTCACCACCACCCGCCGACGCAGGACCGGCCCCTTCGGCGGGGTGATGACGAGTGTCGCCGATACGGACTGCCGCGGCGCCGAGAGCACCAGCACGCTGTCCACCTCGGCCGAGATGACGACGATCGGCACGAGGGCGGCGCCGCGCAGGGGTGCGGCCGGACCGAGGAATGCGATCTCATGGACGTGCTGCGGCTTGGCGCTCGACGCGTCGACGAATCCGCCCGCAACGATGGGAACGTCCGGGTCGTCGCTTGTCACGGTCACCGAGCCCGCGCTCGCGCCCAGCAGCGCGGTGAGATCGATCGACCGGAGCGTGCCGGCGGTCACGGTGATCGCGTCCTCGCCGACGGGAACGAAGGTTCCGGACGACGTCGTCACCTGCACCCGGACCGTTGCGTCCGTGACGCCCGGAGCGCCTACGTACACGACGCGTCGAGGCGCGGCGCCGGTGACCGTGCCGGGAAAGCCGGCGATCGTAAGCTCTGTTGCCGCGCCACCCACAGGCACCCAGTCGGTACCGAGGGGGGTCTCGCCGCTCGAGCGCACGTCGCGCACCGCAGCCGAGACGCGGCCACTGCTGGTCGCGACCTCGACCGCGGTCACCGGGAAGTTGGGGGCCAGGTTGCCGAGGTCGAGCCGGATCACGGTACGGGGGCCGAGAGTGAGGTTGTGTCCCGCCCGCGGCTCGGTGATTCCTTGGGCGGTGAGCACGCTGATGTCGGCGACCGCAGGAGTGTCGGTCGGATTCGCGAGCACCAGAACCGGCGTGTCCCCCGGCGTGGTAGCGGCGCCGACGAACCACTGCTGCGCCCTCGGCGGCTCGCAGCGGGCCTCGGCCCAGCCCCGGTCGGTGGCCTGGTTTCCGCGCGAGAGCTGTTCGGCGACGAGAGACCCCGCGATCGGGCCCTGTGCGGTGAGCGTGAGTGGCCCCGTCAACGGGCCGCCGTACCGTCCCACCTGCTTGCCGTTTGCCAGCACCGGACCCACGGGCCCCGCTGCGTTCCCGGAGGCTGGAACGAGGTGCACCGATCCCGCTCCCGGCAGACCCGCGCCGACCGCGACCGTCGTCCCGAGCACGTTCGGAAGGATGCGCAGATCGGGGCACACGACGGACGCGCGCACCGTGTCGGCACTGCGTGCCGCAAGCTGCGGACGCGGTATCGCCGAACGGTGCGTGGGTGCGGTCGCCGCACCGATACCGGCGAGCGCCAGCAACGCAAGCAGCCAGAGGCCGAGGGCGCGGTAGGCCTTGGTGATCATCTGCCGCCCGCCGAAGCCCGGACCGGGGCGGTACCGACCGGTGGATCGGCTGCCGAATCGTCCGCGAAGTCCGTCGTATCGAACCCGTCGTCGAACCGCCGCCGCACGGTAGGCGCCGCCAGCACCAGCACGACGGCGAACGACACCACCTGCACCGTCAACGCGGTGGACCTTCCCGCGTGCCGGTGATGGAGGCGCAGCAGGCCTCCCTCGGGGGGTAGGTCGAACGCCTGTGCCCAGTTCCACGCGGTTCGGGCCACAAGCGGACGGCCGTCGAGCGTGGCATCCCAGCCGCCCTGCGCACTCTCGGACAGCACAAGGAGTCGTTGGCCCCCGGTCGCCGCCGGCGGAATCTCGGTGCGCGCCCCCTCCCGACCCGACCGTACCGGGATCAGGGGGGAGGTCCGCAGCGCATCCAGCTCGGGTCCCCGATTGAGGGGAGTCTGCGGCGTACTCGCCGTCAATGCCGCGATCGCGACGCCTCCTGTGGCGATCTCGACGCGCGACGAGGGTACGAGCACCTGCCAGAGCAACGTCGGGCCGGGAACGGCGAACCTGCTCAGAGCCGGCTGCGCATCGAGGATCGTGGGCAGGGCGGCCCCCGGCGTTCCGGGCGTTGCCTGCGCGGCCGGTAGGGCCACGTAACGGATGTGAAAGGTCGCCAGCACCTCGGCGGCGTCCGTACCGCGGTCGCTCAGCAGGTCCGCCACCGCCGCCGCGAGCACCCGGGACGTCCGGACCGAGCCCATCAGATCCTCGTCGCCGAGCACTGGGCCTGACATGTCACCGACGGTGTATCCGATCGTATTGTCGCTCAGCGTCGTGCCCTGGGCCCGTAACGTCAAAAGCCGCTGTCCGGGATCGCCTCGAGCATCGTTGCGAACGAATGCCGGCAGCGAGTCGTCCGTTCCGCGTCCGAGTGACCCGTCGGCGCCGCGGACGACCAACACCCCGGCGGCGGCGATCGGAAGCGCCATCGCCAGCACGGCCAGCACGGCGGCCGCCGGCTGACGCGGTCCGAGCGACATGCGGGCGAACGTGTCGCGAGCTCGTCGCGCCGCGATCGCGCTCGCAAGCAGCAGCCCGGCCGCGGGCAGCGCGAGCGGCGGTCCGGGCCATCCGAAGGGACGGCGACCATCGGCCCCGGCGGCGGTACGGCCGGCTAACAGCGCGAAGGCGTAGCCGGTCACAGCAAGGGCGGCGCCGAAACCGGCCGCGCGGGCCCCGGC
>CAXTUZ010000099.1:0-5785 GCA_964247525.1 uncultured bacterium
GCGCCGTCGGCGAGCAGCCGCCGCGCCGACGTGGCAGCAGCGCGGACGTCGGTGAGATCGGCCAGGTCACAGCCAACTTCATGGACGGTCGCTCCGGCGGCGCGAGCGTCGTCGGCCACCTTGGTCAGCCGCTCGTTGGAGCGTCCGACCAGGATCAGGTCTGGCCGCTTCTCCTGCGGTCGGCGTGCCATCGCCAGGGTTGCTTCTCGGCCGAGGCCACCGGTGGGTCCGGTGATCAGGACGGTGCCGGGCGCGCGGGTCACCATCCCAGTTCTCCGTCGTCTTCTTGGAACGTGCCGGTCGGTCCGTCGGTGCCGATGCACGCCAGCCGCGCGACGACCTCGGCGCTGACCGCGGCCGGACGTCCAGGGTGAGCCTCGATTCCTGCCCCGCCCAGCTCGGTGGCGGTGACGCCGGGTTCGACGGCGTTGAACTTCACCTGCGGCACGGACTTGGCGTACTGCACGGTGAGCATCGAGACCGCCGCCTTGCTCGAACCGTAAACAATCGACGTGAAATGCGACGCCGGGCGTGAGGGTTCGTGCGTGGCCCAGAACGAGCCGAGGGCACTGGAGACATTGACGACGACCGGGTTCGGTGACTCCCGCAGCAGCGGCAACGCGGCCTCGGTCACCCGGACGACACCAATGGCGTTGGTGTCGAAAACTTCCAGTGCGCTCGGGCCGTCGAGCGCCTCGCAACCTCCGGCGCGTTTCGCGATCCCGGCGTTGCTCACCAGCAGATCGAGACCGCGTTCGCCCGCAAAGCGAGCAAGAGCGCTTTCCACGGATATGTCGTCGGTGACGTCGAGCTGGACGAAGCGCCCGCCGACTTCCTCGGCCGCGGCCCGGCCACGAGATTCCTCGCGCGCACCCAGCCACACGGTGTGACCGGCCTCGACCAGCAATCGGGCCGTCTCTTTCCCGAGGCCCTTGTTGGCCCCGGTGATCAGCGTCGTTGTCATGCGCCAAGTGTTGACCGTTGTGCCCCCGTCAGGCAGTCGTCCGGTTTTCATAGGACCGGCAGTACCAGGACACTTGTCCTTCTCTCCGCTTACGTTGGCCTGCATGGAGGCTTGGGAGTTCGGCCGCACTCTGCGGCGTCGGCGTGAACGGGTTGCTCCGGCCGCAGTCGGCGTATCCACCGGCCCCCGACGCCGAGTGACAGGTCTGCGGCGCGAGGAACTGGCAGCGCTGGCCGGCATCTCGATCGATTACCTGACCCGGCTCGAGCAGGGGCGAGCGGTGTCCCCGTCAGAACAGGTCGTCGAAGCGCTCGCCCGCGCGCTGCGGCTCTCCGACGCCGAGCGCGCGAACCTGTTCGGCCTGGCCGGCCTCGCTACGCCAGGGTCGGGGATCGTGTCGACGCGCATCCCGCCGAGCGTGCAACGCCTACTCGACCGTTTAGCCGATACGCCGGCCTGCGTCCACGACGCGGCCTGGAACCTTGTCCTCACCAACGCTCCGTACGAGGCCCTCATGGGTCGAACGACCGCCTGGCGAGGGATCGAGCGCAACGCCGTGTGGCGCAACCTCGCCGGCCCCGGCAACCGCGCCATCCACACTCCCGCTGAGCGAGCAGCGTTCGAGGAAGCTTTAGTCGCCGACCTACGCCTGACCGCCGGTCGCTATCCCACGGACCGCAAGCTGCACGCCCTTGTCGATGACCTACGCGCCGCCAGCCGGCGTTTCACGGAGCTGTGGGAGACCGCCGAGTTGCCGGACAAGCCCGAGCAGTCGCGCCGCAAGATCATTGAGCACCCCGACGTCGGGCACATCACCTTGGACTGCGACGTTCTCACCGTCGCCGGCGACGACCTGCGCATCAGTGTCTACACCGCCGAGGCCGCCAGCCAAGACGCCCAGAAGCTCGACCTCACCATCGTCCTGGGCACCCAAAGCCTCGTCGATCGGTGACCGGCTAGATGAACGCTTGCGGTGAGGAGGGCAGCACCGGCCGGGGCAACGCCGCCAACATGGCTTTCCGCCGCGCGGTGTGTTCCTGTTCCGAGCTCGGCGACGTGCTGAGAGCCGCCGACCCGCAAGGCACCAGAGCTGAACCTCGGCAATACCATGCTCTTTTGTGGGTGAGGTGCCGTATCAAGGCGTTCGCCTCATGGCGCGGATAACCGACGAACCCGTCCGATTCGGGCTGAAGATGCGCGAACAGAAGCTGTTGTAGCGGACGGTGTCGACACATGACGTCGTTGTTCGGCGACTATGTAAGCCTCGATCCACCGATGAGCTGGGTGGCTGAGCGCGTCGGAGAATGAGAAAGCCCTTACGTGGCAGCAGAATCGGACGTGCGACGGTTCGAATCCCTGCCCACGGAAGGGCTATCTCGTAGATGCGACTCTGCCACACCCGGCCGGTGACGGCTGCACCCTTTGACGAGCCGAACCTCGTGTCGGCTGCTGGGCTGGTCCCGGTCATGCGGCTCGCCGCGGATGCCGGCCTCGGTGAGTTCGCTACGGAGCACCTCAGCGTCCCGACGGACAAGGGCGCGAACCCGGGCGGGAAGGTCACCGCGCTGGTCTGCGCGATGGTCGCGGGAGCCGACTCGATCGATGACATGGCCCTGCTGCGGCACGGCGCGATGGCCCGGTTGTTCGACCGCGCCTACGCGCCGTCGACGCTCGGGTCGTTCCTGCGGGAGTTCCGCTTCGGGCACGTCCGGCAGCTCGACGCGGTCGCCTCGAGATTCCTGCTCGCGCTGGCCGGCCGCACCGACCTGCTCGCCGCAGACCCGGGCGGGCTGGTCCTGGTCGATGTCGATGACTCGATCATCGAAGTCCACGGGCACGCCAAGCAGGGCGCCAGCTTCGGCTACACCCGTGTCCGCGGCCTGAACATGCTGCTCGCCACCGCCTCCACGCAGGCGTCCGCCCCGGTGGTGCTGGCGCAGCGGCTCCGGAAGGGCTCGTGCGGCTCACCACGCGGCGCGAAGCGATTGATTGCCGACGCCTGAAGACCCTGCGGACGGCGCGGCCAGACAGCCCGGTGCTGCTGCGGGCGGACTCCGCCTTCTACGGCAACCCCACGATCGGCGCCGCGGTCCGCGCCGGCGCGGACGTGTCCGTCACGGTCCGGATGACCCCAAACATCAAGGCTGCGATCGCCGGCATCTCCGACGATGCGTGGACCACGATCGAGTACACCGACGCGATCCGTGACGAGCAGACGGGCGAACTCATCAGCCGGGCGGAGGTCGCCGAGGTCGCGTTCACCGCGTTCGCCTCCGCCCGGAAGGCCGACCAGATCCCGGGTCGGCTGGTGGTGCGCCGGATCCCGGACTTCAACGCCCCGGCCGACCCGCGTCAGGCGTCGCTGTTCGAACTCTGGCGCTTCCACGCGTTCTTCACCACCACCGACCCGCGTGCGCTCGACACGGTCGCGGCGGACAAGACCCACCGGGGTCACGCGATCATCGAGCAGGTCCATTCCGACCTGAAGAACAGCGCCCTGGCTCACCTGCCGTCCGGGAAGTTCATGGCCAACAGCGCCTGGCTCGCCCTGGCCATCATGGCGTTCAACCTCACCCGCGCCGCCGGGACCCTCGCCGGCCGACCCTTCGCACGCGCGACGACGGGCACCATCCGACGGACCCTCATCAGCGTCCCGGCCCGCGTCGCGTCCTCTGCCCGCCGCCTGACGCTGCACCTGCCCCAGCGCTGGCCATGGGAGACCGAGTGGACCGAGCTATTCACCCGGACCGCAAGCCCGCCGCAGACCGCGACTACCTGACAACCCGCCAAAACGGCACAACCCGAGGACTGGACGACACCGACACCGAGGTCGGCGACGCCACCTGCCCTCACGCCGGCCGGATCCCTGCCACCGACCTCAGCATCACGACCTCAGCGGATCGGTGGATCGAGGATAAGGCGCGGCGCCGCGCCGAACTCCGGCTCCGCGCCTACCTCCTCAGGACGGCCCCGGACACGCCTCCCGCCGAAGTCGCGCCGACCGTTGTCGGGTCGGCGTCCAACAAGGCAGATGGGTCCGGATTTCCGACCGACCCCACCGCCCTCACGGCCGGCTCGTCTTCGGAGGACTCTCGATGCGCCTAACCCCGCTCGCCCGCGCCACCCACGTCCGACGCTGGTGCCGCCGCCTGGCGAGGTGGGTCGGGCGGGCCGACGTCGCGGCCGCGGCGGTGCTTGTCGGTTTGCTCACGATCGCGATTGTGCTCTTCGCATCCGCGACCGCGAGTGCGGCGCCCGGCGGCGATCAGGTGATGGCGGCGGCGGGGAGGCGGTGTTGGGCAATATCCGGAACTGGCTGATGGGGATCCTCGCCAGCCTCGCCACTTTGTTCTTGACGATCGGTGGGGTCCGGTACGTGATGGCCGCCGGGAATCTGGCGGAGGTGGAGAAGGCGAAGTCGGCGTTCAAGTCCGCCGGGATCGGCTACGCCCTCGCCGCTCTCGCCCCGCTCGTTGTTGCGGTGTTGCAGCAGATCGTCGGTGCCTGACATGCACACCGCACCGATGATCGCGGCGTCGCCGTCGATTTCGATTCCGAATCCGTTCACGGCGGGGACGAGCGCGGTCACCGGGTTCGTCGTCAAAGGCGTCACCGAGGCGATCGACAGTTTCTTTTCCGGGCTGGTCAAAGACGCCCTGAACCCGCTGCTGAAGCTGCTCGGGCAAACGCTGTTGACGACCCCGAACCTGTCGACGTTGCCGCGGGTGGGGCAGCTGTGGGGGAACAGCCGTGACATCGCGGTCGCCGTCTACGTCCTGATCACTCTGATCGCGGGCTTGGTGGTCATGGCGCATGAGACGGTGCAAACCCGGTACGGCATCAAAGAGGTCCTGCCGCGGCTGGTCACCGCGTTCGTGACCGCGAACTTGTCGTTGGTGTTCGCCACCCAGGCGATCACGTTCGCGAATGCGATCTCCGGTGCCGTGCTTGCCCCCGGTGTCGGATCACAGTCCGCCGCGGGCACGTTGAGCACGTTGGTGTTGAACGCGGTCGCGGGCAGCAACATCTTTCTGATCTTCATCGGGCTCGCGTTCGCCGGATTCTACCGCTTGGACGCCGACCCGTATGCCCGCGCGTACTTCGCCGTGATCTCCGCCCGAGCACTCATCGACAACTTGAATTGCATGCCCGACGCATCACGCCTACGCTGCTATTCTTAGCCGAGGCACTAACCGCTTCGCGGGCACTGCAGCTAAGGCTCGTCGACTCCTTGACGGCGGGGTCATCGGGCAAGACACTTTGCTCCACCGCACCGTTTGCAAGGTAACGTCCGCACCGTTTGCCAGCACCGGGGGTAACATGAAGCAGCAGCGAGTCAGAACCGCAGCCTTGGCAGCTCTCATTGTGATTATCAGCGCTGGGACGGCGGTTTTTTCGACCGACGCATCTGCCCGACCTTCGGGGCAGGCGGGCGCAGGGTCCACAGCTCCGAAATCCGACGCAGTGGCTCCTCCGTCAAAGCGGATCCTGGCTGGCAACTCGACCGAGACGAATAACGCTGCAGCGGCTGCGGACGCGGTCAAGAAGTATGCTTCGGCGAATTCTTTCAGCATTTTCGCTGGCGTCGAGCTGACCAATGATGGCAATGATTTAACCATTTTTCTGACCAAGCTTGACCCGGCAGCTGAGTCGACATTATCTGCGCAGGTGGGAGCATCTGTTCCCGTCACATTCAAGGTGCTTCCGACTACCGTCATCGAACAGGATGCACTTCACGATAAGGTAACTGCAGCAGTCGATGACCTCCTCAAGACTCATAATATAAAATTAGTGGAATGGTGACTTGACTCGGCAACTGGT
>CAXTUZ010000099.1:5795-7624 GCA_964247525.1 uncultured bacterium
GACGTATATAATCTGAATCAAGCTAGCTCCGAATACCTCAAATCTAGATTTGACCAAAACCTCGAGCTAACTAGCGTTTCGTTTGAATCCATACATCCTGCCGCTAGCCGTCAGCGCGATGTGGCTCCTTGGAATGGCGGCGACTTCATTAGCAGCGCGGCTGGCTTCAATACTCCGCCTTATACAGATTGTTCATCAGGCGTGCCAGTTCACAACAGCGGGGGCGGTCAGTACCTGATTACTGCTGGGCACTGTTTCGTCCTCGGTACCACCGTATATAACAACGCATCCGAGATCCCCTTTGGTGGCGTTGGACCGCGCATGGCAACTGTAAGTAATGAGGCAATAACGACCGGGCAGCTCGACGCCGAGCTAGTGTCTGCTGTTGGGTCGACCTTGTTATGGACTGGCTCGTCCAACGCGCCGGGTAGAACCACAATAGCGGGCACTCAGGGTGTTGCCTTTGGCCAAGTTGTTTGCGTCGATGGGGCATTCGAGGGCCAAGGCTGCGACGATACTGTCAATGGCGGTCCCAATATCTGCGTTAGTCTTGCGACAGATGACTACGGAACTCGATACGTATGTCACCTGTTGCAAGCAGTTGGTACCAATGTCTATGAGTTTGGGCAGGGTGACAGCGGGGGACCGATTTTCAGTGTAAATGGGGGGCTCAAGGTTGTAGGCACGCTGACTGGCTTTGCTAGTGGAGTGGCCGGTTACAGTTATACCAGTTGCGTAAACTGGACACCGCTGGACACGCTGCCTCGCATGTGCGCGAACGACTACCTATTTACCTATATTGGTAATGAGCTTGCGTACTGGAGTCTAACAGTCAATTAAACTTGCTATAGGCACACGACAGATATTTTCACGCTGAGGGACTCGAGCCGTTGCGGCCGAGCCCCAAGAACTTTCAGGTGAACTCATTCCAGGCTTCTCGGCCTTCGTTTGTGAGGCTTGGCCGCGTCATTTTTAGGGCGGCGCGATGCCGAGGACGTGGGACGCGGGGTTCCACGGTTGATCGCACTGTTGCGCTTGGGACGGTCGCGACGAAGCTGCGGATTGGTTCTCGGTTTCGGCCAGCTGCTCGATTGTGGCTGCTGATGAATGGCAAGTCAGCGAAGGCTCAAACCTCTCGTGGTTTCTTGACACCGCTCGGCGGAACCGTCGACGTGGTCGAACAGGGGACTCGTTCAGACCGCTCACTGTAGAATAAAAATTCTTGCCGCGATTTGTACGGCGAAGATTCATTGCATACGGACCGCACAAACTCGCGCTAGCAGCTGTTAGTTGACTCGGCCGGGATGAGGCCCGGTTGGATGAAGAGGAGTTGTTGCCGTGCGACATCTTGGGAAGGATAGACGCATGACCAGAATGCTGGTCGCAGCTTTGGCATCGAGCACCGTTTTTTTTGTATGTGCCTGCGGTCACGATTCGTCGCAGAGCGTAAATAGCGGACAGACGGGTAGTGCGTCTGCGAGATTTCCGGTCGATGGCCGGATTCTCAACACCAGTTTCGACGGCTCGCCCGTGCCGATCGTGGAAGTTGACCGTTACATAAGCGTCGGTCGCGTCGCAGCCGATGAGATTGTCGTAGTAACTCCCGGAGATACGTGTTCATACGCGCCGGATCGTGTCACAGTGACAAGCCCTCACCAGGTGTTAATAAGCTTCGGAAGGCCAGAGACCGCGCCACTTGCTCCTGACCATGGTGCTACAGCGTGCGGCGCATCAGCGACGGAGCACTCCACGACTCTGCTTGTGCCCGACCTAGACACTGCCGCCGCCGTCGAGGTTCAGGTCGATGGAGCAGTAACAGGACGCATCTT
>CAXTUZ010000100.1:0-3726 GCA_964247525.1 uncultured bacterium
GCCGCGAGGTCCCACGGCTGCAGGCTCTGTTCGGCATACGCATCGACGTGCGCGGCCGCGGCGCTGCACAGGTCCAGAGCCGCGGATCCGATCCGGCGGATGTCCCGTACCCGCGGCAGGAGTCCCGCGACGACCTGTCCCTGCAACCGCCGCCGCTCCGAGAGGTACGAGAAGCCGGTCGCGAGCAGCGCCCGGTCGAGCCTGGTCTCGGTGGAGCAGTGGACCTGCTTCCCCTGCCGGTACGCGCCCCCTCCCGCGGTCGCGGTCCACACGATGTCCCGCGGGCCGTCCACCACGACCCCGGCGACGATCTCCCCGGCGACCTCGACGCCGACCGACACCGACCAGGACGGAAGCCGGTAGAGGTAGTTGACGGTGCCGTCGATGGGGTCGATCACCCAGCGGATGCCGGACGTGCCGTGCCGGGCGCTTCCCTCCTCGCCGAGGGTGCCGTCCTCGGGCCGTGCGGCCAGGAGCCGCTGGGTGATCATCGCCTCTGCCGCCCGGTCCATCGCGGTGACGACGTCCGTCGGCGAGGACTTCGTCTCCACGCCCGCGGCCATCCCGTCACGTCCGTTGCGCAGGAAAGCGGCCGCGGCAGAGGCGGTGTCGACCGCGAGGGCGAGAAGTTCCGCCGAGGTCGGGCGCAACGATCAGACCAGCGAGCGCAACACGTACGGAAGGATCCCGCCGTGCCGGTAGTAGGCCTCTTCGCCAGGGGTGTCGATCCGCAGGGTCACCTCGAAGACCTTCCCGTCGGCCTCCACCGTGAGCGTCCGCGGCAGTTCGGCAACCCCGCGGATGGCGAAGGTCTCCGTCCCCGTGAGGCCCAGTGACTCCGCGGTGTCTCCGCCGGTGAACTGCAACGGGAGAACGCCCATCCCGATCAGGTTCGACCGGTGAATCCGCTCGTACGACTGGGCGATCACCGCTTTGACCCCCAGCAACGCCGTGCCTTTCGCCGCCCAGTCGCGCGAGGACCCCGAGCCGTACTCCTTGCCCGCCAGCACGACGAGGGGTGTGCCGGCCGCGGCGTAGGTCTGTGCCGCGTCATAGATCGACACCTGTTCCCCGCTCGCGTGCTCGACGGTCACACCCCCCTCGACGCCGGGTACGAGCTTGTTCCGGAGCCTGATGTTCGCGAACGTCCCCCGAATCATGACCTCGTGGTTCCCGCGCCGAGAGCCGTAGGAGTTGAAGTCGGCGGGCGAGACGCCGTGCTCGATCAGATAACGGCCGGCGGGCGAGTCCGTCTTGATCGAGCTCGCCGGCGAGATGTGGTCGGTCGTGACGCTGTCACCGAGATACGCCAGCACCCGCGCCCCGACGATGTCGCCGATCGGCGCGGGCCGTGCCGGCATTCCGTCGAAGTACGGGGGGCGGCGTACGTAGGTGCTTTCGGGATCCCACGCGAAGGCGTCCCCCGAGGGAATGTCGAGGCCCTGCCAGCGCGCGTCACCGGCGAACACGTCGTCGTACGACGCGGCGAACTGGTCCGCGCCGATGGCCTCCCCCACCACCCTGGCGACCTCTGACTCACTGGGCCAGATATCTTGCAGGAGAACGGGTTTTCCGTCGGCGTCGCTGCCGAGCGGCTCGGTGGTGATGTCGATGTCCATGGTGCCGGCGAGCGCATAGGCGACGACGAGCGGGGGTGAGGCGAGGTAGTTCATCTTGACGTCGGGGTTGATGCGGCCCTCGAAGTTGCGGTTGCCCGACAGCACGCTCACCACGGCGAGGTCGCCCTCGTTCACCGCCTCCGATACCTCCGCCGGCAACGGGCCGGAGTTACCGATGCAGGTCGTGCAGCCGTATCCGACGAGGTTGAAGCCGAGCTTCTCCAGGTACGGCGTGAGGCCCGCACGGTCGTAGTAGTCCATGACCACCTTCGAACCGGGGGCGAGCGTCGTCTTCACCCACGGCTTTCTCGTCAGGCCCCGCTCCACGGCGTTCTTCGCCAGCAGCGCGGCCCCGATCATCACGTACGGGTTCGAGGTGTTGGTGCAGGAGGTGATCGCGGCGATCACGACCGCGCCGTGATCGAGGGTGATCTCCGTGCCGTCGTCCAAAGTCGTGGTGATCGGATTGGACGGCCGGTAACCCACCCGGCGTTCACTGCTTTCCACCGGAGCGTCTCCCACGGTCTCCGTGCCGATAGACACCGGGTCGCTCGCCGGGAATGTCTCGTCGAGGCCTTCGTCCAAGTGGCCGCTCGGCGCTGCCGCGTAGTCGCCCAGAGCGGTCCGGAACATCGGCTTCGCCGCGGTCAGCGGCACCCGGTCCTGCGGCCGCTTCGGACCGGCGAGCGACGGCACGACGGTCGACAGATCCAGCTCGAGGGTCTCGGAGAACACCGGTTCGTTGGACGGGTCGTGCCAGAGGCCCTGCGCCTTGGCATAGGCCTCGACCAGGGCAACCTGCTTCTCCGCCCGGCCGGACAGACGTAGGTAGGCGAGGGTCTCCTCATCGATCGGAAACATTGCCGCGGTCGATCCGTACTCCGGGCTCATGTTGCCGATGGTGGCCCGGTTCGCGAGCGGCACGTTCGCCAGGCCGTCGCCGTAGAACTCGACGAACTTGCCGACCACTCCGTGCCTGCGGAGCATCTCGGTGACGGTGAGCACCATGTCGGTCGCGGTTGTGCCCGCGGGCAGCTCGCCGACCAGCTTGAAGCCGACGACCTTGGGGATCAGCATGCTCACCGGCTGCCCGAGCATCGCGGCCTCGGCCTCGATCCCGCCCACACCCCAGCCGAGGACGCCTAATCCGTTGATCATGGTGGTGTGCGAGTCGGTGCCGACGAGGGTGTCGGGGTAGGCGACGCCGTCGCGGGTGAAGACGACGCGGGCAAGCCGCTCGAGGTTGACCTGATGCACGATGCCGGTGTCCGGAGGGACGACGACGAAGTCGGCGAAGGCGGACTGCCCCCAGCGCAGGAACTGGTAGCGCTCCTTGTTCCGTTCGAACTCGAGCTTCGCGTTGATCTCGAAGGAATCCTTGTGGCCGAACACATCGGCGATGACGGAGTGGTCGATGACGAGTTCGGCCGGCGCCAACGGGTTGATCTTCTGCGCGTCCCCACCCAGCGCCTGCATCGCCTCGCGCATCGCGGCGAGGTCCACGACGCACGGCACACCGGTGAAGTCCTGCATCAGCACCCGAGCGGGCGTGTACTGGATCTCGATGCTCGGTTCGGCTCCCGGATCCCAGGCGGCGAGCGCCCGTACGTCGTCGGCAGTGACATGCAGGCCGCCTTCATGACGTAAGAGGTTCTCCAACAGCACCTTCAGGCTGAATGGAAGTCGCGCCGACCCCTGCACCCGGTCGAGCCGAAAATAGTCGTAGCTGGCGCTGCCGACGGTCAGCGTTGCCCGTGCGTCAAAGGTGTTGCTGGCGGTCATGTGAGCCATCCTCTCCTTCGGTCGTTGCGGCTCGTCGGCACGCCGACCGAGCTTCCCACGCCTGTCGTCCGACATCCTCTTCAACCCGATCCCAACCCAGGTCTCTCGACATCAAGATACACGATCTCGAAGCAACGGGTACGCTGCCGTGTGTGGCGCAGGACGACGTGGACGGACTCGTCGCCGCCTGGCGGCGCGAGAAACCGGAGCTCGACGTGTCCCCGCTCGCCGTCTTCTCCAGGATCTCCCGGTTGGCCGTCCTGGCCGACCGGGAACGGCGGCGGGCGTTCCGCAGGCACGATCTCGAGCCGTGGGCCTTCGACGT
>CAXTUZ010000100.1:3736-7546 GCA_964247525.1 uncultured bacterium
CCGTTCGCACTGTCGCCGGGGGAACTGCTGCACGCCACCCTCGTCAGCTCGGCAACGATGACGCACCGGGTCGACCGGCTCAGCGCACGGGGACTCGTGTCGCGAGCACCGGATCCGCATGACCGGCGGGGGGTTCGGGTCGGGCTGACGGCCGACGGGCACGCCCGCGTCGAAGCGGCGGTCGCGGACCTGGTCCTGGCCGAGGAGCGCCTGCTGCGCAGCCTGTCCGTACCCGACCGCGAGGCTCTCGCCGGATTGCTGCGCAGGGTACTGCTCCCGCTGGAGAGCCACTCGGCGCAACCCGGCGTCGCGGGCGGCGTCCCGAACGGCACCGCCCGCTAGAGTCAGCGGCGGAAGGGGCGGGACATCAGCGAGGACGAGGCCGCGTCACGTGCGCCCGTCGACCGAAGGAGCCGTCGCGCGATGCCGCTGAAGCCGCTACCCGCGCGGGTCGACCTTCCGGGGCTCGAACACGAGACGCTCCAGCGTTGGAAGGACACCGACGTCTTCGCCCGGACGCTCGAGCAGACGGCGGGCGGCACTCCATGGGTGTTCTACGAAGGACCGCCCACGGCGAACGGGGCGCCCGGGACGCACCACGTAGAGGCGCGCGCCTTCAAGGACCTGTTCTGCCGTTATCAGACCCAGCGCGGCCGCGCCGTGGCCCGCCGCGCCGGGTGGGACTGCCATGGCCTGCCGGTGGAACTTGCCGTGGAGAAGGAACTCGGTTTCCGCCACAAGCACGACATCGAGGCATACGGCATCGCCGAGTTCAACGCGAAGTGCCGGGAGTCCGTGCTCCGACACGTCGGTGCGTTCGAGGCGATGTCCACCAGAATGGGCTACTGGCTCGACTACGAAAATGCCTATCGCACCATGGACTCGTCGTACATCGAGAGTGTGTGGTGGTCGTTGAAAACCCTGTACCACAAGGGACTGCTGACCGAAGACCACCGCATTGCGCCGTACTGCCCCCGGTGCGAGACCGGTTTGTCCGACCACGAGGTCGCACAGGGATATGCCGACGTCGTCGATCCGAGTGTGTATTTCCGCGTGCCCGTGACCTCCGGGCCGCTTGCCGATCTCGGTGCCCACCTCCTCGTCTGGACGACGCAACCCTGGACGATCTACGTCAACACCCTCGTGGCGGTCCACCCGGACGTCACCTATCTCGCGGTGCGTACCGGCGGCGGAGACGTGCTTGTCGTAGCCGAACCGCTCGTCGCCGCCGCAGTGGGTTCGGATGTCACCGAAGTTGCCCGCCTTACCGGACGGGAACTTGAAAATATCTCGTACGCGAGGCTTTTCGACGTACCCGGCATCGCCGATTCTTCCGCGCCGAAGCACTTCGTCGCGCTCGCCGACTACGTCACGGTCGACGCGGGCACCGGTCTGGTAGGGCAGTCCCCGGCGTTCGGCGCCGACGATATGGAGACCGCCCGCGCGTACGGTGCGCCGGTGGTCAACCCGGTCGGCCGGGACGGTCATTTCGACGCCGAGCTGGCGCTGGTGGGCGGGGTGCAGGTGAAGGATGCCGACCGGGTCGTCATCGACGACCTCCGGGCGCGAGGCCTGCTGTGGCGCGAAACCGCCTACGAGCACAGCTATCCGCTGTGCTGGCGCTGCGACACCCGGCTGCTCTACTACGCCCTTCCGTCGTGGTACGTCCGGACGACCGCGCGCAAGGCCGAACTCCTGCGCGAGAACTCTCGGACCGACTGGCATCCCGCGACGATCCGCGACGGCCGGTACGGAGACTGGCTCGCGAACAACGTCGACTGGGCCCTGTCGCGCAATCGCTACTGGGGAACGCCGCTGCCCCTGTGGCGGTGCGCGGACGCGCACGTCACCGCCATCGGTTCGCTCGCCGAACTGTCGGCCGCCGCCGGACGCGACCTGGGTGACATCGATCCGCACCGGCCGTTCATCGATGACGTCGAGATCGCCTGCGAAACCTGCGAAAAGCCCGCGCGGCGTGTGGCGGAGGTCATCGATTGCTGGTTCGACGCCGGCGCGATGCCGTTCGCCCAGTGGGGCGCACCGCACCGTGGCGAGGAGGACTTCCGGGCGGCGTATCCGGCGCAGTTCATCGCCGAGGCGCTCGATCAGACCCGCGGCTGGTTCTACACACTGATGGCGATCGGCACGCTGGTCTTCGACGAGAGCCCCTATGAGTCGGTGCTGTGCCTAGGCATCATCCTGGCCGAGGACGGTCGGCGCATGAGCAAGCACCTCGGGAACATCCTCGAGCCGGCGCCCCTGATGGAACGGCACACGGCGGACGCGCTCCGGTGGTTCATGCTCGCCAGCGGTTCACCGTGGTCGTCGCGCCGGGTCGGGCCGGCGGTGCTCGACGAGGTCGTGCGGAAGGTGCTGTTGACGACCTGGAACACGGCGTCCTTCCTCACCCTTTACGCCGACGCCGCGTCCTGGACGCCCGGCGACGCGGCGCGGCCGCGCGGCCAGCGTCCCGTGCTCGACCGGTGGGCGCTCGCGGAGCTTGCCGCGACCGTTGCCGAAGTGACCGCGGCGCTGGATGTCTTCGACCCGCCGCGGGCTGCGCGGCGCATCGCCGGGTTCATCGACGACCTCTCGAACTGGTACGTCCGCCGTTCGCGCCGCCGGTTCTGGGAGGGCGATCCCGATGCGTTCGACACGTTGCACACCTGCCTCGTCGAACTGTGCCGCCTGCTCGCGCCGTTCACGCCCTTCCTCGCGGACGCACTGTGGCACCGGCTGGTCGTCGACGCCGATCGGGATACGGTCGACAGCGTCCACCTCGCTGGGTGGCCGACCGCGGACCAGGTCGATGAGGCCTTGTCGCCGCAGATGGAGCTCGTGCGCCGACTCGTCGAACTCGGCCGGAGTGCCCGCGCCAACAGCGGTGTCCGGACCCGACAGCCCCTCGGCAGGGTTCTCGTCGCCGCGAGCGGATTCCCGGAACTGAGCGCCGAGCTCCGCCGAGAAATTGCCGAAGAACTGAATGTTTCTGTGCTGGAGGAACTTTCCGGCGACCTGGTGGAAGTCGTCGTCCGGCCCAATTTCCGCGCCCTGGGGAAACGTTTCGGGCCTCGCACCCAGGACGTCGCCCGCCAGATCACGGCGGACCGGTACGACCGGGTCACCCGCGAGCTGACGGTGCTCCTGGACGGGGTACCTCAGATCTTGTCGTCGGGCGATCTGCTGGTCACCGAGACGCCGCGCACCGGTTGGGCGGTGGCGAGCGCCGAGGGAATCTCGGTGGCGCTCGACCTCGAGCTCACACCCCCACTTATCCTTGCCGGCATTGCGCGTGAGGTCTCCCGGCTCATCAACGACTCTCGCAAGAATCTCGGAATGTCGGTGTCGGACCGCATCGAGCTGTGGTGGGACGTCGAGGGAAGCAGCGAGGCACGAGGCGCCCCCACTGCCGCGGCGATGGAGGAGCACACAGCGTCGCTTGCTGCCGACGTCCTTGCGGTGACCATCGTCCGAGGCAGACCGGCCGCGGACCTCTCGCCGCACTCCTCGCCCGACCTCGGGCTCACCTGGTGGCTGCGTGAAGCGGGGGCCTAACGGGGGCGTTTCGTCGCCGCGGCCTTCTTGGTTGCCGGCGGCGTCGGCGCCTTGGCTGCGGGGCGCGCAGTTGTCGTCGCTGTGACGGCCTTGCCCGCCTTGCTCGCCTTCACCACCCTCACCGGCGCAGCTTCGGTGTTTGTCACCTGCGCGGCCGCACGTTTGCGTATCGTTGCAGTCGGCGCCGCGGGCGTACTCGTGCGCTTCACGGGCGCGGCCTCCACAGGCGCGGTCCGTGCGGGCGCCGTCTTCGCG
>CAXTUZ010000101.1:0-1155 GCA_964247525.1 uncultured bacterium
CGGCACCCCGCCGGGGGCGTGCACCCGAACGGCACCGTCGGGTCCACCACCGCCGGGAAGACTCGGCCCGTCGCAGCCAGCCACGCCGGGTCCACGCGCACCGTGACCCGGTACCCGCCGGGGATCGGGGCCAGCGCACTCGTCACCGGGCCGGTCGCGCCCGCCGCGTCGGTCACCGTCGGGGTGTGGAGACCCGCGCAGGCCGCGCTCCTCGATGTCTGTACGAGTGGTTCGGACAGGATCCGAAAGGTCTGCAGCGGAGCGAAGGCACTCTGGCGGAGGATGCGAGATTCGAACTCGCGAGGGGTTGCCCCCAACACGCATTCCAAGCGTGCGCCCTAGGCCAACTAGGCGAATCCTCCGTTCGCGAGGATACCCAGCTTCCGCGCGGACGCCGCCCGGCGGCCGAATTCGGGCTACTAGAGTGATCCGGGACCCCTCGTGCGGCGTCCATCCTGTGAACCCCCCCAGGGCCGGAAGGCAGCAAGGGTAAACGGGCTCTGGCGGGTGTGCGGGGGGTCCCTTTGATCCGGCGTACGGCGTTGCGGAGGTATGGGTGGCAGCCGCGCTCTACAACCGCTACCGGCCGCGCACCTTTGCCGAGGTCGTCGGCCAGGAACATGTCACCGCCGCGCTCAGCGCGGCGCTTCAATCCGGCCGCGTGCACCACGCGTACCTGTTCTCCGGTCCGCGCGGCTGCGGCAAGACCTCCTCCGCCCGAATCCTCGCCGCGTCCTTGAACTGCGTGGACGGGCCGACCCCGTCGCCCTGCGGGGTGTGCGAGCAATGCCTGGCGATCCGGGCGGGATCGTCGGTCGACGTGGTGGAACTCGACGCCGCCAGCCACGGCCTCATCGACGACGCGCGAGACCTGCGCGAACGTACGCACTACACGCCCGCGTCCGGGCGCTTCCGGATCTTCGTCATCGACGAGGCGCACCAACTCGGCACGGGTGCGTCCAATGCGTTGCTGAAGGTGGTCGAGGAACCGCCGCCCCACGTGGTGTTCGTGTTTGCGACGACCGAGCCGGAGAAGGTCCTGGCCACGATCCGGTCACGGACTTTCTCGTACCGGTTCCGGTTGGTGCCTCCCGGGTTGCTCCGCGACCACCTCGCGAAGATCTGCGCGTCGGAGGGCGTCGAGATCGCCCCGGA
>CAXTUZ010000101.1:1165-3697 GCA_964247525.1 uncultured bacterium
CTCGTGGTGCGCGCCGGCGGGGGATCGGTACGGGACTCGCTCTCGATCCTCGATCAGCAGATCGCGGGCGAGGCAACGTCGCTGGACCAGGCAAGTGCCCTGCTCGGCGTCACCGAGGGCGTGCTGCTCGACGACACCGTCGAGGCACTGTCCCGGCGCGACGGCGCAGCCCTGTTCGGGGTCGTGGAACGCGTCGTCTCGGCCGGCCACGACTCCCGCCGCTTTGCGACGGACCTGCTCGAGCGGCTTCGCGACCTCGTCCTGCTCCAGGCGGTGCCCGACGCCACCGAGCGCGGGCTGGTCGCCGGGCTGCCGCCTGATCAGCTCGAGCGGATGCATCGGCAGGCCACCTCGCTGGGCGCCGCTGAGCTGTCGCGCGCGGCTGACATCGTGCATGCAGGGCTCGTCGAGATGCGCGGCACCACCTCGCCGCGGCTGTTGCTCGAACTGTTGTGCGCACGCCTGCTGCTGCCCGCGGCCGATCACTCGGCCGCGTCAACCTTAGCTCGGCTGGACGCGATGGAGCGCCGCCTCGCGCTGGGCGCCCACACCGGACCAGCCCTGGCCGCGGCCCCCGGGCTGCCCCTCGCGCGTCCCGACAGCGCGCCGACCCAGGTGAACGCTGAGCCCGTACGGAATCCGCCGGCAGCGGGGTCGGAACCGGAGCCGGATCCGAGGCCGGCTCCAGCTCCGGCGCCGGGGGCGGTGGCGCCCCCCGAACCGGGTCGCCTCGACTTCGCTGCTGTTCGCGAAGCGTGGCCACTCGTCCTCGACGCGGTGAAGAAGCGGAGCCGGGTCCCGCACGCGATGCTGGCCCAGCACGCGGAGATCACCGGCGTTGACGGCGGCAAGGTTCTGCTCGCAATCTCGCTTGCGCCGATCGCTCGCCAGTTCCAGGCCGGAACGGGCGTCGATGTCCTCGCCGAGGCGCTCACCGAAGTTGTCGGCGGTACGTGGCAGGTGACCGTCGTCGCGGCGACGGCCCCTCGTACCCGATTCGACGGCGATCTCCACCAGGACGGATTCGCTCCTGGCGACGCGCCCGAACCCGAGTCCGCTCTGGCCGACGGCGCCGAATCCCCGGTGGCGGTGACCCGGACGGATCCCGTAGACCTGTTGCGTGACGCGTTCGGCGCGACCGTCATCGAGGAGGAGCAGTCGTGACCTTCGACCCGTACGCTCCTCCCATGGCGAAGCAGGGCGGATTTCCCGGTAGCGGTCAGCCGAACATGCAGCAGCTGATGAAGCAGGCACAGCGCATGCAGCAGCAGCTGCTCGAGGCGCAGACGCAGCTCGCCGCGACCGAGGTGGAGGGGCAGGCCGGGAACGGGCTCGTCACCGCGACGGTGACGGGCAGCGGCGAGCTGCTCAACCTTCAGGTCAAACCCGAGGTCGTCGATCCCGAGGACATCGACACCCTTGTGGACCTCGTGGTGTACGCCGTGCAGAACGCTCAGAAGAATGCCGCGCAGAAGCAGGCCGAAACCATGGGTCCGCTCACCGGTGGCCTCGGCGGCGGCATGCCCGGCTTGCCGCTCTAATCGTGTACGAAGGGCCGGTCCAGGACCTCATCGACGAGCTCGGCCGCCTCCCGGGCGTCGGGCCCAAGTCGGCGCAGCGCATCGCCTTCCATTTGCTCGCGGCCGACCCGGTGGATGTGACCCGGCTCGCGAACGTGCTGACCGAGATGAAGGCGAAGGTGCGTTTCTGCCGTATCTGCGGGAACGTCGCGGAGGCTGCGGAGTGCCGGATCTGCCTCGATCCGCGGCGGTCACTCGACGTGATCTGCGTCGTGGAAGAGCCGAAAGACGTCGTCGCCGTCGAGCGGACCAACGAGTTCCACGGCCGGTATCACCTGCTGGGCGGGGCTATTTCCCCCATCGAGGGCATCGGGCCGGACGATCTTCGTATCCGGGAACTGCTCACCCGAGTCGCGGACAACACCGTCACGGAGGTCATTCTGGCCACCGACCCGAACACCGAGGGCGAGGCCACCGCGACGTATCTCGCGCGGATGCTCGCACCGATGGGTCTGCGTATCACCCGCCTCGCCAGTGGCCTGCCGGTCGGCGGCGACCTCGAGTACGCGGACGAAGTAACCCTCGGGCGTGCTTTCGAAGGACGCCGCGCGGTCGACGCCTGACCCCTTCGGCGCCTTGCTCCTTTCGCGGCACGGCCGGCGCTCCGGTTTGTTCGATTCCAGGAAAAGCGCGCCTCAGGGGGCTATGTCGCGAGAGTTTCCTGGAATCGAACAAAGGGGTCCGCCCGGCCGGCGGGCTACGGCGCGGGCGTCGTCGGGGGAGTGGCCGTCGCGCGTGGGAGCGGAAGGACCTTCCCCGGGGGCACGAGAATCGCGGCCTTCAGTGGGCCGAGGTCGCGAAGGAGGGTGAGGGTCCCGGAGCCGAAGGTGAGCGCGCGGGGCAGGCCGGACTCGCCCAGGCAGTACGTGCCGAGGTCCACCCCGCGGACCTGCGTACGGGCCCCGGACACGGGCGGCGTCGTCGCGGGCGTCGGCGCGTTGACCGCGAAGCA
>CAXTUZ010000101.1:3718-7494 GCA_964247525.1 uncultured bacterium
CGCGGCCAGCGGGGCTGCCTTCCGGATGTCCAGGCCCGAGGGGTCGGCCGCGAGTCGGGGCAGGTCCTGGGTGAAGATGCGCTGGATCCCCGCGTCGAACTGGTTGGGGACCGGATCTCCCGGCCCGGCGGCGAGGAAGCACAGCGGCGCCTTGCCCGATGACGAGCCGCACGCCACGCTGCCCTGAGCGGTCGCGAACAACGATGCCGTGACCGCTCCCTGCCGTACATCGATCCGGTATCGCTGCGCATTGAGGAAGTACACGCCGACTGTCGCGTCCTGCTGGCCGGTCGTCTGCGCCGCGTAGCTCGCGGCGAACTGTCCGGCGCCGGCGGCCCTGGCGTAACGCTGTAGCGCCATCGCCGCCGTACCCAGCGGAGTCGGCGTAGACCTCGTGGCAACACCACCGCCACTACCACCGCACGCACTCAGCGCCAGGGGCGCGAGCGTGAGGGTGCACGCGGCAAGCGCGAGCCGCAGTGCTGGCACACCCCGAATATGTCACGGGGGGTGCAAAATCCGCCGGTAGGCTCAGATCCGTGGCGCTCGTCGTACAGAAGTACGGAGGCAGCTCGGTGGCGGACGCCGAGCGGATCAAGCGCGTCGCCGAACGGATCGTGGCGGCCGTGAAGGACGGCCACGAGGTGGTCGTGGTGGTTTCCGCGATGGGCGACACCACCGACGAGTTGCTCGATCTCGCCGAGCAGGTCACGCCGCTGCCGCCCGCCCGGGAACTCGACATGCTGCTCACTGCCGGGGAACGGATTTCGATGGCGCTGCTCGCGATGGCGATCGAAGGCCTGGGTTACGAGGCCCGGTCCTTCACCGGCAGCCAAGCCGGCGTCATCACCGACTCGGCGCACGGGAAGGCGCGGATCATCGACGTCGCTCCGGGCCGTATCCGGTCGGCGATCGACAAGGGACACATCGCGATCGTGGCCGGCTTCCAGGGCGTCAGCCAGGACAGCAAGGACATCACCACCCTGGGGCGAGGAGGTTCGGACACCACCGCCGTCGCCCTCGCCGCCGCACTCGACGCGAGTGTCTGCGAGATCTACAGCGACGTCGACGGCGTGTTCACCGCCGATCCGAGGCTCGTCCCGAACGCCCGTCAACAGCCCCGGCTCAGCTACGAAGAGATGCTCGAACTGGCCGCCCACGGCGCCAAGATCCTGCACCTCCGCTGCGTGGAGTACGCCCGCCGCTACCACGTGCCGATCGTCGTGCGGTCCTCGTTCTCGCAGCACCCGGGCACGACCATCACCTCGGAGGTACCTGTGGAGCAGGCGATCATCAGCGGGGTCGCACATGACACCAGCGAGGCCAAGCTGACGGTGATCGGCGTACCCGACAAACCCGGTCAGGCCGCGGCGATCTGCCAGGCGATGGCCGGCGCCGAGGTGAACATCGACATGATCGTGCAGAACACTTCCGCGGCGGCGACCGGCCTCACCGATATCTCGTTCACGTTGCCCAAGTCCGACGGCGCCACGGCGCTGAATGCTCTCGAAAGGGCCCGTCCGGGCGTGGGGTTCGAACGGGTCGTGTACGACGAACACATCGGCAAGGTCTCCCTCGTCGGCGCCGGGATGCGTACCAATCCCGGGGTGTCGGCCACGTTCTTCGGGGCGCTTGCCGCGAGCGGCGTCAACGTCGAGATCATCTCGACGTCCGAGATCCGGATCAGCGTGGTGTGCCGCGACACCGACGTTCCGGTCGCGGTCCGCGCGGTGCACGACGCCTTCGACCTCGCCTCCGAGGACGAGCTCGCCGTGGTCTACGGCGGCACCGGCCGATGAGCCCGCGGACCGGACCGCGATTGGCGATCGTCGGCGCGACGGGCGCGGTCGGGACGGTCGTGCGCCAGTTGGTGACTGAACGCGCCGACGTCTGGGGCGAGATCGAACTCGTCGCCTCCGAACGCTCGGCGGGGATCATGCTGCCGGTACGAGGTGAGCAGATCGAGGTGCAGGCGCTCCGCGCCGACGTCTTCGACGACGTCGACGTCGCGGTGTTCGACGTTCCGGATGAGGTGAGCGCGCAGTGGGTGCCGGTCGCCGCCCGTCGCGGTGCGGTGTGTGTCGACAACTCCGGGGCCTTCCGGATGGACCCGGAGGTGCCGCTGGTGGTGCCGGAGGTCAATCCTCAGGCAGCCTCCTGGCACCCGAGGAGCATCATCGCGAACCCGAACTGCACGACCCTGTCGATGATCGTCGTCCTCGGTGCGCTGCACCGGGCGTTCGAGCTGGAGGGGCTCGTCGTCGCGTCGTACCAGGCAGCGTCCGGCGCCGGCCAGCCCGGCATCGACCGCCTGAACGCCGAACTCGAGACGGTCGCGGGCAAGGGTCTCGGAACGATCGCCGGCGATGTGCGCGAGGCCGTCCGGGCCGCGCTCGGTGAGACGTCCCCTTTCCCGGCGCCACTGGCCATGAACGTGATCCCCTGGGCCGGATCGGCGAAGGACGACGGCTGGACCAGCGAAGAGTTGAAGGTACGGGCCGAGTCCCGAAAAATCCTTGGCCTGCCGAACCTTTCAGTAAGCGCGACCTGCGTACGGGTGCCGGTGGTCACGACCCACTCGCTGGCAGTGCACGCGGTCTTCGCCAAGCCGGTCTCCGTCGGTGCCGCGGTGAAGACCCTGAAGGCGGCTCCTGGGGTCGTGGTCAAGGACCTGCCCACGCCCGCTGACGTCGTGGGCACCGATGCCACGTACGTCGGCCGGGTCCGGCAAGCTCTCGATGACCCGCATGCTCTCGACCTGTTCGTCTGCGGGGACAACCTGCGCAAGGGGGCGGCGTTGAACACGATGCAGATCGCGGAGCTCGTCGCGGGCGAGCTGGCCGCGCGTTGACCCCGCTTCGGCGCAACTAGGGCGCCACATGGCGCGCGACGAAGTCGAGCTGCGCGGCGGTTTGCGCGATCCGCTCCGTGGCGACGTACGAACCGTGCCCGGCGTCGAACCGGTACACCTCGTGCTCCTTCCCGAGGCGCGCGAGGGCGTCGAGGTAGCTGTCGATCTGCCGTATGGGGCATCGGGGGTCGTTGGCGCCGGCCAAGATCTGCACCGGTACGGAGACGCGGTCGACGTAGGTCAACGGTGAGGCCTTCGCGTACCGCTCGGGGACCTGATCCGGTGATCCGCCGAACAGGCTGCGGTCGAAGGCTTTCAGCCCTTCCATCTCGTCCTCGTACGCGGCGAGGTAATCGGCGACCGGAACCGCTGCCGATCCGCAGGCCCACAGCGCGGGCTGCACACCGAGTCCGAGCAGGGTGAGGAATCCGCCCCAGGATCCCCCTTCGAGCACGCACCGCGACGGGTCGCAGACACCGGCGGAAACGAGGTGCGCCCGGACGGCGGCGAGGTCCTCCAGTTCGGTATGGCCGGGCGAGGCCTCGATCGCATCGCGCCAGGCCGAGCCGTATCCGGTGGAGCCCCGATAGTTCACGCCCACGACCGCGTATCCGGCATCGACCCAGGCCGCCGCTCGGACCGCCCAGGTGTCGCTGTCGTGCCAGGTCGGCCCGCCGTGGATGCTGAAGATGGTCGCGTACGGCGCCTCTCCGGCGGCCGGGATGCGCAGGAACGCCGGGACGGGACCGCCGGGGCCGGGCGCCATGACGTCGGTGACAGGAACGCTCGGCGGCGCGAGGGGCGGCCCGGGCGCGGGCAGCACGGCCGCGCCCGCCAGGTTACGGATCTGCGGTGGGGACGCCGCGCAGGACCAGTCGTACCAGAGGTCTCCGTCGGGCCGGATGCGAAGCGAGTCCACGGTTCC
>CAXTUZ010000102.1:0-7467 GCA_964247525.1 uncultured bacterium
CCCGCACGGCGTCGTTCGGGCGGGCGGCCGTCGCCCGGTAGAACGCGGCCGCGGCGGGGGCGCGCCAGTCGACGAGGAGCGTCTGCTGCGCCTCGTCGGACAGACCCAGCCGTCCGATGTAGAGCCGCTCGGATTCAGCCGCGAGGTCGAGGCGGCCGAACGCCAACCCGTCGTCGACCGATTCGAGTTGGGCCAACCGGCGCTCGTACCGGCTTGCGAACGCGTCGCGCTCGGACTGAGCCTGTGGACTCCCGCCGGCCCGGGAGAGCCGGGTCGCTCCGAGCTCGGTGCGCGTGCTGCTCCGTAGCGCGTCGAGACGCCGGTAGAGATCCGCCACGTACGCCCGCTCGGTCGCGAGCTCGGGCGAGTGTGCAGCCGGATCGTCGGGTTGCGCGGACAGAACGGCTCCCGGAGACGTAGACGGGCGGGACCAAAGAATCTAGTGCGCACGGATTAACGGGATGCCGGCGCCCGAGGACGTGTCGTTTCCTCGACGTTTCCGGGCGTCGATTCGTGCCGATAACCCCGGTGCCGGCGACGGACGCCGGCACCTGCGGAGGTTGCCATGAGTATCGCGCGGTCACGTCGCACGACGACCACGAATTCCACCGGGCCAACCCCGGGGGCGATCGGCACCGACGAACGTCACGCCGAGACACGAGCGGTGGACACCACCGCGGACGGGGATACCGAGATCCACGAACGCACGCGGGTCGTCGAGCGCGGCCCGCGCGAGGAATCCGGGCCGAAACCGCCACGGCCCCACAGCGCGTGGAGGGACATCCCTCGCAGCCGCGGAGCCGTAAGCGGGCTTGCTTTGGTCCTGCTCGGCGCCTGGGGAGCGTTGATCCCCTTCATCGGCCCGACCTTCGACTTCGGCTACACACCCAACAACAGTTGGGATTGGACCGCGTGGCGTGGCTGGCTCGAGGTGCTTCCCGGAGGGGTCGCGGCCCTGGGTGGGCTCATCTTGATGCTGAGCGCGAGCCGAGCTGCGGCAACCCTCGGAGGTTGGCTCGCGACCGCGGCCGGAGCCTGGTTCGTCGTCGGGCTCGCCATCGCACCGGTCGTCGACATCAACAACGTGGGCGTGCCGCTTTCGGGAGGGAAGAACACCCGCGCGTGGGAGACCATCGGCATGTTCACCGGGCTCGGCGCCCTCATTCTCTTCCTCGGTGCCTTCGCCCTCGGACGCCTGTCCGTGATCTCCGCCCGCGACCACCGGCTCGCGGCCGAATCAGCCCGCTGATCCGACTAGCCGCCGGGGCCGAGGTCGACGAACCGCGCGTAGTGCAGCTGACTCGTCACGGTGATCGTGTCCGTGCGGCCGTTGCGGTGCTTCGCGACGATGAAGTCGGCTTCACCCACGCGGGCGCTCTCCCGGTCGTACGCATCCTCACGATGGAGCAGGATGACGACATCGGCGTCCTGCTCGATCGCGCCGGACTCGCGTAGGTCCGACAGCAAGGGCCGTTTGTCGCCGCGCTGCTCGGCGGAGCGGTTCAGCTGGCTGATCGCCACGATCGGGATCTCGAGTTCCTTCGCGAGCAATTTGCACTGACGGCTGATCTCGCTGACTTCCTGCTGCCGGTTCTCCACCCGCCTCGGGCTGGACATGAGCTGCAGGTAGTCGAGCACGATGAGTTTGAGGTCGTGCCGCTGCTTGAGGCGCCGCGCCTTCGCGCGAATCTCCATCATCGTCAGGTGCGGGGAGTCGTCGATGTACAGCGGTGCCTCTGCGATCGTGCCCATCCTGAGCCCGAGCCGATCCCAGTCCTGCTCGGTCAACCCGCCGGAACGCATGCTCTTGAGCGCGACCCGAGCCTCGGCCGACAGCAGCCGCATCACTATTTCGTTCCGGCTCATCTCGAGGCTGAAGATGCACGACGTCATCCCGTGCTTCACGCTCGCAGAGCGCGCCAGGTCCAGGCCGAGCGTGGACTTCCCGATCGCGGGCCGGGCGGCGAGCACGATCAGCTGGCCCGGATGCAGCCCGTTCGTCAAGGCATCGAGATCTGCGAAACCGGTCGGCACCCCGCTCATCGCGCCGCTGTGTCCCTCGATCGCCTCGAGCTCGGCGAGGGTGGCGGGGAGCAACGCCTCGACGCGCTGGTAGTCCTCGCTGATGCGGCGCTCGGTCACCTCGTACACCGCCGCCTGAGCGCGATCCACCGCGGCATCCACGTCACCGACGCCGTCGCTCCCGTTGTCGGTCGCGTACGCGAGTTGCACGATCCGGGTCCCGGCCTCGACGAGCCTGCGGAGCACGGCCTTCTCGGCGACGATGCGCGCGTAATAGCCGGCGTTGGCGGCCGTCGGGACGCTGCTGATCAGCGTGATCAGATACGGCGCCCCGCCGACGCGGGCGAGGGAACCCCGGCTGGCGAGCTCGCTGGCGACCGTCACGGCGTCCACGGGATCCCCGCGCCCGTAGAGATCGATGACGGTGTCGTAGACCAGCTGGTGCACCGGGCCGTAGAAGTCGGCGGGACGCAGGACCTCGACCACGTCGGCGATGGCGTCCTTGCTGAGCAGCATCCCCCCCAGCACGCACTGCTCGGCTACTAGATCCTGCGGCGGCGTGCGTTCGAAGATCGCCTGGTCGGCACGCGAACCCCGATCCGGGACGTGCAGAACCTCGGCCGCCATCGGGCCTCCCTGTCGCTCGAGTCGGTGCGTGTGAGGCAGTCGTACCGAGGGACTCTGACAATCCTGACTCGGGCCGATCCGCGCGCGACAGGCCCGTGGCCCGACGTGCTCGGAGCACCGTAGGAGGCGGCGGAGGACAACTCAACCGGCGCTTGTGCACAGCCTGTTCACAGCCTGGGGAGAACGGTGCGGACGACTGTGGCGCCGGTGTGGACGGGCGCCGGAGCGCTCAGGCGGGGACGACCTCGAGGACGAACGTGGCCTCGACCTCCGGATGCAGGTCGACCGACACCGTGTGCCGGCCGAGCTGCTTGATGTGCCCCGGCAATGCCACGCGACGCCGGTCCAGCACCGGGCCGCCCGCGGCTTTGACCGCCGTCACGACGTCCGAGGCGGTCACCGAGCCGAAGAGCTTTCCGCCTTGACCTGCTCGGGTGCGAAGCGTCGGCGCGAGCGCGGCGAGCTGCGAGGCAAGCTCGCGAGCGTGCGCGACATCTCGGACGTGTCGTACCTCGCGAGCGCGGCGGATGGTGGCAATCTGCTTCTCGCCGCCCTTCGTCCACGCAATGGCGAAGTCGCGGGGGATCAGGTAGTTGCGACCGTAGCCGTCGGCGACCTCCACGACTTCGCCCGGGCCGCCGAGACCGGCGACGTCCTGGGTGAGGATGAGCTTCATCGGTACCTCTCTCCTCAGCGCGCGGTCGAGGTGTACGGCAGCAGCGCCATTTCGCGGGCGTTCTTGATGGCCGTCGCCAGCTCCCGTTGCTGCTGGGCGCTGACCCCGGTGACCCGGCGAGCGCGAATCTTTCCGCGGTCGGAGATGAATTTGCGCAGCATCGCGGTGTCCTTGTAGTAGATGTACGCAATCTTCGGATCGAGGGGGTTCTGCTTCTTCTTCGGCTTGCGGGGCGGGGGCTTGGGCATGCGTGGCTCCGGTGTGGTCGAGGCGTTGTTCGGGTGAGTGGGAAAGGTGAGGACTCGTGAGCTGCGACAGCTCAGAAGGGCGGCTCGTCGGAGAACCCGCCGGCCGGAGCGGGGGTGGACCAGGGATCGTCCTGGGCTCCGGCCGAGGAGGCGCCGAAGCCGCCCTCGGCCGAACCCCCGGCGCCGCCGCTGAACCCGCCGGCCCTGCTGGTCTTGTTCACCTTGGCGGTCGCGTAACGCAGTGACGGACCGACCTCGTCGACCTCGAGTTCGACGACGGTTCGCTTCTCGCCCTCCTTCGTCTCGAAGGAGCGCTGCTTGAGCCGGCCGGTGACCACGACCCTGGCGCCGCGCGTGAGCGACTCGGCGACGTTCTCGGCCGCCTGCCGCCAGATCGAACAGCGCAGGAAGAGGGCTTCGCCGTCCTTCCACTCGTTCGTCGCGCGATCCAGGGTCCGCGGTGTCGACGCGACGGTGAAGTTGGCCACCGCCGCGCCGCTCGCGGTGAAACGCAGTTCAGGATCACCGGTCAGGTTGCCGACGACGGTGATGACAGTCTCTCCGGCCATGATTTCCTCGGGTCTTCCTCGGGCGGATCAGCGGATGTCGGGACGGATCACCTTGGTACGGAGCACGGATTCGTTGAGGTTGAGCTGGCGATCGAGCTCCTTGACCGCGGCCGGCTCGGCGACGAGGTCGACGACGGCGTAAATCCCCTCGTGCTTCTTCGCGATCTCGTACGCCAGCCGGCGACGGCCCCACACATCGATCTTCTCGACCGTGCCTCCGGCGGTCCTCACGACCGTGAGGAACTGCTCGAGGCTCGGGGTGATGGTCCGTTCCTCAAGATCGGGATCGAGGATCACCATCAGTTCGTAGCGACGCATACGAGCCCCACCTCCTTCGGACTAGGCGGCCACGGGCACTCCGTGGCAGGAGGGTGTCTGCGTCAGCGGACGTTGCAGCGTAACAGCCTCGGGTGCGCCCGCCCTACGGTCACATATCCGCGGACCTAGTGCCGGCGCTCCCCGGAGAACTGTGGATGACCGACGAGCCGCGGGTAGGCGAGCACGACCCGAACGAAGGCTCCGGCGATCCCGACGAGCACGACGATCGCGACGGCCGTGGGCAGCCCCAGGTTGCGGTCGAACCCGCCGCCTGTTCGGCGCGGCGCGGAGCCGGCCGTCGTCGTGGGCCCGGACTTCGCCGCGGGAGCCAATCCCTCGCTGGCGCCGTAGAGACTCACCACCGATCGCGGCCGTTGGCCGGCGAGCAGGAAGGGACCGACGCCGGCGCTGGGAGAAGTACTCGGCGCCTGCCGTGCCGTGAGGGCAAGCGAAAGGGTGGCGAGCGGTGTTGCCGCCGGTGGCCGGCCGATTCCGCCGGACAAGGCACGTCCGACGAGGGTGTAGGTGCCGGCGGGAAAGTAGAACCGCGCCGTGGTGCCGGGCGCGAGAAGGATGGGCTTCCCCCACTGAACTCCGGCCTGGACCAGCGTGATCGAGACGCCCAGGGCGCTGAGATCGGTCAGATCGGTCGCCGCTCCCGGTACCCCGGCGTACGCAACCGCGCCGCCCGGACCATCCGTCCGATCGAAGCCGCTTCCGGCCGAACCGGTAGCGTCCTGCCAGGTGACTGCGATGCCGTACACGTGTGGCGCCGCCGCACCCGCCGCCGTGGCCGAGAGCAGCACGATCCCGGCGGCGATCGCCCCGCTGAGAACGCGCAGGGCGACACCGCCGCGCCGTCGTTGCGCAGCCATGGATCAATGGTGCCGCATCCCGGCGCCGGCCCGCCGCGATCGCGCCCGCCGCGTGTCGTGAGCAGCGTGTCGTGACCGGACCGCGGGCCCGGCGGGCACGTGTCCGCGCCTGCGCGATCGCGCTGGTCGGGTTGCTCCTGCTCCCGGTCCTCGACCGCGCGCTGGCCTGGACGGCAACCCGGCGGGTCCACGCTCAGCTGCGCCACACCGAGGGTGCCTCGGGTCCGATCCGGGTGAAGGTCGCCGGGGTGCCCTTCCTCACTCAGGTCGCCGGGGGCAACTATCGGGACCTGAGGATCGACCTGTCCTCCATCGAGCAGGGCGGCGTGCGCCTGCGGAACGTCGATGTCCGCCTGCGCGGCGTGCACGTCGGCGTCCTTCCCGCGTTGGCCGGGCGGGTTCGCACGGTGCCCGTGGACGACGTCGAGGGGACCGCGCTGCTCACCTACGCGGACCTGCAGGACGCGTTGCGGCGCGCGTCGATCGTGCTCACGGTTGTACGGGTGAGCGGCGACGCCGACGGGATCCGGCTCACGACGGCCCTGACCGGCTCGCGCTTCGTCCTGGTGCGAGCAAGCGTGGACGGAGGTGTCCTTTCGCTGCATCTCACCGACCGCGGCGATGCACCCGTCGCCCTCAGGGTGCTGGACGCGCTTCCGCTACCGCTTCCAGCGCTCCCTTACGGGCTTCGGCTCGAGCAAGTGCACTACGACACCGACGGGATCCGGCTCGAGGTCATCGGCTCGGACGCGCGGTTCTCCGGAGGCTGAGGCGAAGCGAGCGGCACCGGCGGCGGCAGTCGGGCCACGAAGGCGTCCCGCGCCCCATCGAGGGGCCCTCCGGCCGGATCGTCATCGCCGTGGGACCGGACGATATCGGTTCCGGGATACCAGATCTCGCGCACGACGAAGCCCGCGATGACGACGAGTACGACATCCCGCGGCAGATCCCCCGCAAAGAAGAACCACGGGTACTCGATTCCGCGTGAGGTGGACGTATCGGTCCAGATGAAGAACATGTAGAGCAGGACGATCAGAACGACTTCAGTCGCCTGCCAGATGAGCCAGAGCCGCCAGCGCGGCCGGGCCAGGGCTACGAGGGGCAGCAACCACAGCACGTACTGCGGTGAGTAGACCTTGTTGGTCAGGACGAACGCGGCGACCGTGAGGAATGCGACCTGCCCGAGGCGGGGACGCCGGGGCGCGTAGAGGATGAGTCCGGCGACCGCGAGCAGGCTGACCACCAGGAACAGGGCGGACCAGAAGTTCAGCCAGGTCGGTACGCGCTTGCCCGGGTCCCACGGGTGGTTCGGGCCGAACACAAGGTACTGGTAGGCGTAGAACAACGAGTTGTACTCGGTCCCGCGAGATCGACTGAACGCGTAGAACTCGCCGAATCCGGACGGACTGGCGATCCAGATGGGGACGTCGACGACCACCCAGGTCACGACTGCGGACGCGACCAGCCGCCAGAAGGCGCGTAACCGCGCAGCACGCAGGCAGAGCGCGAACAGCGGCACCAGCAGGACGAGGGGGTAGAGCTTGGTCGCCACCCCGCACCCGAGGAACAGCCCGGCGAGCGCCGGCGCCCGGCGCGACCAGGCGAACAATGCCGCGGAGGTGAAGGCCACCGCGATCAAGTCCCAGTTGACCGCGCCGTTGAGGACGAGCGCAGGCGCGAGCCCGACCAGGGCGGCGTCCCAGATGCGGCGCCGCCCGGCCGTCAGACCGGTCAGGACGACGACGACCACACCACACAGCACCAGAAAGGCCGCGGTGATGTCGAAGAAGGCCGTGGCACGTCTGGTCTGGTAGTCGTACGACGCCTTGGCCGCTTTGAGCTTGTCGATCGAGGATGCCGTCGGCGCACTTCCGCGCGTGATGGCTCGCGCTTGCGCCGGCGTGGGCCGATCGCTCACGAACTGGTGGACGAGTCCCTCGGCCACCGCCATAGCGCCGCCGATGATGACGGGGTACTCGACGTACTTGTGATGGACTTTTCCCGTCGCATCCGGGGTGGGCGTCACGTTGTCGAGAATCGGGATCTTTCCCTGGTCCAACCCCTCGGCGGTCCACAGCGCCAGCACGTCGCTGTAACAGACCCGCGTGTACTGGTAGTCGTGCGAGTAGCCG
>CAXTUZ010000103.1:0-974 GCA_964247525.1 uncultured bacterium
GTAGAGGTCGATGTGGTCGACGCCGAGTCGTTGTAGCGACGCATCGCAGGCCGAAGCAACATACGCGGCGTCGCCCCGAGGACCCGGCTGCTCCTTGCGGTTGCCAACGTGGCGCCGCGGTTGATATCCGAACTTGGTGGCGAGGACAACACTGGAGCGGAGGCCGCGGATGGCACGACCGACGAACGCCTCGTTGCCACCGAAGCCGGACGAATCGTCTCCCAGGCCGTCGCCGTAGATGTCCGCGGTGTCCAACAGCGTGACTCCCAGATCAAGAGCCTGCGTCAGGGTGTCGAGCGCGGCCCGCTCGTCGAAAGCCCTGCCGTAGAACCCGGTCAGACTCATGCAGCCCAGCCCTTGCCGGCTGACCTCCATTTCCTGCGAACCGAGGCGCACCGTGTCCACCGCGACATCTCCTGTCACTTGCTCTTATTGACACTTGCACTTGCGTGCCACGAGTTCCTCTATGTTCGCGGTCCGTTGCTCAATCCACCGGTCCTGCGCATGAGTCTCGCCGGCAACCTCCACAACGCGCGCGCCATCGCGCTGGACCTCTTGGCGGACGGGCGCGCGCTTGAGGATGAGTCGCATGACGTGGTGCTTCGCCTCAGTGGCGCGGACGCGAAATGGATCACGGCCGCAGAGCAGACCCGGATACGCGCGCTTGAGATGTTGATGGCCGCAGCGGGCGTAATCTGTGCGCCGCGCCCGAAATTGAGCGCCACCTCCGTAGCCGTTCCCCGAACGCACACTGAGCGAAGGCCACACACCCAACTCCGCGCTCGGGGCACTCCACCGTTGCTCCATCCCCTCACCAACGGCCAGGTGTTCACTCGTAGGCAGCGTACGGTCGAAGGACCGCCGCGAAGGGACGATGGCCGAGTTTGATCAACGTCGGAGTCGTTGCCGCGGTGTTCCCGTTGATCTTCGTCGGCGAGTTGCCGGACAAGACCGCGCTCGCGGCTCTCGTGATG
>CAXTUZ010000103.1:984-7448 GCA_964247525.1 uncultured bacterium
CTCGTGATGGGCAGTCGCTTCCGGGCGAGCTGGGTGTTCGCCGGCGTCGCGGCCGCGTTCGCGATGCATGTCACGGTCGCCGTGTTGCTGGGCCAGCTGCTGACGCTCGCGCCGCGCCGGGTTGTCGAAGCGGTCGTCGGCGTGCTGTTCCTGCTCGGTGCATTGCTGTTGCTGCGGGAGTCGCGGCAACGTGAAGAGGAGGACGAATCTACAGAGGCCGAACTCGCCGCATCAGACGCCCAGCGGGCGCCCACGTTCCTGCGGGTGGCCGGGGCAGCCTTCGGCGTGATCGCCGTCGCGGAGTTCGGCGACCTCACCCAGATACTGACCGCAAACCTTGCTGCTAAGTACGACGATCCGCTATCGGTCGGGATCGGGTCGACGCTCGCGCTGTGGTCGGTGGGTGGCTTGGCCATCGTCGGCGGACGTGAATTGCTTCGCGTCGTACCGATCGGCTTGATGACGCGGATTGCCGCACTCGTCATGGCCGGCCTGGCTGTCTACAGCTTCGTGAGCGCGGTCCGCGGCTAGATCGGCAGCATGACGTTCGGTTTTCGGCGGGGTCTTCCCGTGCGGCGGCTTCTCCCATATAGTGCGGCCAGCAGCCAGGCACACGCGCCCGCATTTCGGGGGTTTATACATGAAGCGAATGTCCCGACACCAAGCACGGCTGGGTCTCGTCGCGCTTGGTGTCGCCGCGCTGTCCGTAGCGGCAGCGGCACCCGCAATCGCCGACGAGTCGTCGACTTCCTCGCCGCCGCGCTCCTTAATCGCCTCATCGGGTGCTGTCGCGACTTCGGTCTCGACGCCAGCCTCGAGCGCTGCTCCGTCGCCCTCATCGGAAGGCCCGTCGGGATATCTCCCGCCGTCCGAGCAGGACCCCTCCGGGTTCTTCCCACCGTCGGAGGATGGACCGCCGGGCTTTCTTCCTCCGTCGGAAGGGGGGCCCTCCGGGTTCTTCCCGCCGTCAGAGGAGGGACCGCCGGGGTTCTTCCCCCCCTCCTCCGGGAGTTCGACGGTCGCGCCGACCAGCACCGCCTCGGTTCTTGGCGAGGTGTTCACGGAAGCCCCCGTCCCGCACACGTCGAAAACGCCTGACCCCGGTACCACTACAGTAGGACCGCTGGCGTTGCCGACCGCCGTCGAGGGATTCAACGCGACGAGTGCAAAGAGCGGTCCGACGCTCCCGTTTACCGGATTTGAAGCCGGCGGGATCGCCCTCGCCGGGCTCGTGCTGGTTGGCGGCGGGGCAACTGCAATTGTCGTGGCACGGCGTCGGCTCCGGGGTCTCGGCTAGGGATCAGCAACGGCCCCCCGGCGTGCTAATCAGCTGCGAACCAGTCGGCAGTCAGCTCGAGCCACAATCCCGAGCCTGCCCACCTGCCGAGATGGGCGTAGCGGTCGCGGATGTCCTCGTCGGTCATGCTGGCCCGTCCCATTAGTGCAGGGAGCTTCGCCCGGACCCACGAGTCGATCGCCAGGCCGCGGGGATGCCCGAGCAAGCCGAGCATGCCCTCCGCCGCGTAGGGTCCGAATCCGCGCAAGCGCTGGATCCCAGCAGCGACATCCTGTGCCGACGCGTTGTCCCTCCCGGCGACCACGAGCCAAGCCTCGACGGGTTCCGCGGTCCGCGCCAGCTCGACGAAGGACTCCGCGCGGTAGCCGGCCCGCACGACCGTGCGGAAATGGTCCGGACCGGCCGCCGCGACGGCTTCGCGAGTGGGGAACGCGCGCTCACCCGCGGGCCCGCGCGCACCGAGCGATTCCACCATCCGTGTCAGCATGGATCGCGTCAGCGACCACGAGCAGTTCGTCGTCGCGAGCATCCGGGCCAGGTCCTCCCACACCGTCGGCGAGCGCAACATCCGTCCGGCGCCACTCGCGGGCACCCACGCCAGGCCGGGGCTACGTACGCACGCCGAGTGCAGCTCTGAGACGTCGTCGTCGACGCAGAGCATCCGCCGCAGCTGGGCGCGGATAGCGTGCCGGTCCGCGGTGGTCCCGGTGCACCGACCCCACGTGACCGACCCGCGGTCGTTGACCGTCACGGTGAGGGCGCCCGCCGACGGCAGCGCGAGCGTGCGATAGAACTCTCTGCGGCGGGGGTCGTACGCGCTGGGCGGCAGGCCGCACCACCCGTGTGAGCGCACGACCCGGTCGAAGTCCCATGTCCCGGGCACCGGGCCGAGCCTCAGGCGGCCGGTGCGCGGCAAGTCCCAACCCACGGGCGGAACTCCGATCAGAGCGTTCTTCTCGCGTGCCACCGCGACCTCCGCCTGAGCGCCCACGTCGGCTACTGGGAGTCGATCAGCGCATCGATCGCTCGGGCGAGAGCGAGGTCGAGCTCGGTGACTCCACCTTCGGAATGGGTCACCAGGACGAAGGTGACCGTGCGCCAGCGGATGTCGATGTCGGGATGGTGGTCGCGTTCCTGCGCGGTGACCGCGACGCGGTCGACGAGGGCGATCGCGGCGGGAAACGTCGCGGCCTCGACCTCTCGGCGTATCCCGCCGGTGTCACCGGACCACGCCGGAAGGGCGACGAGCTCGGCGTTCAGGACTTCGGGCTTCAGCGGAACAGGCATGCTTGCATCATGGCCGAGCACCTGCAGGTTGTGGCGGCCGCGCTCGTCCACGACGGGACGTTGCTCTCCTGCAGACGTGTCGCGCCGCCCGAGCTTGCCGGGTTCTGGGAGTTCCCCGGCGGCAAGGTCGAACCCGGTGAGAGCGATGCCGAGGCCCTGGTACGCGAATGCTCAGAAGAGCTGGGCCTCGCGGTGCTGGTGGGGGAGCAGGTGGGCGACGAGCTCGCGTTCGGCGACGTCCGGATCCGCGTGTACTGGTGCGAACTTTCCGACGCCGGGGACGGCGAGCCGGTCGTGAGCCTGCGCGATCACGATGCGGCGCGCTGGCTACGTCCCGGGGAACTCGACGAGGTGCCGTGGCTCGAGGTCGACCTGGGTCTGGTGGCCGAGATCGGCCGAAGACTTCGGACCGGCTGAGGCGTTCAGCCCGCGGGCACGCCTAGCGCGCGCCCCAGCGCGAGCACGACCGGGTCGGCGTCATCCTGCTCGACCGCCCGGTGGAGCAGGAGCGCCGCGTCACCCCGGCGGCCCTGCCCGAGTGCCGCCCAGCCGAGGGTGGACAGAGCCCTCGCCTGGGCGCTGTGAGCGTCGTTCGGGAGTTGGGCGAGGGTTCGGGCGGTCACCTGCTCGGCCCGCACGAAGTTACCCCGGCACAGATCGGCCAGGGCGCGCGTGTGGAGGACGGCCGGATACAGCGCCGAGCCGCCGACGGTGCTGACGCCTGCCAGCCGGTCGATCGACTCGAGTGCCCCGATGACCTCGGCCGACCGGACCGCCGGTCCTGCTGCCAGTTGCCCGACGAAGACGGCCTGGAGGCGGCGCACCTCGTCGCCGAGACCGTCGTCCGCGCCCTCCTGACGCAGCAGTGCGCGCAGATGAGCTCCGTCGTTCGGACCGCCCGCCGTGGTCGTGAGGGAGGTGACTGACGGAACGGTATTGGACACGAGTGCGAAGACGTTTGCGATGAGCAGATCGATCCGCCACACCGGCCATGATCCCGTACCGCTCGCGACCGCGACGACGACGAGGACGAGATGGACGACCAGCCCCGCGGCGCTGACCGCGATGAGCTGGCCACGGCGTGCGCCCGCGGGCGGTTGCCAGCCGACGTGACCGGCGATGACGAGCGGTTTGACCACGATCCGGACCCGGTGCACGACACGATCGAGCAGGGTTGGTCCGAAGCCGAGCTGGATCTCGGCGACCTGACCACCGATCCACCGGACGACGAGCGCGTGCGCGCCTTCATGCAATACGACCGAGCAGATCAGGATGATCACGTAGGTCACCGCGGCGTTGAGGGTGCTCGCGCGGTCGCCCGCGATCGAAGCGCCGATCCACGCGGCGAAACCCAGGGCGACGAGCGCCTGCACCGTCTGCCCGGTCTCCGGACTTCGGGACCGCCGCGCGCCGCTCACCGGGGCAACGGTAGCGAGCAGGCGCGCAGCGAATGCGAAACTCACCGTGATGACCACCGGCGCGCATCTGCTCGACGATCCCGTTCGCGCCGCTTTGCTCGGGCCGCACGCCGTGTTCGCGCAACGATCGGGTGCTGCGATGCGGTACCCGATCGACGTATCGCCGTTCGGCGCATGGGCGAGCATGCCGGCTGACGCCGACTGGGACGATCTCGCGGACCTGATCGGTCCGGGGGGCATCGCGACGTTCGTCGGCGAGCAGGTGCTCCCGTCCGACTGGGAGTTCCTCGTACGGCTCACCGGCGTGCAGCTGGTGCACAGCGGCGGAACGCCGGGCGGTGCGCCCCGGCCGGTTCAGGCGGTGCTCGAACTCGGCCCGGCGGACGTACCCGACATGCTGGATCTGGTCGCCCGCACCGAGCCCGGTCCGTTCTTCACGCGCACCGTCGAACTCGGCCGTTATCTGGGCGTACGCCGGGACGGCGAGTTGATCGCGATGGCGGGCGAGCGCCTGCGTCTGCCCGGCTGGACCGAGATCAGCGCGGTCTGCACTGCGCCGGAGTTCCGCGGTCGGGGCCTCGCGAGCGCCCTGGTGCTTGATCTCGTGGCAGGCATCCGGGCGCGGGGGGCAACGCCGTTCCTGCATGCGGTCGCCACCAACCTCGGTGCGATCCGGTTGTACGGGGAACTCGGATTCCGCCACAGACGGGAAGTCACCTTCCTACGGGCCCGCCGCCGGTTGGTCGGGACAACTGCGCCGGGTCCGTAGACTCGAGCCACTTTCGAAATGCGGGATGGGGTACTTCGGTGGCACGGCGGGACAATGTACGGAACGTCGCGATCATCGCGCACGTGGATCACGGCAAGACAACCCTCGTCGATGCGATGCTCTGGCAGTCGGGCGCCTTCACCGAGCACCAGGCCGAGACCGGCGACGTCGCCGACCGCGTCATGGACTCGATGGACCTCGAACGCGAGAAGGGCATCACGATCCTCGCGAAGAACACGGCCGTCCGGTACGGCACGGGCGACGACGCGATGACGATCAACATCATCGACACGCCGGGCCACGCCGACTTCGGCGGCGAGGTGGAGCGCGGACTGTCGATGGTGGACGGGGTGCTCCTGCTGGTCGACGCGTCTGAGGGACCCCTCCCGCAGACGCGTTTCGTGCTCCGCAAGGCGCTGTCCGCACGGCTCCCGGTGATCCTCGTCATCAACAAGGTCGACCGTTCCGACGCGCGCATCTCCGAGGTCGTCGACGAGACGTACGAGCTGTTCTTGGACCTGGAGGCGGATGAGGAGCAGATCGAGTTCCCGATCGTCTACTGCCAGGCAAAGTCCGGCCAGGCGTCGCTGTCGCGCCCCGCGGACGGATCGAGCCCGGACAGCCCGGACCTCAGCCCGCTGTTCGCGGTGCTGCGCGCCACCATTCCCGCGCCGGAGTACACGCAGGGCGCGCCGCTCCAGGCCCACGTCACGAACCTCGACGCGTCGCCGTACCTCGGCAGGCTTGCGCTCTGCCGCGTCCACAACGGCGAGCTGCGCAAGGGGCAGTACGTCGCGTGGTGCCGCGCGGACGGCAGCATCGAGCGCGTCCGGCTCACCGAACTGCTGGGCACCGAAGCGCTCGACCGGATTCCGATCGAGGTGGCCGGCCCGGGAGACATCGTCGCGATCGCGGGCATTCCCGACATCACGATCGGCGAGACTCTCGCTGACCCGGATGATCCGCGGCCGCTGCCGGTGATAACGATCGACGAGCCGAATATCTCGATGACCGTGGGGATCAACACCTCGCCGCTCGCCGGCCTGAGCGGCAAGAAACTCACCGCCCGGCTGGTGAAGAACCGCCTCGATGCCGAACTCGTCGGCAACGTCTCGATCCGGGTCGCACCGACCGAGCGCCCCGATACCTGGGAGGTGCAGGGCCGCGGCGAGCTCCAGCTCGCGATCCTCGTCGAGATCATGCGGCGCGAAGGTTTCGAGCTCACCGTCGGCAAGCCACAGGTCGTCACCCGGATGGTCGACGGCAAGCTGCACGAGCCGATGGAACGGCTGACGATCGACGCGCCGAGTGATTACCAGGGGGTGCTCATCCAGCTGATGGCGCTGCGCAAGGGGCGCCTGGAGCAGATGGTCGACCACGGCACCGGGTGGGTACGGATGGAGTATCTGGTTCCTGCCCGTGGGCTCATCGGGTTCCGGACCGAGTTCCTCACCGAAACCCGGGGGACCGGCCTGCTGCATCACATCCATGAGCACTACGAGCCCTGGCACGGCGAGCTGCGGACCCGCCCCACCGGCTCGCTGGTGGCAGACCGCCGCGGACCGACCACCGGCTTCGCGCTGGCGAACCTCCAGGAGCGCGGAACGATGTTCGTGCCTCCGGGCACTGAGGTGTACGAGGGCATGATCGTCGGCGAGAACTCCCGGTCGGATGACATGGACGTCAACCCGAC
>CAXTUZ010000104.1:0-7360 GCA_964247525.1 uncultured bacterium
CTCGCGCCCTACCTGTCCGCTCCTGACTGCCGCGGCAACGGGGTAGGCAGCGGTGTAGGCGGGGGGCTGGGCGGTCCTCAGGTCGTCGCCGCGCGGGCCTCGCTCGACGTCCGTAACGCCCGTACCGGCAGGCCCGAGTCCGTCGTCGCGGTGGCGGGTTCTTCGCTAGCGCCGACGGATACGGCTCCCGGCCTGCTCGCCGGCATTCCGGTCGCGCACCGCGTTCGGGTCGCGCTCGAGGCCGGAGCCGCCGACCAGGGCACTGGGTTCCGGCACCGCGATGGCCGTACGAGCGGAGCAATTCCGCTGCTCGGCGGAGCGGCGGTGGTCGTGAGTGCGGCGAACGCGTCGCACGCCGCGCTCTACACGGCGCTCATCGTCACCGGGATCGCGCTGGTGGCACTGGCCGCGCTCATCTCGTGGCTGCTGACCCGGCGACTGGGAAGGAGAAAATCGGACGGAGCCGTCGAAGCACTCGAGGCCGAACTCGCGCACGTGCGGGCCGAGCTTGCCGGCAGCCAGGACGAACTCCGCCGCAGCCTGCAACGTCTCGGCGCCGCGCTCTCCGGCACCCACGACCTCGACCGCATCCTGCAGGTCATCCTCGATACAGCGATGGGCAGCACCCGAGCCACGGCGGGCGCGCTGCTGCTCACCAGCGCGACCCGCGACGCGCTCTACCTCGAGGTGAGCCGCGGCCTGGCCGGGCGCGTGGACGGCAAGCTCACCGACGTCCGGGTGTCCGCCGCATGGACCTCCGGTCCGAACGGACGGATGGACCCCGGCGTGCTCGCCCGGGTCGCGTCGACGGGCGAGGTCGTCCACGGGGTGGTCGGATCGGGAATGGCGCTCGCCCCCGACGAACCGCGCGCCGCCTCGGTGCTCGCCGTGCCGTTGCGCAGCGGCGGCCGCATCACCGGGGTTCTCGGGTTGTACGACCGCCGCGACGCCGCCGCCTTCGACGAGCGGGACGTCGCGGTGGCGAAAGACTTCCTCGCCGAGGCCACGCTGGCGATCGACAACGTGCTGATGCATCGGGAGGCCGAGCGGCTCTCGGTCACCGACGGGCTCACCGGACTGTGGAACTACCGCTACGCCTCCATCGCCCTCGAACGGGAGGTCGAGCGAGCGCAACGGTTCGGGCACCCGCTCGCGCTGATCATGCTCGACCTCGACCGCTTCAAGCAGGTGAACGACGTGTACGGACATCAGCGCGGCGACGCGGTTCTCGTGGACGTCGCGGGACGGCTGCGCTCGGTCATCCGCGAGGTCGACATCCTTGCCCGTTACGGCGGAGAGGAGATGCTGCTCATCCTCCCCGAAACCGACGTGGGCGGCGCGAAGCTGCTCGCCGACCGGGTGCTGGCCGCGATGCGTTCCCGGCCGGTGGGCGGCGCCGGAGAGGTTCCCGTACCAATGACCGCCTCGCTCGGAATCTCGGTGATGCCGGCCCACGGCACATCCGCGAGGACGCTCATCGCGGCGGCGGACAGCGCGCTCTACGTGGCGAAGGGTGCCGGCCGGGACACCGCACGCATCGCCCGATTGCGGCAGGTCGCCCCGGAGGGCGCACCCGAAACGGACGACGCCGCGAGCTGAGGCGTCCGCCGATCGCAGCGGCAGAGCCGCCGTACGGCATCGGGCCCCATCGCGGCCGGTATGGTCCTCACCATGGCCGAGGTCCGCGCGTCCGGCACGCGTTCGGTGCGAAAGGCGGTGATTCCCGCCGCCGGCCTGGGTACGCGATTCCTGCCGGCCACGAAATCCGTACCGAAGGAACTGCTCCCCGTCGTCGACATTCCCGCCATCGAGTACGTCGTCGCCGAGGCCGCGGCCGCGGGGCTGTCGGACGTGCTCCTCATCACCGGCCGCGGCAAGGTCGCGATCGTCGATCACTTCGATGCGAAGCCGTCGCTCGAGGAGCAGCTCCAGGCGAAGGGCGATGTCGAGCGACTCCGGGCAATCCGGCGGTCCACCGATCTCGCGCAGGTGCATTCGGTGCGTCAACAAGAACCGCGCGGGCTTGGCCACGCGGTCCTGCAGGCCGCCGCGCACTGCGGCGACGAGCCCTTCGCGGTCCTGTTGGGCGACGATCTGATCGATCCCCGCGATCCGTTGCTCGCGACCATGCTCGACATTCGCGACAACCTCGGCGGCAGTGTCGTCGCGCTGATGGAGGTTCCCCCCGAACAGGCGCACCTCTACGGCTGCGCGGTGCTACGTGAACCCGCCTCGGATTCCGATGTCGTCGACCTGAGCGGTCTGGTGGAGAAGCCGCCCGCGAGCGAGGCGCCCTCGAACCTTGCCGTCATCGGCCGGTATGTCCTGGATCCCGAGGTCTTCGCGGTTCTGCGCGAGACCGAGCCGGGTCGCGGTGGGGAGATCCAGCTGACCGACGCCCTGGCGGTTCTCGCCGCCCGCGGTGATCTGCGCGGATGCGTCTTCCGCGGCCGGCGGTACGACACCGGCGACCGGCTCGAGTGGTTGAAGGCGACCATTCGCCTGGCCGTCGAGCGGGAGGACCTGGGCGCCGCGCTGCGGCCCTGGCTTCGTGAGTTCGTTGCCAGCCTTACGGACTGAGCAGCGGTGAGCGAGGTCCTGGTCCCGGTCGAGGATCACCTGGCCCGGGTCCTGAACACCGTTGTCCCGCTCGCCCCACTCGAACTCGGGCTCGCCGAGTCGCACGGAAGCTATCTCGCCGAGGACGTCACCACCCCGATCCCGCTGCCTCCCTTCGACAATTCGAGCATGGACGGGTACGCCGTCCGTCTGCAGGACGTGTTCGGCGCACGGCCCGAACGGCCGGTCGTCCTCCCGGTTGTCGGTGACGTCGCCGCGGGGTCGACCGCGGCCATCACGTTGCAGCCGGGACTTGCGGTCCGGATCATGACCGGCGCGCCGACGCCGCCGGGGACCGAGGCCGTCATTCCGGTCGAGTGGACCGACGGCGGCGCCCACGAAGTGGCCGTGCACAAGGTCCCGCAGCGGGGCGCGTACATCCGGCAGGCCGGGGAGGAACTCGCCGCGGGCGCGCCGGTGCTCCCGGCGGGAACCTATCTCGGCTCGGCGCAGCTCGGTGTTCTGGCAGCAGTCGGACGGCAACGGGTCTTCGTCCGGCCGCGGCCCCGGGTGGTGGTGATCTCCACAGGAAGCGAGCTCACCGACGTCGGCACCCTACTGGGACCTGGTCAGGTGTACGACGCGAACTCGTACGCCCTCGCGGCCGCGTGCCGGGAGGCGGGCGCGACCCCGTACCGGGTGGGCATCGTTGACGACGATCCGACCCGGCTGACCGAGGTTCTCGAGGATCATCTGATTCAGGCCGATGTGATCGTGACCAGCGGCGGGGTCAGCGTCGGCGCGTACGACATCGTCAAGCAGGTGCTGCGGAAGGTCAGCGACGTGCAGTTCGCGCGGGTGGCCATGCAACCCGGTATGCCGCAGGGCTTCGGAACCCTCGGCCCGGACGCGGTGCCGCTCTTCGCGTTGCCGGGGAATCCGGTGAGTTCGCTGGTGTCGTTCGAGGTTTTCGTACGCCCGGCACTCCGGCGCCTGCTCGGTGTCGAGCAGTTGCAGCGACCCAGGGTGACCGCGGCGATCTCGACGGAGTGGCGCTCGCCGGAGGGTAAGGCGCAGTACGTCCGGGTGCAGGTCGGCCGTATGACCTCGGGTGGTTTCACCGCCCGCCCCGTCGGTGGCCCGGGCTCGCACCTGATCGCGTCGATGGCCAGCGCGAACGGGCTGCTCGTCGTGGCACCCGGGACGACGCTCGTCGAAAAGGGCACGCCGTGCAGCGTCATCGTCCTCGACCGGCGTGGTCCGTAGTGCCCGAACTGCCTGCAACTCAGCAGTTTCCGCACCTCGACGACCGGGGAGCGGCGCGCATGGTCGACGTGTCGGGCAAGTCGGTGACCGTTCGGGAGGCCGTCGCCGCGGGCCGGCTGGTCGTGTCGCCGGCGGTGCTCTACGCGCTGCGGTCAGGGTCGGTGCCGAAGGGCGACGCGCTGGCCGTCGCGCGGATCGCGGGAATCGCCGGCGCGAAGCATGTTCCGGAGCTCTTGCCGCTCGCCCACCTCGTCGCCCTGCACGGGGTCGCGGTCGAGGTGTCGCCGGCCGAAGGCTGCGTGGAGATCACCGCGACCGTCCGTACCGCCGACCGGACCGGGGTCGAGATGGAGGCGCTCACCGCGGTCGCGGTCGCCGGTCTGGCGCTGCACGACATGGTGAAGAAGCTCGACCCCGAGGCGATGTTGACCGACGTTCGCCTGCTGGCGAAGTCGGGCGGCCGTAGCGGTGACTGGCGGCGGAGCGGCGGTCGATGAGGGCGCGCGTCATCACGGTCTCCGACCGCTGTTACGCAAGGGCGGCGCAGGACCGGAGCGGTCCGCTGGCGGCGAGTCTGCTCGGCGAATTTGCGGTGAGCTGCGATCCGATCGTGGTCGTCCCCGACGAGGTCGCGCTGATCGCTGCCGCTGTCGCTGCCGCCGTCAGCGCGGGTGTCGATCTCGTCCTCACCACCGGAGGCACCGGACTCTCGCCGCGTGACGTCACCCCCGAAGCCGTTCGTCCCATGCTCGAGCGGGACGTTCCAGGTCTTGCCGAAGCCCTGAGATCGACGGTGCGAGAGCAGGTTCCGACGTCCGTCCTGTCTCGCGGTGTCGCCGGGGTCGTCGGCACGACGCTGGTGGTGACACTGCCCGGCTCGACCGGTGGGGTGCGGGACGGTGTTGCCCTCGTCGGGCCCTTACTGGCTCACGTCGTCGACCAGATGCACGGTCGCGATCACTGATGGCCGACCTGCCGGGCTGGCCGGCGACACTTCGTCACGACGCGGTCGAGCTCCGTCCGCTCCGCCGGCGCGATCGACAGGCTTGGATCGATGTCCGTAACGCGAACGAGGCGTGGCTGCGTCCGTGGGAGGCGACGTCGCCGGGGGGAAACAGATCGGCCTGGTCCGACCGGCACACCGCCGCGACGTATGCCGACCTTCTGCGTGGCCAGCGCCAGCAAGCCCGGGCCGGATCGCATTACCCGTACGGGATCTTCGTCGACTCGGTGCTGCGCGGGCAGATCGGCCTCGGCGAGGTGGTCAGGGGAGCGTTCTTTTCCGGCTACGTCGGCTACTGGGTCGACGGATCGGTCGCCGGGAGAGGCATTGCGACGACGGCGCTCGCACTCCTTGCCGACCATGCGTTCGGCGTGCTCGGGCTGCATCGTGTCGAGGCAAATATCCGACCGGACAACGCGGCCAGCCTGGCCGTGGTGAAGAAGCTGGGCTTCATCGAAGAAGGACTGCACCGCCGCTATCTCGCGATCGACGGGGACTGGCGTGACCACCTGACGTTCGCGTTGCTCGCCGAGGACAGCCCGAACGGGGTGTTGTGCCGACTGCGAGGGCGGCAAGTCTGAAAATTCGCCTCCGCGCCAAGTCGCCCCGCAGACACGCCGCGTCCCTACGTCGTTCAGCTGCCGCCGTTCACTAGCGTCCACAAGCGTGAGTGCTGCTGTCCTCGGTGTGTTGGTGGTGCTGTGGGCTGTCGTGCTCGTCCCGATGTGGCTCAAGAAGCATGAGCGGGCCAACGAACTCGCCGCGGTAGACCGGTTCTCGGGGGCGATGCGAGTCCTGTCGAGGCGCCCGCGTCGAGTAGTGACCGGCCGGTACGTCATGATGCCGCCCCGCGCCGCCGCCGCTCGCCAACCACAGGTGAGTGCGCCGGTCAGGACAGGCGGGTCTCCCGCCGACCGGCTTAGGCCGCGTAGCGAGACCACCGCCGCGGTGCGCCCGACGCGGGCGCAGCCGGCTCGGTACATGAGAAGGCGCCGGATCTTCGCGTCGGTTCTTCTGGCGCTGCTCGTGCTGACCGCCGCGCTTGCGGTGCTCCGCGGCGGAATGTTCATTGCGCTGCAGGCATTCTTCGACGTGCTGCTCGTCGCAGGCGTCGCCCAGATGCGCGCCCAGGTCATCGCTGAGCGGGCGCGAGTGCGCCGCGCACCGCGGACGTCGAGGCTCGCACCCGCGGTGGCCGAGCCTGTCGTACCCGCGTTGCCGATCAGGCCGGTGTCGCGCCCGGCCTCCCTTGCAGATCGGGCGGTTTCCCCTCCGCCCGCTCTCGCCGAGCCGACTGCAACGACGCAGCGGCCGGTGGAACTTCCTGTGCCACAGCCGGTCCGTCCGCGGAAGGTCGGACCGTACGTGGCGGCAGAAGAGGCACGGTCAGCGAGGCCGTCGCGCATGGTCGACCTGACCCAGCCAGGAAAGTGGACCGAGCAGCGCGCCGAGAGTCACGCGCAGGATGAGTTCCTCGTGGTGAGCGAGCCAATGAGGTTCACCGCGGAACTGCTCGCGGAGCAGCGAGCCGAGGCGTCCGAGATCGCGGAGTCCGATCCGACGAGCGAGATCGAGCTCGAGCGCCTCCTGAACCGCGCTGTGGGGGAGTAGCTCGGTCCTCGCGTGGTAGTTTCGGAGGTCCGTCAGGGCTGACCAAGCCCGGCCGGGGCTGTAGCGCAGTCCGGTAGCGCACCTCGTTCGCATCGAGGGGGTCAGGGGTTCGAATCCCCTCAGCTCCACCAAAGTGCTCGGAGGGCAACCCTGGCCCTCAACGATGCCGGCTGACCTGCGCGGGCTGTCCGCCAGGCTTTTCTGGTGGATTTGTTGCTTTTCCTGTAGCTCGCGGTGCAGGTGTCCTGGCACGAGTCGTGACAGCAGGGTGTCGAATGGCGGGTTGTAGTCGACTCGGACGGTCCGCTCACGGGATTCAGGATCTTCGTCGATGTAGATCTTGGTGAAGAAGGCTTGGTTGAACAGCCGTCTAGTTGAGTCGTCAGCTTCGAGGTAGGCGCTGTGGCAGTCGCGGGTCAGGTCGAGGGTGTCAGCGAGCATCTGGCGGGCTGTTTCGAAGTCGGCCTCAGCGGACTCGAGGTTGCCTTCGATGCGGCTGAGTTGTGCGGCGATGCGATCTTGTTCGATCTTGAGGAGGTCGATCGGGATGGCACCGGCGTAGTGCGCGTCGAGCAGCTTTTGCCGTTGGGCGGTGAGATCGACGCGATGGCTCGCCAGCTGTTTGCGCTCTGCCTCTGAGGCGGCGTGCAGGGTGTCGAAGTCTTGCAGGACCAGTTCTTCGATGTTGTCGCGGAGGTCGGGGGACAGGGCGATGGTGCGGTATTCGTTCTCGATGAGTTCCTCGACCACTTCGAACGGCATGGCTTGGCGCTGGCAGTCTGTGGTGCGTCGTTTGCGTCCCGAACAGGTCAGGTAGGCGTAGGTGGTGCCCCAGCGGTTGGTGGCGTGGATGACCAGCAGCCGTGAGGAGCAGCTTCCGCAATAGAGGCTTCCGCGCAGATAGCAAAGCTGGCGGCGTTC
>CAXTUZ010000105.1:0-3488 GCA_964247525.1 uncultured bacterium
CCGCAGCACTCATCGCGGTCCTCGTCGTCGCACTGGCAATGTCAGTTCGGCACCACACCAACCAGACCGCTGTGCCCGCCTTCACCGCGCTGCCCGCGCCGGCCGGCAGGGCGGGTGCGGCACCACCGGTCCCGATCGCCGCGGTCAGCAGCTTCGACCCACCGCCCGGCGACGGGAGCGAGTATCCAGGCGAAGTCGGACTCGCGCACGACGGCAGGCCGAACACCGCCTGGCAGACGCAGCAGTACGCCACCCGGACATTCGGTTCGATCAAGTCGGGCGTCGGACTGCTGGTCGACCTGGGGAAGGTGCAACGGATCGACCGGGTAGACCTCTCCTTCCTCGTCGCCGGCTCCGACATCGAGGTTCGGGCCATGCCTCCCGGCGCGCCGGGACCGGGCGCGCGCGCCACCGACTTCCCCCTCGTCGCCGCGCAGAGCAACGTGGGTACGGCGGTGGCGCTGCGCAGCAACACCTCAGCGCGGTACTGGCTGGTCTGGCTGACCGGTCTGCCCGACGATCGGGGAGCATTCCGGGGGACGATCGCCGAGATGGCCTTCCAGCCGTAGGCGGATCGGGAACGTCCGGCCGCGCCCGAGCGTCATCACAGCGAGCCGCCGGGTCCGTCAGCAGGTAGGTCAGCGAAGGAGGTCTTGAGTGCGCCGCCACCTGCGCGATGAGGACCTCGGCGCGCTCCAGCGCGCGGGCCAGGTGCCACCGGGGGCGGCAGCGCATCTGCGCCGTTGCCTCCGATGCCGCCAGCGAGCGACCGATCAACGCGCGGTACGGCATGCGCTGAGCACCCTGCCGCCGCCGGTGCCGCCGGCCGGCATGGTCGAGGGCATCGCCGCCCGGGTGCGCCGCGGCGATCCGGGTACCCGGCGCACCCGCAGAGTCGAGCCCCGGCATCTCGGGATCGCCGCGGGACTGGCGGTGACGGCAGGCGCCGTGAGCGTCGTCGTCCACGGGAGCCACGGCAACGGGACGACACGGGTCAACGGCCTGGGTCCGCCGCCCGGCGTGGCCAGCACCGCATCCGGTTCGGCATCCTTCGTCGCGCCTGCGCCCACCGCGCGCTCCCGGCGGCCGGGACCAACTATTGCCTCGTCCACCGATCTGCTCGCGGTGTCCCGCGGTCGGGACTACCACCACGCGACCCTGTCCCAGGGTGCCGCCGACCTCCTGGCCCAGCTCGCACACCCCTCGACTCCGACAGAGGTGACGTCCGCGAGCACGGCCTCGTACCTGCCGACGCGGGCGTGTCTGACCGCCCTGGGCAGTCAGCTGAGCACCAGCGCGTCCGCCCTCTCGCTCGTCGCGGTCGAGGCTGCCCGCTACGACACGCGGCCCGTCACCGTCATGGTCATGCTCGGTGGGACGGCGTCCGATCGCGGCGTCGTCCTCGCCGTCGCTGGCCGGTGCGCGGAAAGCAGTCCTGTCGTCCTCGATCAGGTCATCCTGACCCGTTGAGCTCCGGGACGGTCGCCTCCGAACGGACAGAACGGAACATCCGATCGCTACGATCGGTTGTGTGGTCGTCTTCTCCGCACTCCGCCCGGATCGATCCGGAAGCGCCAACGCCGAAGACAGGAAGGGCGACTCGTGAGCACCGACATGACTGCCCCGCAGGCCGCTACAGCGCCGAGCCACACGGGAAGCCTGGCGGAAGGCATCGAGCGCGTTCTCATCATCGGCTCGGGGCCCGCCGGTTACACCGCGGCGCTCTATACCGCTCGTGCCGAACTCGCACCTGTGGTCGTCGAGGGTGCGATCAACGGCGGCGGAGCGTTGATGAAGACCACCGAGGTCGAGAACTTCCCGGGCTTTCCCGAGGGCATCATGGGTCCGGAACTGATGGAGAACATCAGGGCTCAGGCGGAACGATTCGGGGCCCGTCTCCTCGCCGAGGACGCCATCTCGATAGATCTCACCTCGACCCCGAAAACTGTGACGCTCGAGGACGGCAGCGAGATCAAAGCCGAAGCGGTCATCATCGCGACCGGCTCGGCGTACCGATTCCTGGGCGTCGACCGTGAGCAGGAGCTGCTGGGGCGCGGCGTCTCGGCCTGTGCGACCTGCGACGGCTTCTTCTTCAAGGATCGCGACATCGTCGTCGTCGGTGGGGGTGACACCGCGATGGAGGAGGCGACCTTCCTCACCCGGTTCGCCCGATCGGTGACTGTGGTGCACCGGCGCGATGCGCTGCGGGCCAGCCGGATCATGCAGGAACGCGCCTTCGCCAACGAGAAGATCTCGTTCGCCTGGAACAGCGAGGTCATCGAACTTCACGGCGAACGGGCGGTCACCGGCGTCACACTGCGGGACACGGTGACCGGAGCGACGAGGTTTCTCGATGTCACCGGTGTGTTCGTCGCGATCGGCCATGACCCGCGTTCGGACCTCGTGAAGGGCCAACTCGACCTCGACGAAGAGGGCTACGTCCTCGTCCAGACTCCCACGACCGGTACGAATCTCGACGGGGTCTTTGCCGCCGGCGACGTGGTCGACCACACCTACCGGCAAGCCATCACAGCGGCCGGAACGGGATGCGCGGCGGCACTCGACGCCGAGCGCTGGCTCGCCGCGCGTGGCGAAGCCGAGACAGTCCTCCCACCGGAGCTGTGAACGACGGTTTTCGGCTAGGTCCCACGCCGGCCAGACACTGAGGAGAACACATGCCAGGCAGCACCAAGAACACTTCGGACGCGACGTTCACCGCCGACGTCCTCCAGAGCGACAAGCCGGTGCTCGTCGATTTCTGGGCCGAGTGGTGCGGACCGTGCAAGATGGTTTCACCCGTTCTCGAAGAGATCGCCGCCGAGCACGCGGACAAGATCTCGATCGTCAAGTTGAACATCGACGAGAACCCTGAGACGGCGCGTGCGTACCAGGTGATGTCGATCCCGACGATGTCGGTCTTCGTCGGCGGACAGGTCGCCAAGTCCATCGTCGGCGCGAAGCCGAAGGCCGCCCTTATCCGCGATCTGGCTGCCTACCTGTAATCCTGGCTGAGGCCAGCAGCGTCGCCGGTGCGTCGCGCAGAACCAGGGAAAGGCAGTTCGGTCCGTGTCGGTCTACAGCGTCGGTAGCCGTGACCCTGCTGTCGCGCAGATCCGTGGCTGGCTGGTCGAGATCGGCGTTCTCGAGGACGATTCGAGCGAGGCGGCCGAGGCGTACACCCCCGCCGTGGAACGCGCCGTGCGTGCCTTCCAGCAACAGCGGGATCTGGTCGCCGACGGGCGTGTCGGCGACCAGACGTATCGCGAACTCGAGCAGGCGCGGTGGCGCCTCGGCGGCCGCACCCTGCACCACCACGTCTCGCATCCCTTCGTCGGTGACGACGTGCTCGCGCTCCAGCAACGGCTCTCCGAGCTGGGTTTCGACGTCGGGCGTCCGGACGGACATTTCGGCGAACGTACGGCCGCGGCCCTCCGCGACTTCCAGCACAACTACGGGCTGGCCGCCGACGGCACCGTCGGACCGAACAC
>CAXTUZ010000105.1:3498-7273 GCA_964247525.1 uncultured bacterium
AGCTCAACGAGCGGGACATCGTCGCCGATCTCGCCCGCCGACTCGAGGGGCGCCTCGCCGCCTACGGCGCAGAGGCCTACCTGACCCACGGGGTCGATGGATGCCCCTCCGCCCGCGAACGCGCCGCGTTCGCGAACGCCACCGATGCCGACCTCCTCGTCTCGCTGCACGTCGACGGCGCACCGACACCGGCGGCGAACGGCATCGCCACCTTCTACTACGGCGTGAGCCCACGGCGCGGATCGGTGGCGGGCGCGCGGCTTGCCGACCTCATGCAGCGCGAGCTGCTCGCGCGCACCGATTTCGCCGATGCCCGCACCCACCCGCGCACCTGGGAACTGCTCCGGCTCACCCGCATGACCGCCGTCCACCTCGAGCTCGGATACCTGACGAACCCCTCGGACGCCCGGCGACTGTCGGACGTGGACCTGCGGGACCGGATCGCCGAGGGCATGCTGGCTGCTATCCAGCGCCTGTTCCTGCCCGCCGAGCTTGATCCCCCGACGGGCGTGCTCTACTTGCCGTCCTTGACGATGGGCGCGTGAGATCCGCCCTGGTTGCCCGCGCCGGTACGCTGGGAAAGCGGAAGTCGCTGACGCATCTGTGCTGCGGCGAGCGACGAGGACGGAGGCGACGCCATGGCCGGCGTGAACCTCGATCCGTACCGCGATCGTTACGCCCAGCGCATGCAGGGGATGACCGCGTCGGAAATCCGGGCGCTGTTCGCGGTGGCGAACAGACCAGAGGTCGTCTCGTTGGCCGGTGGCTCCCCGTACACGGCGGCCCTGCCGCTCGACGCGGTCGGCGAGATGCTGCACGAACTGGTCGGCGAACGCGGGGCGCAGGCCCTGAACTACGGCCCGGGCCAGGGCGATCCGCGGCTGCGTGAGCAGATCTGCGAGGTAATGGCGCTCGAGGGGATCACCGCCTCACCGGAGGACGTCGTGGTGACCGTCGGCAGCCAGCAAGGCCTCGACCTGGTGTCGCGGGTCTTCCTCGACCCCGGGGATGTGGTCCTCGCCGAGTCCCCGTCCTACGTGGGTGCGCTGGGTACGTTCGCCGCCGCGCAGGCCGAGGTCCGGCACATCGAGATGGACGCCGACGGCCTCGTGCCCGAGGCACTGGAGGCCGCGCTCGCCCGGTGCGCGGCCGAACATGTCCGCGCCAAGTTTCTCTACACGGTCCCTAACTTCCACAACCCGGCTGGCGTGTCACTCTCCGAGGGCCGCCGCGACACGATTCTCGAGATCGCCTCCGCTGCAGGTCTTTTGGTGCTCGAGGACAATCCGTATGGGCTGCTCGGATTCGACCAGGAACCGACGCGCGCGCTGCGCGCCCGGACCGACGACGGCGTCCTCTATCTGGGTTCGTTCTCGAAGACCTTCGCCCCCGGCTTCCGCGTCGGATGGGTGTACGCACCGCACGCGACTCGCGAGAAGATAGTGCTCGCCAGCGAGGCACAGGTGCTCTGCCCGCCGTCGTTCAGTCAGTTCGCGGTCTCGCGCTATCTCGAGACCCAGCCCTGGCTCGATCAGATCAAGGTGTTCCGCGAGGTGTACCGCGAGCGCCGGGACGCGCTGCTCGACGCGATGGCCCAACATTTCCCCGCCGGCTGTCGGTGGACCGTCGCGCGCGGCGGGTTCTACAGCTGGATCACCCTTCCCGAGGGGCTACACAGCAAGGTGATGCAACCGCGGGCGCTGTCCGCGCGGGTCGCGTACGTGCCGGGCACCGGCTTCTACGCGAACGGGGAAGGTGGTCAGCATGTGCGCCTGTCGTACTGCTTCCCGCCTCCGGACCGGATCCGGGAGGGCGTGCGCAGGCTCGCCGGGGTGATCAACTCCGAGTTGGAGCTTCTCGCCACATTCGGGCCGTCGACCCACCTGGGTAGGACCAGCTCCTCCAGTGCAGCCGCCCCGCCGCCCGACCTTGTCTAGTTGCGGAGTCCGCCGATGAACGCCGGCCTCGCCGAGCGCGGTGGTGCGGTGGGCCGTGCGGTGGTCCTGGCAGGTGGCCTCACCTACGAGCGTGACGTTTCCCTGCGCAGTGGACGCCGGGTGGTGGACGCCCTCAAGAGCGTCGGCGTGGAAGGGCATCTCGCGGACGCCGACGCGTCCTTGCTCTCGCTGCTCGGTGAATTTGCCCCGGCGCCGGTGCTCATCGCGCTACACGGTGGGTCGGGTGAGGACGGTGCCATCAGAGATGTGCTCGAATGCGCGGGGATCGGGTACGTCGGCAGCGCGCCCGCCGCATGCAGGCTTGCGTTCGACAAACCCACGGCGAAGGAGCTGCTGCGGCGAGCGGGGGCGCACACCCCCGACTGGGTCGCCGTCGGGCACACCTCCTTCCGGGAACTCGGCGCGCGCGCAGTCCTCGACGCCATCGTCGGAAAGCTGGGCCTGCCGTTGATGGTGAAGCCTGCGCAAGGCGGCTCGGCGCTGGGCGCTGGAGTCGTACGGGACGCGGCAGACCTGCCCGCCGCGATGGTGACGTGTTTCTCGTACGGCACGACGGCACTGGTCGAGCAGTACGTCGAAGGCACCGAGATCGCGGTATCGGTCATCGAAGTCGCGGGCTCTCCGGCCGCGCTTCCGGTGGTCGAGATCGACGCCCCTGCGGGCAACTACGATTACGAGGCTCGGTATACGGCCGGTGAGACGGAATTTCATGTTCCCGCCCGTCTGGCGGAATCGGTGGATCAGCGGGCGAAAGCGCTTGCGTTGGAGGCGCACGCCGTGCTGGGCCTGCGGCATCTGTCCCGTACTGATGCGATTATCGATGCTGCCGGCGATATTTACTTCCTCGAAGTCAACGTCTCTCCCGGACTTACCGAAACATCGCTCTTCCCGATGGCTGCCCGAGCCGCCGGAATCGATCTGGGTGGACTTTATCGGGACCTGCTCGCCGAGGTGGCTGGAAGCCGCTCGCGAGCACGAAATGCCTGCGACTAAAGGCGTATCGATAGTCTCACATGTAAGCCGACATTACTCGGATATCTTTTCGAGGGCTTCCTGACCCGGCGCAGGTCCGGAAATCATCCCGGTAATTCGGGCGAGGTCATCCATGTCCGCGATATCGATCACAAGCCGGCTCTTGGCGCGACCCAACTCGATGCGAACAGAGGTATCCAGATATTCGGCGAGTCGCGCCCCGAATTCGACCGCGACCGGGTCGTATCGGCTTGGAGTTCTGGTCCGAACACGCGGCGATTTCCCCGCCGAGCGTGCCGCGAGCGCAACGAGTTCCTCGACGGCGCGAACCGAGAGATTCTCAGCGACAATCCGCAGTGCCATCGCCTCGACGGCATCATTGTCGGGCAACGCCAGCAATGCTCGCGCGTGACCTGCGCTCAGCACGCCCGCCGCAACCCTCCGCTGGACTGGCGCCGGCAGGTTGAGCAGCCGGATCGTGTTGGTCACCTGCGAGCGGGACCTGCCGATCCGGTTGGCGAGCACCTCGTGGGTGAGACCGAATTCTTGAAGGAGTTGCTGGTACGCCGCAGCCTCTTCGAGCGGGTTGAGCTCCGCCCGGTGCAGGTTCTCGAGGAGGGCGTCGCGGAGCATCGCATCGTCCGGCGTCGCCCGGATGATTGCCGGGATCTGTGCGAAGCCGGCGCGTCGGGCGGCCCGCCACCGCCGCTCGCCCATCACCAGTTCGTACGGCTCGGCATCGGGCCGCTCCACCCGGCGGACGACCACCGGCTGCCACACGCCCCCCTCCCGCAGTGAGGCCACGAGTTCAGCCCGCGCCCCCTCATCGAACTCCACGCGGGGCG
>CAXTUZ010000106.1:0-3462 GCA_964247525.1 uncultured bacterium
CCCTGCGGCGGACCTCGCGGCGCAGATCGGCTCCGCACTCGGCGCGCAAGCACTGGCACCGCGGCCGGCAACGGACGTCGGCTGGCAGGCGGCGGCGTACCTCGTGTCTCGGGCGAATTCCGCCGGCATCACCTCGGTCAGCTTCGCCGGGCAGACCTGGACGGCGAAACGAGGACGATGGGCGCCGGACCCGCGTGCGGGCGATCAGGTCACCTATACGCAGGCCAGGCCGCCGCGCTAGTGACCGGCCGCGTCCCAGTCGAGGCCGATGCCGACGCTCACGTCGAGCGGCACTCGCAGCTCGTAGGCGTTGCCCATCGCCTCGCGCACGACCGCCTCGACCTGTGCACGCTCACCTCGACCGACTTCGAGCACCAACTCGTCGTGCACCTGTAGCAGCATCCGGGAGGTGAGGCCGGCGGCGGCCAGCTGGTCGTGAACTCGGAGCATCGCGAGCTTCACGATGTCCGCCGCGCTGCCTTGGATGGGCGCGTTGAGCGCCATCCGCTCCGCCATCTGACGCCGCTGGTTGTTGTCGCTGGTCAGATCGGGCAGATACCTCCGGCGGCCGAGGATGGTCTCGGTGTAACCGGCTTCACGGGCGACCTCGACGATTCCGCGGAGGTACTCCCGGACCCCTCCGAACCGCTCGAAGTACTCGTCCATCAACGTCCGCGCCTCCTCGGGCGTGATGCCGAGTTGCTGCGAGAGCCCGTACGGAGACAACCCGTACGCAAGGCCGTAGGACATCGCCTTGATCTTGGCGCGCTGTCCGATGCCGATCGCGTCGGGTGGCACGTCGAACACGCGAGACGCGACGAAGGCGTGCAGATCCTCCCCGGAGGTGAACGCCTCGATGAGACCGGCGTCCTCCGAGAGGTGCGCCATGATCCGCATTTCGATCTGGCTGTAGTCGGCGGTCAGGAGGGTTTCGAAGTCGGGACCCACGACGAAGGCTTTGCGGATCTCCCGGCCCTCTGCCGTGCGAATGGGAATGTTCTGCAGGTTGGGATCGGTCGAGGACAACCGTCCGGTCGCCGCGATCATCTGGTTGAACGTGGTGTGAATCCTGGACCGCTCGTCGAGCATGGGAATCAGCGAGTCGACGACCGTCTTGAGCCGGGATACGTCGCGGTGGCGCAGCAGGTGGCCCAGGAGCGGGTGGTCGGATTGGGCCGAGAGCCAGGTCAGCGCGTCCGCGTCGGTCGTGTATCCGGTCTTGATCTTCTTCGTCTTGGGTAGGGCGAGCTCGTCGAACAGCACTCCCTGGAGCTGCCTGGGCGATCCGAGGTTGAACTCGTGTCCCACCGAGGCGTACGCCCCCTGCGCGGCGTCCTTCACGAGCCCGCCCAGCCGCGCCTCCAGGTGCGCAAGATGGTCGGCGTCCGCGGCGATCCCGGCACGCTCGAGCTCGGCGAGGATGTTCAGCAAGGGCAGCTCCAGATCGCGCAGCAGCGCGGTCGCGGCCCGCTCCTCGAGGGCGATGTCGAGGGCGGCGGCGAGATCGAGCACCGCACGCGCTCGGATCCCGAGCGCCTCCGCCGCGCCGGCCTCGTCGCCGCCGTCGAAGGACAGCTGAGCATCGAGGCGGGGTTCGGCGCGCAATTCGCGATGCAGGTAGCGAAGAGCGAGGTCGGCGAGGTCGAACGAGCGTTGCCCCGGGAGGGCGAGGTACGCCGCGAGTGCGGTGTCCGATTCGAGGCCGGTGAAGGTGTACCCGTGCTGCCGAAGCGCGTGCAAGGGACCTTTGACGTCGTGCGCGACCTTCGGATGGTCGGCGCTCGAGAGATACGCCGCGAGCGCCGCGTCGTCCTCGGCTGTGAGCTCGGCCGGATCGAGAGCCGCCACCGACCCGTCGGTGGCGGCGAGTGCGAGCCCGGTGAGCACACCGGTACCCCGACCCCAGGTTCCCTCGAAGGCAAGCCCGGTGCGGACCCGTGGCGGGCAATGTTCCTCGAGCCAGCCCGGGAGATCCCCGGCAACCAGCGGGGTCACCTCGAGGGAGAAGCCGTCCTCCGCTTCCGGTTCGGCGGTGGCGAGCGTCGCGTAGAGCCGGTCTCGTAACACCCGGAATTGCAGCGTGTCGAACAGGCGATGCACCGCCTCTCGGTCCCACGGACGCACGCCCAGGCCACCAGGCCCGACCTCGAGGGGGACGGTTCGCACCAATTCGGTGAGCTTGCGGTTCTGCATGACCTCACCGAGATGGGACCGGAGGCTGTCCCCCACCTTGCCCTTGACCTCATCGACCCGGTCCACAAGATCGGCGAAGCTGCCGTACTCGGTGATGAGCTTCGTGGCGGTCTTCTCGCCGAGTCCCGGCACGCTCGGCAGGTTGTCGCTCGGGTCGCCGCGCAGAGCGGCGAAGTCGGGGTACTGGGCGGGGGTCAAGCCGTACTTGTCCTTGACCACAGCCGGCGTGAAGCGGGTCATGTCGCTGATACCGCGCCGGTTGGACAGGACCGTGACCCGGTCGGAGACGAGCTGATAGACGTCACGATCCCCGGAGACGATGAGGACGTCCATGCCTTCGTCCTCGGCGGCGGTCGCGAGCGTCGCAAGGACGTCGTCCGCCTCGTACCCTTCGGCGGTCACGACCGGAATCGAGAGCGCGTCCAGAACCTCCCGGATCAGGGAGACCTGGCCACGGAAATCGGTGGGCGTCTCGCTGCGGGTCGCCTTGTACTCGGCGTACTGCTCGTGGCGGAACGTCGGCGCCGACAGGTCGAATGCCACCGCGACGTGCGTTGGCTGCTCGTCGCGGAGCACGTTGATAAGCATCGCGGTGAACCCGTAGACCGCGTTCGTCGGTTGACCCGTCGTGGTCGAGAAGTTCTCCACCGGCAACGCGAAGAAAGCCCGGTACGCCAGCGAATGGCCGTCGAGGAGGAGCAGCCGGGGTCGCTGCAGGGTAGACGCGGGCACTAGCCGAGTCTGGGTGCGCCGGCTCATCGCGAGGCGCCGATTCGAGCGTCACCCGCCCGGCGCAGGCCGGGGACAGCCCGAGCACGACCGCGGACGGGGTGGAGTCGTACGGCCTGTCCGACCGTCCGGCGCAACACCGGAACAGGGGCGTTGCGCAACGTCGCCGATGGTGCGAACCCGAGCCGGGCCAAATATCGGTTCGCGTCCCGATCCGTCGTGTGGGCCCATGCCGAGATCGACACCGCCTCGTGCTGCTCGGCGAACGACAACGCCGCCTCCAGGAGTCGTACGCCGACGCCTCGGCGGCGAAAGGCGTGGGCGACGACCAGGTAGTCGATGGTCACCACGTTCTCGGCCGATAACCCACCGGCGCGGCCCGCGCGCATCCAGACGAAGCCCACGACCGGCATGTCGGCGGCCGGCCCATGCGCCTTGGCGACGAGCACCGCGGTCGCCGGATCGAGGAGTGCCGCGGTAAAGCTCCGGCGCAGGTGCTCGTCCGACTCCGCGGCGGCGGAGGGCAACACGGGCCGGCGC
>CAXTUZ010000106.1:3472-7245 GCA_964247525.1 uncultured bacterium
CGCCAGCGCGTCCAGCCCGGCCGGGGCGTTGACGCTGAACCCGGTGGTGGACGGAACCGGGCCGGGACGCTCGGCGCACACGGTGAACGAGTAGCGATCGCGTTCGTCCCGGTGCCCGAACACCTGCGCCGCGATGGACAGGTCGAAGGCCACCACGTCCGGCAGCGCCAGCGAGCCGGTCACGTCGGACTCCGCGTCGGCGGAGGGCAACACGGGCCGGCGCGCTCGCGCCGCGGTCCGGGCGCGTCTCGCCGAGGGCGCCACGAGACTGTCCTCGCGCAGTGATCGGATGAGCGGCAGGTCCTCGGGCGCGGCCCGATGGACGGAGAGGGAGTCCTGTCCGGACGCTGCCATCTCACCTCACTGATGTCGCCGCCGCCCGAATACTTCGTGATCGTGCCGGTTCGCGGAGCCTAGCGGCTGACAGCCGCACCCGGGACGTGGACCCACATCTCGGTGAAGCCCGCAAGGTGGGGACACCGGCACCAGGATAGGTGCCTCTCGATCGGGGACACTCGGCGCATGGGTCATCCGCGGGAGCAAGGTCAGGAGATCGGCGCGTTCCTCCGTAACCGCCGGGCGCGGGTCACGCCGGAGCAGGCGGGGCTCAACCCGGGACTGACGCGCAGGCGGGTCCCCGGACTGCGCCGGGAGGAACTGGCCCAGCTGGCGGGGGTGAGCGTCGACTACTACGTCCACCTCGAGCAGGGTCGGGCCGCGCATGTGTCGGACGCCATCCTCGACGCACTCGCCCGCGTCCTCACGCTGACCGAGGACGAGCGCGAGCATCTCGGCAACCTCGCCCACCCCCGACCACGGCGAAACGCGCCCGGGGCCACACCGGCACTGTCGGCGCACGTCCGGCAACTGCTCGACCTGATGACCGACATCCCGGCTCTCGTCATGGGTCGGCGGATGGAGGTTCTCGGGTGGAACGCAGCGGCGGACGCCGTCTTCGGCATGAGAGAGATGACCGCGGCCGATCGGAGCGCGGCCCGGTCGTTCTTCCTCGATCCGAAAGGCCACGCGCTTTACCTCAACTGGACTGCCGTGGCCACCGACATCGTGGGGCACTTACGTCTGGAAGCCGGCCGCTACCCCGACGATCGTCGTCTCGCGTCCCTCGTAGGCGAGCTGTCGATGCGCAGCGAACCCTTTCGAAGGTTATGGGCCAAGGGCGACGTCAAACGGAAAGCCGGCGGGACGACCCACCTGGCCCACCCGATCGGCGGCGAGTTGAAGTTCGACTACGGCGCACAGGCGGTCGTCGGGCACCCGTTCCAGTCACTGATCACCTACAGCTATCCGACCGGTTCGCCGACCGCGGAGCGTCTGCAACTGCTGCTGAGCTGGCACACGGCGCCTGCGACCGCGCCTGCGGCAGTGCCCGGCGATCGTGCCGCGGAAAGTAGCCCGGCGCCGGTCGAATAGGCGCCACGGCGTCGGACGCGCTCACGAGCGACACGCCATTTCCCAAGTTAGAGGGACAGTTATGACCACCAATGGTTCGCCGATTCTCGACCTGACGCATACCGACGCCGACACCGCCGACTATCTGGCCGGTTACTTCGCCGCGAAGACGGCGCAGGACGCTGAGGCGACGCGCGAGTATTTCTCCCCCGACGCGCTCACCTACTCCGACGCCCCCCTGGGTTGGGTAATGGTCGGCGCGGAGACCATCGCGCAAGCCTTCGCGGCGGCCATGCCGCAATGGGGAGAGGGCACGTCGTATCCGACAGCGATCCTCGGCAGCCGGAACGGCGGGGACGGCAGCGCGCTCGTCGCGTTCACCAACACTCCTGGCATCGTCGGAAACGAGTTGCTGCACATCCTCGCCGCCGTCGACTTCCGCGCCGGAAAGATCATTCGCTGGGTCGACTATTGGGACTCCTCGAGCATCGACCAGGGCTTCCGCGACATGGTGCGTACGCCCGCCGACTCCTTCCCGCTGACCTTCAGTGAGAACGAGGTCGTCCCGATCCCCCTCGGCGCCATCGGGGACGCGTCAACATCTCTGCAGGAGGCCCTCGCAGCCGGCGACGCCGCACAGGCTGCGGCCCTCTTTGACTTCGACGCCAGCTGGGAGGACCAGAGCCTCCGCGTCAAGGTCATCGGCCGACCGGCGATCGAACGGTACCTGGACCGAAGCCTCGCGCTGTCCCCCTATGGCCCCCAATCACGACTCCGCCACGTCGTCGGCCACGAGAACGCGGGCGCCTTCGAATGGATCGCCGCACCGGCGACCCACGTGCTCAGCGGTATCACCGCCCTCACCCTCACCACCGACGGTCTCGTCGCCAGGGCAACGACCGTTTACGACGGCAAGCTTCTGGCACCCGATACCCGCACCACGCTGATCACCCTCGCCACCGCGCCCTAGCGCGGCCGGGCTGCCTTACGTGCACCGGGCCGGCAGGAGAACGGGTGGTTGCGCCGCGATGGCCGCCGCACATAGGTTGACACCGGCGGGTCCGGCCGCTGAGTAGAGAACGTCTGGGGCCGGGGAAGGCCCGGATGGCGCCAAAGGCTGCCGGACCCGCTTCAAACGGCGGGCTTGTCGTCGCCGGCAAGCACTGCTTCGGCAACCTGCCGCATGCTCGTACGCCGGTCCATCGACGTCTTCTGGATCCACCGGAACGCCGCGGGTTCGGTCATCGAGTACTCGCTCTGGAGCAACCCCTTCGCGCGCTCCACGATCTTGCGCGTCTCCAGCCGCCCGTGCAGGTCGGACACCTCGGCCTCGAGGCTGATCAGCTCGGTGTACCGGCTGACGGCCATTTCGATCGTCGGCAGCAGATCCTTCTTCTGGAACGGCTTGACCAGGTACGCCATCGCCCCGGCGTCGCGGGCGCGCTCGACGAGGTCGGACTGGCTGAACGCGGTGAGGATGACGACAGGTGCGATCCGCTCGCGCGCGATCTGCTCGGCGGCGGCGATTCCGTCGAGGACCGGCATCTTCACGTCGAGGATCACCAGACTGGGACGAAGCTCGCGGGCGAGCTTGACCGCCGACTCGCCGTCACCCGCCTCGCCGCACACGTCGTAGCCCTCCTCCTGCAACATCTCCTTGAGGTCGAGGCGGATCAACGCCTCGTCCTCGGCGATGAGCACGCGTCGGGGGGTTTGTTCAGCGCACACCGGTGATCTCCTGCGGGTCGGGCAGTTCGGCCTGTTCGAGCACGGCACTGCCGCGCGCATTCGAGCCTAACGGTGAGTCGCCGTGAACCGCCCGCTAGCCTGTCCGGGCCACTTGCCCTCGTACTCCAACGGCAGAGAGAGCGGTCTCAAACACCGCACAGTGTGAGTTCGAATCTCACCGAGGGCACTCCCTGACCGGCGTATGAAGGTAAAGGGTGCGCCCGTCGGCACGGCAAAGGGCGGTGAAAAGCCCGTCGGGGGCTACTAATCCTGTGGATTTCCGCGGATCTCGGCACCGGAACGCGGCCGCTCCGTTCGAAGCGCTCAAACCGCACCGTGCGAATTTCGACTCACCAAAAGCTCCACTCATAAGCGGAATCAGCCGTACTCGCATCATTCGCCGACAACGAAATCTGACTGACCACGTTCGTCGACAGGGCACCTGCTCACGGTCGGCCGAAGGTCGGTCCGGCGCCCGGCCCACGCGAAGGTGGCAGCGGGCCGATCCGCGGCAGTACGGGATCGAAGGTTCGTGCGCCGAACGAGCCGCACCAGACGCCGGCGGCGTACGCGAGCTCATCGACGAGCGCGGCGCCGAGGGTTCGCGGACCGTCAGCGCCGCCGGCGTCTGGTGC
>CAXTUZ010000107.1:0-2867 GCA_964247525.1 uncultured bacterium
GGCACGCGCTTGACGTCAGGGCGGAAGCCCACCGCAGCAGCGATCCGCGCCTCGCCTCGCTCGTCGCCCGGTTTCCGGGGCGGCGTGTCGTCGGCGCAACCGACGGAGCCGAAGTCGCGATGCGGACACTGCTCGGGCAACAGATCTCGCTCGCGGCGGCACGCATTCTCGGGCACGTCCTCGTCACCCGGTGCAAGGCCGAGCTTGCCAGTCCGTACGCCGGGATCACGCATCGCTTTCCCTCCCCCGCGCAGGTCGCTGCGCTCGACCCGACCACGCTGCCGATGCCCAGGGCGCGTGCGAAGGCCCTCGTCGAGCTCGCCGAAGCGTTGGACGACGGCCGGCTCGTCCTGGACGCCGGGAGCGACCGGGACGAGGCCGAGCATGCACTGCTCGGCATTCGCGGGATAGGGCCGTGGACCGCCAAGTACGTGCGGATGCGAGCGCTGGGCGACCCGGACGTCCTTCTCGTCGAGGATCTCGCCGCCCGGCGCGCCGCCGGCGAACTGGGCTTCAGCACCGAGGTGTCCGCGCTTCGTCAGAGAAGTTCCGCCTGGGCGCCGTGGCGTTCCTACGGCACCGGCTTGTTCTGGGCGCACGCCCTGGAAAGGATGTCTGTCTCATGAGCAGTGTCACAGCGTCGCCGGGGGCCGAGGTGATGTGGACCACGACCGTGCCCAGCCCCGTCGGTCCGCTGCACCTTCGCGCGGCGGGCGATCACCTCACCGGCGTCTTCTTCGACTCGGGTGCCCACCCCCCGGATCGGCGCGCCTGGCGCCACGATGAGGGCCCGTTCCGAAGCGCGAAAGAACAGCTAGATGAGTATTTTTCGGGCCGGCGTCGCCAGTTCGACCTCGCCGTGCGGTCCGCCGGGACACCGTTCCAGCAGCGGGTGTGGGCGGCGTTACGCGCCATTCCGTACGGCTCGACGGCGAGTTACGCCGCGATCGCCACCGAGGTCGGGAATCCGTCGGCCGTCCGCGCGGTGGGGCTGGCGAACGGTCGTAACCCGCTGTCGATCGTGGTGCCGTGCCATCGGGTGATCGGTGCCGGCGGCGGTCTCACCGGGTACGGCGGCGGCCTCGCGACGAAGCGCTGGCTCCTCGAACACGAGGGCGCGCTGCCCGCAACGTTGGGTTGATCGGCACGACCCGCTCCGGCGGTCACCGAGAATGACCCGGTGGACGTTGCTCTCAAGATCGTCGCGCTGGCGGTTCTCGTCACCGCCGTCGCGGGGCTGAGCCGCCGATTCGGGTGGCCCTCGCCCCTCGTGCTGTTGCTGTTGGGCATCGCCGCGTCGTACACGCCCGGTGTTCCCGACGTTCACGTGAACCCCGACGTGGTCCTCGTCGGGCTGCTACCGCCCCTGCTGTATACGGCGGCCATCCGAACCTCGCTCGTGAGCCTCCGGACGAACCGGGTTCCGATCGCACTGCTGTCGGTCGGGCTCGTCGCCTTCTCCACAATCACCGTCGGACTGGCCGTGTGGTCGTTGATACCGGCCGTGACGCTCGCCGCCGGGTTCGCCTTGGGTGCGGTCGTCGCTCCTCCGGACGCGGTCGCCGCTGCTGCGGTAGCGCGCCGGACCGGGATGCCGCGCTCGATCGTGCGACTACTCGAGGACGAGAGCCTGATGAACGACGCGGCGGCGCTCGTAGCGCTCGATGTCGCGATCGCCGCACTGACCCGAAGCGTGGGGCCCGGCGAGGTGGCCTGGCGATTCGCGCTCGCGGTCGGCGGCGGCGTGGTCGTCGGTCTCGTCGTGGCCTGGGTCCTGCACCAGGTGCGCGGGCTCATCGAAGATCCGGTGCTGGACACCACCCTCTCCTTCGCGGCCCCGTACATCGCTTTCCTGCCGGCGGAGGCCATCCATTCATCAGGGATCCTGGCGGTGGTGGTCACCGGCCTGGCTCTTGGACATCGCTCCCCGGAAGTGCAGTCCGCGGCAGCGCGGTTGTCCGAGAACCTCAATTGGCGCACGGTGCAGTTCCTGCTCGAGAACGTCGTGTTCGTCCTGATCGGTCTGCAGCTGCGCGAGATCCTGCGCGCCGTCGACCACAGCGGCGTCGCGGCACAGTCGGTGGTGCTGGCCTGCGGGGGCGTGCTCGGGGCGGCGTTCGCCTCGCGGCTGGTCTGGATCTTCCTGATCGGCGGGCTCTTCCGGCTGAACCGGCGTAGCCGACCGGCCGCGTGGTCGTGGCGCATGCAGGCGGTGGTGTCCTGGGCAGGGATGCGCGGAGTCATCACGCTCGCGGCCGCCGAACTCCTCCCGACGGGCACCCCGCAGCGGGCCCTGCTTCAGCTGTGCGCGTTCTCCGTGGTCGCGGGGACCCTGCTCATCCAGGGCCTCACCCTGCCCAGGCTCGTCCGTCGCCTCGGTCTCGCCGGCCCGAATCCCGCCGAGGACGCGCTGAACACCGCGGCGCTCGTCTCGGACGCGGCCCGTGCCGGACTCGACCGCCTCGAGGAGTTACGCACTGAGGACCTGCCCGACGAGATGTATGAGGAACTGCGAAGGCGCTCCGATGTCCGCTCGAACGCCGCGTGGGAACGGTTGGGACGTCCGCAGGACGACACCGAGACACCCTCCGCGACGTACCGGCGGCTTCGCCTCGAGATGCTCGCCGCCGAGAGGAAGGTCATTCTCACCGCCCGTAACGCCGGGAGCTTCGACGAGGAGGTGCTCAGAGGTGCGATGGTCGCGGTCGACCTCGAGGAGTCGCTCCTCGACCGTGCGGACGACGCCGAGAGCACCGTCGGCGAGGAGCTTCGGATCAACCAGCGCAAAGGAACCTGTGGGCACCTCGAGGCCGCCCCCGAGACTGCCGCGCCACTCACCCCGGGTGAGTGCCCCGATTGCGTACGCG
>CAXTUZ010000107.1:2877-7080 GCA_964247525.1 uncultured bacterium
GATGGGTCCATCTGCGGATGTGTCTCGCGTGCGGGAACGTCGGCTGCTGCGATTCGTCGCAGGGGCGGCATGCCGAGCGTCACTTCATCCGCAACCGGCACCCGGTCATGCGCAGTGTCGAACCGGGTGAGGCGTGGCGTTGGTGCTACGTAGACGGGATCCTGGACTGAGGCGAGCTCAGCGTTCACGTGCCGGAAGCTCGAAGTGCGTGCACACCGCCCGCCATACCTCCTTGGCCTCCAGGCCGTCGGCGAGCGCTTGGTGCACGGTCCGGCTGTCGAGCTCACCGAGGACCTGGTCGCGCGCGACCGAGTCGGCGTACGCGACGCCGAACTGCCGCGTCATCCGCGCCCAGAAATCGGTGAGCCGCATACACAGGAGCGTACGGGGGCACCCCGAACGGAAAATGTCAGCGTCGCACGGCAGACTCGTCGAGTGGTGACAACGGCGCGTTTCTCCGCTGCGACGCAAGCGTGGTTCGACGCGTCGTTCACCGCTCCGACGCCGGCACAAACCGGCGCCTGGGAGGCCATCGGCGGCGGCGCGAACACGCTGGTCGTGGCACCGACGGGGAGCGGGAAAACCCTGGCCGCCTTCTTGTGGTCCCTCGACAAGCTCGCCACCGAAGCGGTGCCCGAAGATCCCAAGCAACGGTGCCGGGTGCTGTACATCTCGCCGCTCAAAGCGCTCGCGGTCGACGTCGCACGGAACCTGCGGGCACCACTGACCGGAATACGGCACGCGTCGGTGCGCCTGGGGTTGCCCGAACCGGACATCTGGATCGCGACCCGCTCCGGTGACACCTCCGCCGATCAGCGCCGGGCGTTCTCCCGGACGCCGAGCGACATCCTCATCACCACTCCGGAGTCCCTGTTCCTCCTCCTGACCAGCCAGGTGCGCGACTCGCTCCGCGGCGTCGAGACGGTCATCGTCGACGAGGTCCACGCCGTTGTCGGGACCAAGCGCGGGGCGCACCTCGCGCTCTCCCTCGAACGTCTCGATGACCTGCTCGAGCGACCGGCACAGCGGATCGGGCTGTCCGCGACAGTCCGCCCGCTCGACGAGATCTCGCGCTTTCTCGGCGGTTCGCGTGCGGTGACCGTGGTCGCCCCGCCCTCGGACAAGCAGTTCGACATCCGCGTCGAGGTCAGCGTCGATGACATGTCATCGCTGGGTGAGCCTGCGGGCGAGTTGCCCGAAGGCGGCAGCGCGGCGGGCGCGGAGCGCAGAACCTCGATCTGGCCGAGCCTCGAGGAGCGTGTCGTCGAGCTCATTCATCAGCATCGCAGCACGCTGGTGTTCGCGAACAGCCGGCGTCTCGCAGAGCGGTTGTGTGCGCGTCTCAACGACATCGCCGCCGCCGAGGCGTCCACAGCAGACGCAATGCCAGATGGCACCGCCCGGGACGGCGCGTCTGTCCCGTCCCGCCCCCCGGCGCAGATCATGGCGGCGGCCGGAGCGATGCGCGGCGCTCCTCCTGACATCGCACGAGCCCACCACGGAAGCGTGAGCCGCGAACAACGCGCCGAGATCGAGGAGGCGTTGAAGGCCGGTCGTCTTCCAGCGGTGGTCGCGACCTCGAGCCTCGAACTCGGCATCGATATGGGTGCTATTGATCTCGTCGTGCAGGTCGAGTCGCCGCCGAGCGTCGCGAGCGGACTGCAGCGAGTCGGCCGGGCGGGCCACCAGGTCGGCGCGGTGAGCCGCGGCGTGGTCCTGCCGAAATACCGCGGCGATCTCGTGCAGGCCGCGGTGGTGGCCGAGCGCATGTCGGCCGGACTGATCGAGCACATGCGCTATCCCCGTAACCCGCTCGATGTCCTGGCTCAGCACATCGTGGCGGCGTGCGCGCTCGACAGCTGGAACGTCGACGAACTGCTCACCCTTGTCCGCCGGGCCGCGCCGTTCGCGACGCTGCCCGCGAGCGCCTTCGAGGCAACGCTCGACATGCTTGCCGGCCGATATCCCTCGGACGACTTCGCGGAGCTCCGACCCCGGGTGGTCTGGGACCGGGTTTCCGGTACGGTCCACGGGCGGCCCGGAGCTCAGCGTCTCGCCGTCACCAGCGGGGGGACGATCCCCGATCGCGGCCTGTTCGGTGTCTTCCTCGTCGGCGAGAAGGCGTCCCGGGTGGGCGAACTCGACGAAGAAATGGTCTACGAGTCCAGGGTGGGCGACGTCTTCGCGCTTGGGGCGAGCTCCTGGCGTATCGAGGACATCACCCACGATCGCGTGCTCGTCTCGCCCGCGCCCGGACAGCCCGGCAAACTGCCGTTCTGGAAGGGGGACGCGCCCGGACGGCCGGTGGAGCTGGGCCGCGCCGTCGGCGCATTCCTTCGCGAGATCGGCAGCGCAACACCGACGGCCGCGCTGACGAGGGCTGCCGCCGCGGGGCTCGACGAACGTGCCGCCGCGAATGTGGTTGCGTACATTCGCGAGCAACGCGAGGCAACCGGCGTGGTCCCTGACGACAGAACTCTGTTGGTCGAGCGTTTCCGTGACGAACTAGGCGACTGGCGCCTGGCGATCCACTCCCCGTTCGGCGCTCCGGTGAACGCACCGTGGGCGCTCGCCCTCGCCGCGCGGCTCCGCGAACGGTACGGTGTCGACGTCCAGGCGTTGCACTCCGACGACGGGATCGTGCTCCGACTGCCGGAGATGGAACAGGCGCCCGACGCAGCGGCGATCCTCTTCGAGCCCGAGGAGATCGAGCCGCTCGTGCAGTCCGAGGTCGGAGCGAGCGCGCTGTTCGCCTCCCGCTTCCGCGAATGCGCCGCGCGGGCACTACTGCTCCCCAAGCGGAACCCCGGCAAGCGATCTCCGCTCTGGCAGCAACGCCAGCGCTCCGCTCAACTGTTGTCGGTGGCGGCCGAGTTCGGCTCGTTCCCGATCGTCCTCGAGACGATGCGCGAGTGCCTGCAGGACGTCTTCGACGTTCCCGGACTCATCGGCCTGATGCGGGACTTCGCGAGCCGTACTGTGCGCGTGGTCGAGGTCGAGACGACCGTGCCGTCACCCTTCGCCCGCTCCCTGCTCTTCGGTTACGTCGCCGCGTTCCTGTACGAGGGGGACGCGCCGCTGGCTGAGCGCCGGGCGCAGGCGCTCGCCCTCGACAGCACGCTTCTCGCCGAGCTTCTCGGCCAGGCCGAGCTGCGGGAGCTGCTCGACGCCGAGGTGATCGACGAGGTCACCGCCGAGATCGCGTTGCTCGTCCCGGATCGGCACGCCAGGGACGTTGAAGGGGTCGCCGACCTGCTACGCCGTCTCGGTGACCTCCGCACGGCAGAGGCACGTGAGCGGGGCGCGAGCCCGGCCTGGCTGGCCGAACTCGAGGAGACGCGTCGCGCGATCCGCGTACGAGTGGCCGGCGAGGAGCGCTGGATCGCGGTCGAAGACGCGGGCCGATACCTCGACGCGTTGGGAACACCGCTTCCCGTCGGCGTGCCCGAAACCTTCCGAGCGCCCGTCCCCGATCCCGTCGGGGACCTCGTGTCGCGGTACGCCCGGACGCACGGCCCGTTCACCGTTTCCGCCGCGGCGGACCGGTTCGGCCTGGGTACCGCAGTGGTGCAGGGCGCCATCGACAGGCTCGCCGCACGGGGACGGGTGGTCAGCGGAGAGTTCAGGCCACAGGGAATCGGGCTCGAATGGTGCGACGCAGAGGTGCTCCGGATGCTGCGCCGCCGGTCGTTGGCACGCCTCCGGCATGAGGTCGAGCCCGTGCCCGCGCCAATCCTTGGAGCGTTTCTGCCCGCCTGGCAGGGCATCGGATCGGGCCGGATGCGCGGCATCGACGCCTTACTCAGGGCGATCGAGCAGCTTGCCGGTGCTGCCGTCCCCGCCAGCGCCCTCGAGACGTTGGTTCTGCCCAGCCGCGTCGCCGGGTACGAACCGGCGCTACTGAACCAGGTGACCTCGGCCGGGGAGGTGCTGTGGTGCGGGGCGGGCGCCCTCGCCGGGCCCGACGGGTGGATCGCGCTCGCACCCGTCGACCTCGCGCCGCTGGTGTTCCCCGTTCCTCGGGATGAGGGCGCGGACACTCCACTGCATCGTCACCTGCTCGATGCGCTGGCGGACGGGTCTGCCTTGTTCTTCCGGGCGCTGTACGACCGGGTCGCGGCGTTCGAGCCGCACCTTCCCGAGGACGCGGTCGTCGCTGAAGCTCTGTGGGACCTCGTCTGGGCGGGGCGCCTGACCAACGAC
>CAXTUZ010000108.1:0-6971 GCA_964247525.1 uncultured bacterium
CGGTCCTTCCACTGGTTCTTCTTCCAGCTGCCGGACCTGCCCGAGCGCGCGCTGGCGGATCGCACCTGGGCGTTCGGCCACGTGGGCGTCGACGAGGCTCAGGAACTGTCCGCGAGGGCATGGCGACTGCTGCTGCGGCGCTGTCCGAGCGGGTCGATGACGGTGGTCGGCGACGTCGCCCAGGCCGGCACGCCCTGGGCGGCACGGTCGTGGGCCGAGGTGCTCGACGAGCACGCCCCCGGAGCGTGGCGGGTTGTGGAACTCACGGTGGGCTATCGGACCCCCGCTCCGGTGATGGCCCTCGCCGCCGACGTGCTCGCGGCGATCTCTCCGGAGTTGCGCGCGCCGCGCGCCGTCCGAGCCGGAACCGCCGAACCGGTCGCCCTCCAGGCACCCGATCTGGTCGCGGGCGCGGTCCGTGCCGCGAGCGGACTGACCGGACGCGTCGGGGTGCTGGTGCCCGACACGCTGCTGGCGCCGGTGCTGGGCGCGCTCCGCGACGCGCTTCCCGCCGAGACCGGGACGACCACGGACGCGCGCATCGGGGTCTTCACCGTCGCGCAGAGCAAGGGCCTCGAGTTCGACGGCGTGGTCGTCGTCGACCCGCAGGGCATCCTCGACGCCTCGGTACGAGGTGAGGGCGATCTGTACGTCGCACTCACCCGGACCACTGACCGGCTGGTGGTCGTGCATGCAGGGCCTCTGCCCGAGGTGCTGCGCCGACTCGCCGGGTCCCCGGTGCCCTGACCCAGCACGTACTCAGCAAAGACACAGATATTCGGCACCCGGAACTCAGCCGACTCCCGCATCCTGGGTGCTATGACGCACACAGGTGGTGCCGCGCGGGTCCTGGTCGTCGACGACGAGCAGCACATCACCGACCTCGTCGCGATGGCACTGCGCTACGAGGGGTTCGAGGTCGCAACCGCGAACAGTGGCGGTGCTGCGCTCAAGGCGGTGGCGGACTTCGCCCCGCAGGCGATCGTGCTCGACGTGATGCTGCCGGACTTCGACGGCTTCGAGGTGACCCGGCGATTGGGTACCCGGGGCCAGCATCCCCCGGTGCTCTTCCTCACCGCCAGGGACTCGACCGAGGACAAGGTCCGCGGCCTGACCGTCGGTGGCGACGACTACGTCACGAAGCCCTTCAGTATCGAGGAACTCGTCGCCCGGCTGCGGGTCTTGCTCCGCCGGCACGCGGACGACGGCCGTGATGCCGTCCTGCGGTACGCCGACCTCGAAATCGATGACGACGCCCACGAGGTCCGTCGCGGCGAGAAGGTCATCAGCCTGACCGCGACCGAGTATCGGCTCCTGCGGTATCTCATCTCCAACCCCCGGCGAGTGTTGACCCGCCAGCAGATCCTCGATCACGTCTGGGAATACGACTTCGGTGGCGACGGACGCGTGCTCGAGACCTACATCTCGTATTTGCGCAAGAAGGTCGACGACGTCGACCCCCCGCTCATCCACACGGTCCGCGGTGTCGGGTACGTGATGCGGGTTCCGCGGTCCTGATGTTCCGGTCCCGATCATGGCGACTCTGAGAGCGACCGTGCGCCAGCGTCTTTGGCGTCCGTGGTCGATCCGGTCGAGGCTGCTGCTGGCGGTGGCCTCGCTGGCCGCGATCGCGATCGTGGTGGTATGCGCAGCGACGTATTTCGCACTGGGGTCCTATCTGCGCGACCGGTTGGACCGCCAGCTGGTCCAAAGCGCTCCTGGACTGCAGGGGATCTTGGGTCCGCAAGGAGCGTTCGGTCGTGGCGCGGGTTTCGTCGATCCAGAGGCCGCTCTGACCGTCTACAGCAGCACCGGGACGCAGGTGTTCGCGCTGCGCAACAACGTGGTCCTTCCCCAGCAGTCGGTGACGCCCGGTGGGCCGCACGCGAAGACGGTGACGAGCAGCACCGGCCGGCACTATCGAGTGATCGCGGGGGAGGCGAACTTCACGGACGGATCCGCGCCCGGCAGCGTCACCTACGGCCTGCCGATCAGCCAGGTCGACAACGTGCTCCACCGGTTGTTCCTGCTCGAGCTCGCCGTCGGCGGGGGCTCCATCGCACTGTTGATCCTGCTCGGCGCCGCGGTCGTACGGCTGGGGCTGCGCCCGTTGGCGCGGATCGGGCAGACGGCGGGCGAGATCGCGGCCGGGGACTTCTCGCAACGGGTAAGCCCGACGACGCCCACGACGGAGGTCGGCCGTCTCGGCATCTCGCTGAACGCGATGCTCACGCAGATCGAGGACGAGATCCGCCGCCGGCGGGCGTCGGAGGCGCAATTGCGCCAGTTCATCTCCGACGCCAGTCACGAACTCCGCACGCCGCTGACCTCGATCAGAGGCTACGCCGAGCTCTTCCGCCGTGGGGCCGGAGATCGGCCCGAGGACCTCGCGCTCGCAATGCGCCGGATCGAGGCCGAGTCGGGGCGGATGGGAGGGCTCGTGGACGACCTGCTCCTGCTCGCCCGGTTGGACGAGGGACGCCCGCTCGAGCGCACCGAGGTCGACCTCGCCGAGCTGGCCCGCGACGCGGTCGCCGACGCGGAGGCGATCGACCCCGAGCGCGGGGCGACGGTGACCGTGGAAGGAGATGTGCACGTCGTCGGTGACGACGCGCGGCTGCGGCAGGTCCTGGCCAATCTCGTCCGCAACGTGCTGGCACACACCCCGCCGCACTCGCCCTTCGGGGTCCGCCTCCGCGGCGAGGCCGATCGGGTGTCCTGCGAGGTGTGGGATCGCGGTCCGGGTCTGACCCCGCAGATGCAGGCGCAGGTCTTCGACCGTTTCTGGCGGGGGGATCCGTCGCGTACGAGGGAGAGTGCGTACGCGGGCTCGGGGCTCGGGCTGTCGATCGTCTCGGCGCTCGTCACCGCCCACGGGGGCACCGTCGGTGTAAGTCCGGCGCCGGCAGGCGGGGCGATCTTCGCAGTGACGTTGCCGAGGAACGGTGTCCGGGACCTTTAGCTAGAGCTCCGCATCGGCCTGCAGCGCCGCGTACGCCCTGCGGGCCACGACGCTGTTCTCGGCGGTCGCGTCGGTGATGTCCAGGTAGATGTGGCCCGCGGCCTCGGGAATCCTCGCGGCGAGGTCGGTACGAAGTCTGCCGGCGACCTGCTCGACCCATTCCGACTCGAGCCCGGGCTCGAGGTCGATGCGCGCCGCGAGTAGCACGCTGTCAGGAGCGAGCTGCATCGTCTGGACCTCCAAGACCCGGTCGACCCCCTTCGCGGCCGCGAGGTAGTCCCAGGCGGCAAGCCGGAGAGCAGGATTCGCGGACTGCCCGATCAGCAGATCCATGTTCTTTCGCCCGAGCTGGAGAGCGACGAACCCGAGCAACACCGCGATGGCGATGCTCGCCGCGCCCTCCCACTGGGCATGCCCGGTGAGTTGGTGCAGAACCAGGCCCGCCGCGGCAAGGATCACCCCGACCACAGCGGTCGAATCCTCCGCGAGGACGGTGGCCAAAGCGGTGTCGGGGCTGTCGCGCGCGACGCGGCGGGCCGGCAACTCCCGCTCTTTGGACAGTCGGCGCAGTTGGCGCACCGCCTTGGCGAGGCTGCTGGCCTCGGCGCACGCGCTGACGGCGAGCACCGCGTACAACACCGGGTAGTAGGACGTCTCGCCGGGGTCGCCGGTCAGGGCTCGGATGCCTTCGTACATGCTGAAGCAGGCGCCCGTCACGAAGATTCCGACGGCGGCGAGCATCGACCAGACGTACCGCTCCTTGCCGTATCCGAACGGGTGCGTGCTGTCCGCAGGACGCACGCTCCGGCGCAGGGAGACCAGCAGGAAGATCTGGTTGCTCGTATCCGCCAGCGAATGCGCCGCCTCGCTCAGCATCGCCGCGGAGCCGGCGAGCAGGCCACCGGCAAGTTTCGCGAGCGCGATGACGAGGTTGGCCGCAAACGCGGCGATCACGGTGGAGGTGGTCTCGCTCGTCGCACTGTCGGCGACGTCCGCGGCGTCGGTGTCGTGTGAGCCCGGCCCTGCCTCCGCGGAGGCAAGCGGTTGGTGGGTCACAGATGGTTCAGTGCCCGCTACGACGGCGCCTACGCAAGGACTAGCCTGCCCATTCGTGGCCTCCGCGCTGTCCTCGCGCCCGCGCGACCCCCTCGAGACGGTCCTCCGCGAGATCGTCGGCGAAGCCCAGCTCGTCACGGACCCGGCGGTGCTCGTCTCGCGCCTGCAGGACTGGACCGGTCGTTGGCACGGCGAGTGCCGGCTCGCGGTCGCGCCGGCCAGCGGGGCCGAGACAAGTGCAGTCCTCGAACGCTGCGCGGCAAGCGGTGCGCGCGTCGTCGTCCAGGGCGGCAACACCGGTCTGGTGGGCGGTGCGGTGCCCGTTGCCGGCGACGTCCTGCTCCTCACCACCGGGCTCACGCACATCGACGCGCCCGACGAGGTGGCCCACACCGTCATTGCCGGTGCCGGGGTCACACTCGCCGAACTCCAGCGGCACCTTCGACCGTACGACCTCGAGTTCGCGGTCGACCTCGGTGCACGGGACAGCGCAACCCTGGGCGGGATGGCCGCGACGAACGCGGGCGGTCTGCACGTGCTGCGCCACGGCGACATGCGGCGCCAGGTGCTCAGCGTCGATGCGTACGACGCCGGCGGGGGACAGATCGCCGCGCTTCATCCGCTGGTGAAGGACAACACCGGGTATGCGCTCTCGGCACTCCTGATCGGAAGTGAGGGCACGCTCGGCGTGATCACCCGGCTGCTGCTGCGGGTCATCCACCGCGAGGAGCCCGGCGCGGTCGTGGTGCTCGGACTGCCCGACATCAGCGCCGTCGCGGCGGTGGTCGCCGGGCTGCGCCGGCAGACGGGAGCGCTACGCGCGATCGAGGCGATGAGTGCCGCGGTCTGCGGTGCCGTGGCCTCGGCGCGGGGGCAGGAGCCGCCGGTCGAGGCCCCGTGGATGTTGCTGCTCGAAACGGCGAGTGATGCGACGACCGGCGCGCTCGTCGGACAGCTCGAGCGTGCGCTCGCCGCTGTTGACTGCGCGGACGCGCCGATCGCGGTGGCCGACGACGTCGCCGGGATGCGGGCGCTGTGGAGGTGGCGGGACGGCGCCACCGAGGCGATCTCCCGGCGGGCGGCGGAGCGCGGCGAGCGACTCCTCAAGCTCGACGTCTCGGTGCCGACCGCGGCGTTGAGTGCCTTCGCCGGCGACGTCGACGCCCTGTTCGCCGAACGCCCCGAGACCCCGTACCTGTTCGGGCACGTCGGTGACGGGAACCTGCACGTGAACATCACGGCGCCCGCTCCGGACACGGCCTTCGATCCCGCGGCGCCACAGCCCGTCGAGGACGCGGTCTTCCAGCTCGTTGCCCGGTACCGGGGCTCGATCAGCGCCGAGCACGGCATCGGCCGCGCGAAGGCAGAGTGGCTTCACCTTGCGCGCACGGAGTCCGAACGGGCGGCGATGCTGGCGGTGAAGCGCGCCCTCGACCCGGAGAACAGATTGGGCCGGGCGATCTGGGCCTCCCACGGGTGAGATCGGGACCGCTCCCCGCTTAGAGTGAGCGGGCCCATCGGGGCCTCGAGGAGAAGGAGTGATGTGGGCGCACTGGCACGCCGCCGTACCGTTGCGAGCACCGCAGTTCTCGCCGCCGCCCTGGCCCTGACGGGATGCGGCTCGAGCGCGAAGCGATCGGCGTCCACGTCGACGGCGCCCGGGTCAACGACCTCGGCGAGTCCACCCACCTCGTCGGTCCCGCCGTCCGGCTCGGCGCAAGGGCTCGACATCTACGCCGGCGACCGGACCATGTCGCCGAAGGTCGCCGGGCAGCGATCCCTGGTGTACGTGCCGAACCACAGCGACGGCACGGTCACGGTGATCGACCCGGCGACGTACAAGGTCATCGACACCTACGCCACCGCCCCGGGTCCGCAGCATGTCGTTCCGTCCTGGGATCTGCAGACCCTGTACGCGACGAACGACGAGGGTGGCGATTCGCTGACCCCGATCGACCCGCACACCGGGAAGCGCGCCGGGCCGAACATCCCGGTCCCCGACCCGTACAACATGTATTTCACCCCTGACGGGAAGAGCGCGATCGTCGTCGCGGAAGCGCTGCAGCGATTGGACTTTCGGGATCCGCACACGTTCGCCCTGCAGTACTCGATCCCCGTCAGCTGCGCCGGGGTGGACCACATCGACTTCTCCGCGGACCTGACCACGATGGTCGCGACCTGTGAGTTCGCCGGCAAGCTCGTCGAGGTCGATCTGAAGGCGCACAGGGTGATCGGGTATCTCACCGTCGGGGGCAAACCGCAGGACATCAAGCTCGACCCCGCCGGAAAGACCTATTACGTCGCGGACATGGTGAAGAACGGCGTGGATCTCATCGATGCCGCCACGTTCCGGATGGTGGGCTTCCTCGCCACCGGACCCGAGGCCCACGGGCTCTACGTCAGCCGCGACAGCAAGGACATGTACGTCGCGAACCGCGGGGGCGCCGCCGCGAACGGCTCGGTGTCGGTCATCTCGATGGCCACCGCCACGATCGTCGCGACGTGGCCGGTGCCGCACGGCACGCCCGACATGGGCAACGTCAGCGCGGACGGGAAGGTGCTGTGGCTCTCGGGCCGCAGATCGAAAGAGGTCTACGCGATCGATACCGGCGACGGGCACATCATCGCCCGGATCCCGGTCGGCGACGAGCCCCACGGTCTCGCGGTATGGCCGCAGCCGGGCTCGTACTCACTCGGACACACGGGAATCATGCGCTGAGCCGGTTACGCATTCACCAGCAGATCAGTGGTGAGTTGCTGGCCGTTGGTCAGATACAGCGTCAGCGGGACACGGGCGCCGGCTGGCAGATGCCCCTGGACACCGGTCAGCTCGAACGACCCGGATCCGGGCGCGAGCCGCAAGGTCTGGCCCGGGTTCACGACCAGGTCGTGGAGCGAGCGGGCAAGGGCGTCGGCCGCGGCCCGAGAACGGGCGCTCGTGCCGTCCTCGCAC
>CAXTUZ010000109.1:0-5931 GCA_964247525.1 uncultured bacterium
GGATGGGTGAGGGAGCGGGCGGGACGGGTCAGTACCTCTAGCTCCGACCCGTGCCCGCCGAATCCCTGATCAGGCCTGCTCGGCCTGGAACATCCAGTGCTGCATCTCCAGGCCCTGCGCCACGGCGATAAGGCGGTCCTGAGTGACGGGGTCGGAGGTGTCAGTGGTCTCGATGCGTGCGCGGGTACGCTTCGACATCGCCTGCAGGGTGTCGACCATCACCGTGACGACCTTGTCGTCGGTGATGTAACCGGCCTCGACCGGACTCACCTCGCTGCTCTTCGCGACCTCGACGGACTGGCCGTTCGGGTTGTACCCGATGGCAACGGCGCGCTCGGCCATGATGTCGACCTGGTCGCGGGCAAAGAGGACGACCTCATCGAGTTGGAGGTGAATCGAGCGGAACCGCTTTCCGATCAGGTTCCAGTGCAGCTGCTTGGCGAGTAGGTGCAGGTCGGTGAGGTCGACCACCATTCCCTGCAGCGCCTCACCGGTCGCGATCCGATCGTCATCGGACAGCGTGCTTGTTACCTTGGCCATCGTGGAAGGTCCTTTCGTGTTCGGGATGTCTGTACCGGGGTCGCCCCGGTGTGCTCGCCGGATGTAATCGACCCGTACCCCGCGGAGCCCGCTCGATGCGTTACGCGGGCTCGAAGACTTCACGGCCGCCCACGAACGGGCGCAGCGCCGAGGGGACGACGACGCTGCCGTCGGCCTGCTGATGGTTCTCCAGGATCGCAACGATCCACCGAGTCGTGGCAAGCGTCCCGTTCAGGGTGGCGGCAATCCTGGGCGCACCCGACTCATCGCGGTAGCGCACCGAGAGCCGGCGGGCTTGGTAGGTCGTGCAATTGCTCGTGGACGTGACCTCTCGGTACGTCCCTTGGGTAGGCACCCACGCCTCGCAGTCGAACTTGCGTGCCGCCGAGGAGCCCAGGTCACCCGCGGCGACGTCGATCACCCGGTACGGAATTTCGACCTTCGCGAGCATCTCCTCCTCCCAGGCGAGCAGGCGCTCGTGCTCCTCGGTCGCCTGCTCCGGGGTGGTGTAGACGAACATCTCGACCTTGTTGAACTGGTGCACCCGAACGATTCCGCGGGTGTCCTTCCCGTACGAACCGGCCTCCCGCCGGAAGCACGACGACCAGCCCGCATACCGCAGCGGGCCCGCGGACAGGTCGAGCACCTCGTCGGCGTGGTACGCCGCGAGCGGGACCTCCGAGGTGCCCACCAGGTACAGATCGTCGGCGGGCAGGTGGTAGACCTCGGCGGCGTGCGCCCCGAGGAACCCGGTGCCCTCCATCGTCTTGGGCGTCACCAGCACCGGCGTGATCACGGGCGTGAATCCGTACGAAACCGCCTGGGCCACAGCCATGTTCAGCAACCCGAGTTCCAGCAGCGCGCCGACGCCGGTCAGGAAGTAGAAACGGGCCCCGGACACCTTCGCGCCGCGGGTCGTGTCGATCGCGCCGAGCCGCTCACCCAGCTCGAGGTGGTCGAGCGGGTCGGCGAGAGTACGCGGCGACCCGACCGTTCGCAGCGTGCGGAAATCCTGCTCGCCGCCGGGTGGTACATCGGCCTCGATGAGGTTCGGGAAGTTCAGGTGCACGGTCCGCAGGGCCGCGTCCGCGCCGCTCTGCTCGGTTTCGGCCGCCTTGACCTCGGCTGCCAGCTCCTTCGCGCGCGCGAGGATGGTCGGCCGTTGGGACGGATCGGCGGTACGGACCTGCCCGCTGACGGTCTTCTGCTCGGCCCGACGCGCATCGGCGCGACTCACCGCGGACCGCCGGGTCTCGTCCGCGACGAGCAAGGCGTCGACGGCGGACTCGTCCTCTCCACGCGCACGCTGGCTCGCGCGGAACGCCGCCGGATCCGCGCGCAACGCCCGCAGGTCGATCATCGGGCGAACCGTCTACTGAACCTCACGGCGTCGGATCGCCGCGGCGGAGCGCCGCCAGCCAGTTCGCGGAGTCGGCGAAGTCGTGGTTGCTGGTCCCGCGCCGCTGGGGGGCCGCGACCCGATCCGCTCTCGGATACGACCCGAGGAACACGACGTCCGCGCAGACCCGGCGAAGCGCGGCGAGGGTTTCCCCGACCCGGAGTTCGTCGACGTGGCCGTCGCAGTCGATGGAAAAGCAGTAGCTGCCCAGCGCCGTACCGGTCGGCCGCGACTCGAGCCGCGTGAGGTTCACTCCCCGCACCGCGAACTCCGTCAACATCTCGAGCAACGCGCCGGGATGATCGCCGTGTTCGAAGAGGACCACGCTCGTGCGGTCGCTCCCGGTGGGCGCCGGAGACTTTCCCGGCCGGGCGACGACCACGAACCGGGTCACCGCACGGGTGGTGTCAGCGATGTCCTCCTCGACCGCAGCCAGGCCGTAGAGCTGCGCGGCGATCGGCGCGCAGATGGCCGCGTCGTACCGGCCCTCGGACGTGGCGAGGGCCGCGGCCGACGTCGACGATTCCAAGATCACCTCCGCGTCCGGCAACACGCGCGCCAGCCACTGCCGGCACTGGGCCTCGGCGTGCGGGTGAGTCGCGACGCGGCGGACCTTCTCCAGCGTCGTGCCGGCCGCGACGGCGAGCACGAACAGGACCTCGAGGACGACCTCCGCGGCGATCTGCAACCGTGGGAGGGAGACGTCGGCAAAGCTGTCGAGCGTTGCCGTGACCGCTCCCTCGACGCTGTTCTCGAACGGCACCAGGCCGTACGCCGCATCTCCTGACCGGACGCTCGCGAGCACGTGCTCGACCGAGGCGCCCGCCACCGGTTCGCCGTAACGCGCGAGCCCGACGACCGCCTGATGGGCGAACGATCCGGGCGGCCCCAGGTAGGCGATCCGGCCGGCCGGGCTCATGTGACCGGCTTTCGGGGCTTGCCGCCGCGGAACGCGTACCCGATGACCTGCTCCTCCTCCGGCGACAACGGCTGCTCGCACACCGCGCCCTTCACACCTTTTGCGTAGGCGCGCGTCTCGCTGCGGGCGTGGATCGAGGTCAGGACAAGGCCGTCTCCGCCGTCGTCCAGCAAGGCGGCGGAGAACGAGAGCCGGCCGCCCATGTCGTCGAAGGCGTCGTAGCGCACCACCGCGACGTGGCGAATCGCGTCCGCGAGCTCCCGACGGGCAACGCCCAGCTCCGCACGCAACAACTCCACGTCCTCGCCCAGGGTTTCGACGGTACGTGCCACCCGCGCGAGGCGCGGGAGCAGCTCGCCCTGCTCGGCGTCGGTGGTGACCCCCGCGTACGCCCGGCGCAGTCGTCGCAGCCGCAACGCCGCGCCGGCGCCGATCGCGCAGCCGACCGTGCCCAGCGCTGCTCCGGCGATCGCGACGTACTCGGTGGTGTCGGTGGAGAGCAGCACGCGGCGGAGTCTACGGAGCAGGCACACGGGTGCGCGGCAGCACCAGCACGACCGCCGCGGCAGACAGGCCCAGCGTCGAGATCAGCAGAGTGCGTATGGGACCGAGCGATCCCCAGGCGTGGTCGAGGATCTGGTGCGACCAGATGATCGACCAGTTCCAGCCCCACAGGAGCGCGACGACGGCCGCCGCGATCCAGCGCCGCTCGCGCACGAGCAACACGATCAGCGGAACCACGAACACGTAGTGGTGGATCCAGGCCACCGGCGACAGGAGCGCCATCAGAAGCCCGACGAGCACGACCGCCCGCAGATCGTCCCCGGCCCGCCAGGCGAGGGCGGCCTTCCGGAACCCGACGATCGCTACGGCCAGCGCGCAGATGACGAACAGGAGCGTCACCCACCCACTGCTCAGCGACGTGCGCAGCAGCATGCCCCGAATCGACTGATTCGACGGATCGTTGTTGCGCCCCAGCCGATCGCTGTCGAACAGCGCGTCTGTCCAATAGGCGTCCGAAGCGCCGGGCACGGCGACCGCGGTCAGCCCGGAGAGCAACGCGAAGGTTGCCGCCGCGATGCCCGCGGCGCGGCGGGTGTCGCGGCGCCCCCCGAGAAACAACCCGATGATGAACACCCCCGGCGTCAGCTTGACGGCGGTCGCGATGCCGACGAGAACGCCGCGCCACCGGCCGGTGGCGGGCGTGAGGAGGTCAGCGACGATCAGCGCCATCAGGAAGACGCCGACCTGGCCGAAGTGGATCTGCTGCCGGATGGACAACACGTACGACGCGCCGATCCACGCGACCGGGAGCAGGAAGGGCACCGCTCGCGGTGCGACCGCGCCGAGCTGGTCCCGCACCGGAGCAAGAACGACCCACAACACGTACGCGAGAGCGGCGTAGATACCGACGTCCCAGACGACGCTGAGAGTCGAGAGCGGGAGTATCGAGAGCGGCGCGGCGAGCACCGCGGCGAACGGTGGGTAGGTGAACGGGAGCACGCTGTACCGAGTGATCGTGTAATGCGAGTAGAGCGGGTCGCCGTGCAACAGGGACAGTCCGGCGTCGCGGTACACGTGCAGGTCGATGCTCGGATCGACCTGCATCCGGTGCTGATGCCACGGCTGGGGGATCACGGCGAGGATCGCAGCGAGCCACACCCAAGGAAGCGGGTTGCGAAGCACACCCACCACTCGGGCCCGCAAGGAGAAGACCGGGCGCGAAAGCGCCCACGTGGTCACGGTCGGCATCGTACCGGGACGACCTCCCGAAAGCGGGCGAAGCGGCAGGCGCGAAGCCCGTAAGGTCCCGGCATGGCGCATGCCGTCCGGATCACCAGCGAGGTGGGCCGTCTCCGCACCGTGGTGCTCCACCGGCCAGGTGAGGAGCTGCGTCGGCTCACCCCGCGCAATGCCGCCGACCTGCTGTTCGACGCGATCCCGTGGGTCGAACGCGCACAGGCCGAGCACGACGCCTTCGCCTCAACGCTGCGGGCGCGGGGCGTCGACGTCCGTTATCTGAGCGACCTGCTCACCGAAACGCTGGCCGCGTCGGGCACCGCCCGCGAAAACTGTGTGGAGGCGGCGCTCCCGCTACACCGGATCGGGCCCCGCCTGGCAGCGAGTTTGCGCGGCGAGGTCACGGCCCTGGGTCACGCCGAACTGGCCGACACCCTCATCACCGGACTCACCCTCGGCGAGCTCGGCGGCTTCCCGCAGTCGGCCTCGCTGCTGGCGGCGGTCGGCGCTCCGGCCGATTTCGTGATCCCGCCCCTCCCGAACACCCTGTTCACCAGGGACACTGCCGCGATCGTCGGCGATCGGGTGGCCGTGACGAGTCCGGCGCTCGCGGCACGTCGGCGTGAGGTGACACTCATCGGTGCGATCTGGGCACACCATCCCGAGCTCGCCGCCACGCCGTCGCTCACCCTGCCGGCCGGCTCGGGTCTCGAAGGCGGCGACGTACTCGTCCTCGGCGAGGGCGTGCTCGCGGTCGGTATCGGCCAGCGGACGAGCCCCGCGGGCGCGGAGAGCCTTGCCGAGCAAGCGTTTTCGGCGGGTTGGGCGCACACCGTACTGGCGGTGCCGATCGCTCAGGACCGGGCGACCATGCACCTCGACACGGTGTGCACGATGGTCGACACCGATGCCGTCGTGATGTATCCGCCCGTCGCGACGAGCCTCGAGGCGTGGGTCCTCACCCCGGGACACGTACGCGGCCCCGCACCTTTCCTGACCGAGGCCGCCGAAGCACTCGGGCTCGAGCGCATCCGGGTCGTCGACACCGGGCTCGACCCAATCAGCGCCGAACGCGAGCAGTGGGAGGACGGCAACAACACCCTCGCGCTCGAGCCCGGTGTCGTGGTCGCGTACGAACGGAACGTCCGCACCAATGCCCGGCTCGCCGAGGCGGGCATCGAGGTGCTGGCCATCGCGGGGAGCGAACTGGGTTCCGGCCGCGGCGGCCCCCGCTGCCTGTCCTGCCCTATCCTGCGCGACCCGCTCTAGTCGCGATGCCACCGCGCGGCGCCGACCGCCAGCCGTACCGGCAGCCGGGTCGCGAGTCCGGCGC
>CAXTUZ010000109.1:5941-6909 GCA_964247525.1 uncultured bacterium
AGTCCGGCGAGACTCGCCTGCCCCGCGAGCACCCGCCGGAACTGCCGCCAGCCGGGCGGCGAGCCGAACGCAACGTGAAACACGTTCGGGGCCCGCTCGAAGGCGGAGAGGAGATGCCGTCCGGCGGCGACCTCGGCGCCCAGTACGGACTGCGCCGTCACGGCGTAGCTCCGCGGCGCGCCGGCGGCGACCGCCTCACCGGCGAGCCGCCCCGAACGCAGCGCAAAGGAGATGCCCTCACGGGTCCACGGCTCGAGCCACCCCGCGGCGTCACCGACGAGCAGGATCCGGGCCGATGCCGAGACCAACGGCGAGCCCGGAGTCCGTACCCGGGTGTGATGTCCGCCTTCGAGCAGCGCCGGTCCGAGCGAGAGGTGGGCGAGCACCGCGGCGTAGTACGACCGCAACGCGGCCGCCTGGTCGCGGTTCCCGATAACGCCGACCGTGACCGTGTCGCCTTTCGGGAACAGCCAGCCGTACGAGCCAGGCACCGGACCGAAGTCGAGCCACATCCGGCCCCGCCAACCCGCGGGCGCGGGGAACTCGCCCTCCAGACCGAGGTCGGTCTGCACGAGGCGTACACCGATCGATGCGGCCAATCGCGAACTCGATCCGTCGGCGGCGATGACGTGCCGGGCCCGGATCGGCGGACCGTCCCGAAGTTGCAGCGTCACAGCGTCCTTCGTCTCCTCGACCCCGGTGACGAGTACGCCGTCGCGTAGCTCCGCTCCCGCCTCCTGGGCCCGGGCTACGAGCGCCGCGTCGAATGCCTCGCGCATCACCATCGGCAGGAACGGAGTCGCTTCCGAGCGCACCCAGCGAGCGCCCAGCCGACGGGTCACCGCGACCGTGGTGATCTCGTCCCTCGTCAACGGCACGAGATCCAACCCGGACGTTGCGGCGGACAAACCGAGGAGTCCTCCCCCGCAGCGTTTGTAGCGCGGAAGCGGCGCGCGTTCGAGCAGCAG
>CAXTUZ010000110.1:0-6819 GCA_964247525.1 uncultured bacterium
CTGCCACACCCCGGCGTCATCCGCGTCGAGCGTCACGAGCAACACCGACTCACGCCGCGGCAGGACACCCCGTTCGACCAGATCCGCGGCCGCCGCCGCCGTCTCACCGCTGACGAGGACGACCGCAGCACCGAACCACGCCGCCGGTGCGCCCCGCGGATCGGTGACCACGTGCGCCTCGAGTCGGGCGGCAGCACACAGCTCGAGCAGCTCGTCGAGCAGCCGCTCGTCCGCACAGACGACGAGCGCACGGGAGGCGCGTGGATCGGGCACGACGAACTCCTTACCGGAGACCAGGTCGCGTCCACAGTGCACCCTCGAGGGCCTGTGGAGGAACCGCTGTCCACAGCCGCGCGAGCCGTTGCCGGCGCTCGTCGCGGAACGTCCCGGACAGACGCGGCGGCGACCTGCGCGCTTACGATCGCGAGGTGAGCGGTCACGGGCGCGCCGCAGCCTTCTTCGATCTCGACAAGACCGTGATCGCGAAGTCGAGCGCCTTGGCCTTCGGGCGCCCCTTCTACACCTCGGGACTGATCGACCGCCGAGCCGTCCTCAAGAGCATGTACGCGCAGCTCGTGTTCTCCCTGTCCGGAGCTGACGAGGCGCAGATGGCGAAAATGCGCGATGCGATGGCGGCAACGAGCGTCGGCTGGGAAGTCGCGCAGGTCCGGCAGATCGTGACCGAGACCCTGCACGATCTGATCGATCCCCTCGTGTACGCCGAGGCTGTGGAGCTGATCGAGGCTCATCGCCGCGCCGGTCGGGAGATCGTCGTCGTGTCCTCCTCCGGCGCGGAGGTCGTCGGGCCCATCGGCGATCTGCTCGGTGTCGACAAGGTGATCGCCACCGAGATGGAGATCCGGGACGGGCGTTACACCGGCGGGATCGCCTTCTACGCGTTCGGCGCGAACAAGGCGGCGGCCATGAGAGACCTCGCGCGCGAGCGCGGTTACGACCTCTCGGCGAGTCACGCCTACTCCGACTCCATCACCGACGTTCCCATGCTGGCGGCCGTGGGCCACCCCACGGCCGTGAACCCCGACCGGGCGCTTCGCCGAGTCGCGCTCGAACGCGGGTGGCCGATCAGTGACTTCCGGAACCCGCACCGTCTCCCGCGTCCCCCGCGGCCGGTCGCGACCGGAGCCGTGCTCGGCATCGCCGCCACGACGTGCGCGAGCACGGCCTGGCTCGTCCGGCGACGACGCGCTGCGGTGTCCTGACCCCCCTTGCGCTGCCACTCGTCAGCGCGTACACCTGTGAAATGCGATGGAAACATCGCTAGCAGGGCGGATACGGAACCGGGCACCCACGCGCGACCAGCCGCGTACGGCAGCGCCGAGCGACCCCGCACCCGACGAGGGGCGGCAAGACGGTGATTCCGGTGCACGCTTGTTCACTCGCTTCCGCATCCGCCCTGCGGCCAGCTAACCCGCGTCGGCGTCGCGTGCCATCGCCTCGCAGATCGCGAGGGACTCGATTGCGCCAAGACGTATTGCGTCGGCGCAGTGTCGAATCCACGTGGTGACGTCACCGGCGGCATAGGCGGCGACCGAATCGGCGTACCCGGCCCGGAGTTCCCAGTGACCGACGTCCGGCGCGCAGACCGCCTTCGGGTCGAGCCCGCGGGAGATCAGCACGAGACGGCCCATCCCGCGGGCGACGACCCCGTTCGGTCCTGCGAACGCCTGCAGTGAGAGCACTTCGGCGTGGACGACCGCCGAGAGCACGATGGCGGAGCGGGTGTGCCTCGAGGTCACCAGTTCGGCGAGCGCCGCGAATCTGCGGGCAACAAGCGGATCTGCTCGCGGCCGGCCGAGTTCGTCGTCGGGGACGAGGTCGCGCGCGGCGAGGACGTGCAACCGGGCGAGCGCCTGAAGGGGGGCCCGATCGACCGTATCCAGCAATCCGCCGAGCACGCCCGACACCCGCAGGGCTCCTTGGACGGTGGCGTCGTCGGATCCGACCCGGACGGTATCGAGCGGGACGTCCCGACCTTCGAGCGCAGCCGACGCCCGCGCGCAGCGCAGACCGGACTCCGCGCTGACCTCAGCCGATCGGCGCCGCAGCATCCGGTGCGCAAGCACCGTGTCGACAGCGGCGCGGGCATCCTTCAACGCCCCGTCGGCACCGGGCAGCGACGCCAGCGGCGCGAGCGGGTCCTCCGGCACGGCCCGGACGCTAGCCGACGGTTTTCGATCTGTTTCATCGGGCACCTCCGCTTCATGACGCAGAACCCGGAAGAACCCGCCACCACCAAAGGCACGACGGCACCCGCCGGCGCCGGCAGCTCCGATGCCGAACTCACCGACGAGGTCGCGGCACAGACCGACCCGAACCTGCTGGTCGAGGGCATCTTCGAGCGCGAGCGCGAGCACGACGGTACGACCACCGACGCCCCGGCCGCGAGCATCCCTGCCGACGACCTAGGCTGATCACCCATGACCGAGTCCGCGCTGTCGAATCTGCTGCGCGAGACCCGGACGTTTCCCCCTCCGCCCACCCTTGCCGCACACGCCGTCGCAACTCGGTCGACCTACGAGCAGGCTGACGCAGACCGGCTCGGCTTCTGGGCCGAGCAGGCGCGCTTCCTTCGGTGGGGAAAGCCGTGGGAGCAGGTGCTCGCCTGGAGTGAGGCGCCCTTCGCGCGCTGGTTCGTCGGCGGTGAGCTGAACGTATCGGTGAACTGCCTCGACCGGCATGTGGACGCCGGCCTCGGGGAGCGGGTCGCGTATCACTGGGTGGGCGAGCCGGGCGATACGCGGACCATCACGTACGCGGATCTTCTTGCCGAGGTGTCCGCGGCGGCGCACGCCCTGACCGAGTTGGGCGTCGAGGCGGGCGACCGGGTGTGCCTTTACCTTCCGATGATTCCCGAGGCGATCGTTGCCATGCTCGCCTGCGCCCGGATCGGCGCGCCCCACAGTGTCGTCTTCGGCGGATTCTCCGCGCAGGCTCTCACCGACCGCATCGACGACGCGGACGCCCGTGTCGTCATCACCGCCGACGGCGGGTACCGCCGGGGCGCCGTCGCTTCGTTGAAGGCGGCGGTCGACGAAGCGCTGACCGCGTGCCCCCAGGTGCGGGCAGTTCTCGTGGTCCGGCGGACCGGCGCCCCGGTGTCGTGGACCGAAGGACGCGACCTGTGGTGGGACGACGTCGTCGGTCGCCAACCGCGAAGTCATGAGCCGCAGTCCTTTCCCGCCGAACACCCGTTGTTCCTCCTCTACACCTCGGGTACGACGGGAAAACCGAAGGGAATCGTGCACACCTCGGGCGGTTATCTCACCCAGGTTGCCGCCACCCACCGGATGGTCTTCGACCTGCGCCCGGAGCGGGACGTGTATTGGTGCGCGGCGGACATCGGCTGGGTCACCGGCCACAGTTACATCGCGTACGGGCCGTTGGCGAACGGCACGACCTCCGTGCTGTACGAAGGTGCCCCGGATACGCCGGCACGGGACCGCTGGTGGCAGATCGTCGAGGAATACGGCGTGAGCATTCTGTACACGGCGCCGACCTCGATCCGGACGTTCATGAAGTGGGGCGAGGAACTGCCCGGGGCGCACGACCTTTCCTCGCTCCGGATCCTCGGCAGTGTCGGCGAGCCGATCAATCCCGAGGCATGGATGTGGTACCGGGAGGTCATCGGGCGTGAGCGCTGCCCGATCGTCGACACCTGGTGGCAGACCGAGACGGGCGGCATCATGATCACGCCGTTGCCGGGGGTCACCGCGACCAAGCCGGGCAGCGCGATGACGCCATTCCCGGGTATCGGCGTGGACGTCGTCGACGAGAGCGGCCAGCCCGTACCTGACGGCAGCGGTGGCTACCTGGTACTCACCGAGCCGTGGCCGGCGATGCTGCGGGGGATCTGGGGCGACGAGAAGCGCTTCCTCGAGACCTACTGGTCCCGCTTCGAAGGCAAGTACTTCGCCGGTGACGGGGCGAAGAAGGACGAGGACGGCGATCTCTGGCTGCTGGGCCGCATCGACGACGTGATGAACGTGTCGGGCCACCGGATCTCGACCACGGAGGTGGAGTCGGCACTCGTGTCGCACCCCTCGGTCGCCGAAGCCGCGGTGGTCGGGGCGTCGGACCCGACCACTGGCCAGGGCATCGTCGCGTTTGTCACCCCGCGGGGCTCCGTCGCCGACGACGTGACCTCCGGCGAGGCCTTCGTCGACGAGTTGCGCAACCATGTCGCGGTGCAGATCGGAAAGATAGCGAGACCGCGGCAGATCCTCATCACGCCGGAGCTGCCGAAGACGCGATCGGGCAAGATCATGCGCCGCCTGCTTCGCGATGTCGCGGAGAACCGGGAACTCGGCGATGTGACGACCTTGGCGGACCCGTCGGTGACGACCGCGCTGCGCGAGCGGATCGACGCGCAACCGCACGAGGGCTGAGTTCGTGGAACCGCCGTCGATCTCCGCATCTGTCCCGATGGTGACGATCGAGCAGGCCGCAGCCGCGCTGGAAGTCCCCCTCGAGGTAATGCGGGCACTGCTCAAACACCAACGCGTCCCCGGCGCGTACGAACTCGACGAGCACCAGTGGCAGATTCCGGCGGCCTCCGTCGCCGCATTCGCCGCAGAGCGCGACGCGGCGGGCTAGACCGTTTCTAAGGCGGTGATCTCCTCGTCGGTGGCAACCGGTTCGCGGCTCGCCTTGAGGGTGCGCGGAATCACCGTCGCTGCAATGACCAGCGCCGCGACCCCGTACGCGATTGCGACGGTGTACGCCCGGTTGTAGCCGCCGACCTGTGCCGACAGCGGGCTGTGAGTTGCCGCGAGGTGCGCGGTGCGCGAGGAGGCGATGGTCGCCAAGACGGCAAGACCGACCGATCCGCCGATCTGCCGGGTCGTGTTGATCAGGCCGGACGCAAGTCCCGCGTCCCGGGGCGGCACTCCGTTCGTCGCGGCCAAGGTGACCGGTACGAAGCAGAGCCCGATGCCGAAGGTGATCAATGCCCCCGGCAAGCCGATGTGCAGCAGGTAGCCGCTGTGCAGACCGAAGTGCGGAATCCAGACCAGACCCACAGTGGTCAGCGAGGTTCCGGCCACCAACATCGCCTTGGCGCCCGTACGGGCGACGATCCGCGACGAGATCTGCGTCCCGATGATGACGGCAACGGGCATCGGCAGGAACGCGAACCCTGTCTTGAGCGGGCTCCAGCCGAGAACGTCCTGGGCGTACTGCGAGAGGAAGAAGAACGTCCCGAACATGATCCCGCCGATCATGACCATGATCAGGTTCGCTCCGACCAGTGGCCGGGACTTGAAAAGCCGCAGCGGCGCGAGTGGATTGCGATGCCGGGTCTCGATGACGACGAACGCCGCCAGCAACGCGATGCCCGCGACGACGGGGAGCAGCACGCGACCGGATCCCCAGCCGTGGCTGTCGGTCGACACGATCCCGTACACGAGTGAGGACAGACCCGCGGTGACGGTGAACGCTCCGCCCCAGTCGAGCGTCTGGTGCTCACCTTCGACGCGCGACTCGACCAGCGCCAGCCGAGCAGCCGCGGCGGTGGCGATACCGATGGGCACGTTGATCAGGAAGATCCACCGCCAGGACAGCAGATCGGTGAGAACGCCGCCGGCGATAACTCCGGTCGCGGCACCCATTCCGCCGATCGCCGACCAGGTTCCGATGGCCCGCATCCGCGCCTTGGGCTCGGTGAACGTCGTGGTGAGGATGGTCAGCGTGGCGGGCGAGAGCACCGCGCCCCCGATCCCCTGCGCCGCCCGGAAACCGATCAACTGGCCACCACTTTGCGCCAGACCGGCGGCGAGGGACGTCAACGCAAAGGTCAGCAGGCCCGCTAGGAACAGCTTCCGCCGGCCGTAGAGGTCGGCCGCCCGACCCCCGAGGAGCAGGAAACCCGCGAACGTGAGCGTGTACGCGTTGATGATCCACTGCAGCGAGTTCACCGACATGTGCAACTCGGAGCGGATGTCGGGCAGGGCCACGTTCACGATGCTGATGTCCAACACGACCATGAACTGCGCGATGCAGACGAGCGCGAGGATCAAGCCGGAACGGGTCGGCGCGGCTGAGTCGGTTCTCGGCTCGGTCGCGGATAGAGCATTGGCCATCGATGATCCTCGTCTCGTTCGCGCGTGGACGTCGCGGCGTGCCTCACTCGTACGCGGGTCATGGTCGTGACGTCTCCGGTCGACAACGACCGGCGCACCAGGGTTCTTCCCTTGCGCTCGGTTGCGTTGTCCTGGTGGCGCCCGTACCGCGCGCCGCGGCGTGCAACGGTAGGGCCGTGGCCCCGACCAGACCCGAGCAGTCCAGCGTGCTGCTGCCGGGGCCGTGGCGGCATCGGGACGTGAAGGCCAACGGGCAGAAATTCCACGTCGCGGAACTCGGCGACGGCCCTCTCGTCCTGCTGTTGCACGGCTTCCCGCAGTTCTGGTGGTGCTGGCGCGAGCAGCTCACCGGGCTGGCCGAGGCGGGGCTGCGGGCGGTAGCGGTGGACCTGCGGGGATACGGGGCCAGCGACAAACCACCACGCGGTTACGACGCGCTGACGCTGTCCGGTGACGTCTCGGGCCTCATCCGGTCGCTCGGCGAGGACCAGGCGGTCGTCGTGAGACACGACTGGGGGGCCTTCCTCGGCTGGAGTGTGGCGACCTTGCATCCGGCCGTCGTCCGCAAGCTGGTCGTGCTCTCGCTGCCGCATCCGCTCGAGCTGCGACGCCAGTTGCTCACCCCGGGCGCCCAGCAGCGCGCGCTGGGGCACATCTTCGGGTTCCAGGTGCCGTGGCGGCCGGAGCGGGCGCTCGTCGCCGACGACGCCTCGTACGTGGA
>CAXTUZ010000111.1:0-6295 GCA_964247525.1 uncultured bacterium
ACGCCGGCTTTCTCGTCCTCGCCCTGCAGTTTCGCGGCGACGGCGCCAACCCCGCCGGCTCGCCCGGCACCTCCCGGACGGCGTTGCGACCGCGCTGGCCGTACCGGCCGCCGCCCAAGCGGCCTGCTCACCACTGATCGCGATGATCGGCGGCGGCGTGAGCGTCGTCGCGGTGCCCGCGAACATGCTGGCGGCGCCCGCCGTGGGCCCGGCAACCGTACTGGGCGTCCTTGCCGCGGCGACCGCACCCTGGGCCGCTCCGGTCGCCGCCTGGTGCGCGGACGTCGCAGGCCTGCCGTGCGGATGGCTCCTGCTCGTCGCGCACCGCGGAGCGGGGGTCCCCTTCGCGTCGGTCGGCTGGCCGGCGGGGGTCGCCGGAGCCGCCCTGTTCGTCGCCGTGGCGTGTGTCGTCGTGCTGGGCGCGACGTTCCCGGTCGCGCACCGGTCGGTGCCGCATGCGATTCTTCGGCGGTGGGCAGCTCGCAGGTCAGCGCGACCTGCATAGTCGGCTCGGACGAGTTCCTGATCGCACAATCGGTGCGCGCACAGCTCGACGCGGCAGGCGACCCGGCGATTGCCGTCAGCCATGTGGGTCCTTCCGAGTTCGGGCCGGAACATGTGCTGTCGCTGGCGAGCCCTGATCTGTTCGGCGAGCCGCGAGCCCTCGTCGTGCACGACGTCCAGGATCTCGGCGAGGCCGAACGGGACGTGCTGGTCGGCTACGCCCGGGAACCGATGGCGGACCTGCTGCTGCTCGCACTGCACACGGGTGGCACAAAGGCGCGCGGTTTCCCCAAAGCGTTCGCCGCCGCGGGGGGCACGGTGACCACGTGCGTCGCGCTGACCCGGCCCGCGGAGCGGATGCAGTTCGTTGCGGACGAGATCCGGGCGTACGGGGGACAGGCCACCGCGGGCGCGGTGCGCGCGCTCGTCGAGGCACACGGCAGCGACTTGCGCGAGCTGTCCTCCGCGGCTCGGCAGCTCGTCGGCGACACACCCGGGCGGATCGACGGCGCCGCAGTCGCGCGCTTCCACTCCGGCCGTGGTGAGACCAGCGGCTTCGCGGTCGCCGACGCGGCTCTACTCGGGCGCGGCGACGACGCGCTCGCGTTGCTCACCGCGGCGTTGGAGACCGGCACGGCCCATGTGCTCGTCAGCTCCGCGCTCGCGTCGGGACTCCGGGACGTCGTGCGGGTCCGAGCCCGATCCGGAACACCCGCCGCGCTTGCGCGCGAGCTGGGCATGCCGCCGTGGAAGGTCGAGAAGGCTCAGCGCATCGCCCTCGGCTGGAACGACGTCGGACTGGCCCGCGCGATCGACGCGGTCGCCGTCGCCGACGGCGACGTGAAGGGCGCAGCGGCGGATGTCGATTACGCGTTGCAACGCGCGGTGCTCGCGGTGTGCGGCGCGCACGGAGGCCCGGGCGCGAATCGCCGCTGAGGCCCGGACGTCAAGGTCCGGACCGGACGGGCCGATCCACCTACGGTGCCGTCACCGTATGCGCGCATGCTCCGGCTTCGGCATGTGGACCCGAATGGGTGGCATCGTGCGCTGTTCGTCGAGGGTGCCATCGGCGTGGCCGGTCTCGGCGTGCTCGCCGACCTCGCATCGGCGTGGCTCATCATCGTCTTCCCGCTGGTCATCGCGCTCGTCGTCAAGTTTCACGACCTGGTCGCCGGCGCGCTGCGCGGAGCACCGGTCGTCCGGGAAGGTGAGAGCGTCGAGCCGGCAGACGCGCCGGCAGTGCCACGCGGCCGTCCGGTCACCCGCGGTTCAGGAACCCTTGGTGACCTTCGCGACGGCACCGGCAAGGGCTGACTTGCGGTTGGCTGCCTGATTGCGGTGGATCACGCCCTTGCTGGCGGCCTTGTCGAGTTGCCGGGACGCTTGCGCGAGTGCCTTGCTGGCGGCGTCGCCGTCGCCCGCCGCGGTCGCTTCGCGGACGCGCCGGACGGAGGTCTTCAGCGCCGAGGAGACGTCCTTGTTCCGAAGGCGGTGCTTCTCGTTGGTCTTGATGCGCTTGATCTGACTTTTGATGTTGGCCATGCGGCGCGTGCTCCTGGTCGTTGGTCGGCTGCTCGGTTGTCGGCGGAGAGGTCACGCCGACACTCCTGCGGCGCACAACGTCTCGCGAGCATACCGGATCTGCCGCCCGTCGGACTGTGACGCCCATGGGACGATGCGCGCGTGAGTTCCTCAGCGTCTCGGAGCACTGCCCGCATCGATCAGGCGGCGATCCGGAACTTCTGCATCATCGCTCATATCGACCACGGCAAGTCCACCCTCGCCGATCGGATGCTCGAGGTCACAGGGGTGATCGAGCAACGGAACATGCGTGCCCAGTACCTCGACCGCATGGACATCGAGCGCGAACGCGGGATCACCATCAAGGCGCAGAACGTACGGTTGCCGTGGCGGCCGGCGGGCGACGACCGCGAGTACGTCCTCCACCTGATCGACACCCCCGGTCACGTCGACTTCACCTATGAGGTCTCGCGATCCCTCGCCGCGTGCGAGGGCGCTGTCCTGCTCGTCGATGCCGCGCAGGGCATCGAGGCCCAGACGCTGGCCAATCTGTACCTCGCACTCGAGAACGACCTGCAGGTGATCCCGGTCCTCAACAAGATCGATCTGCCGGCGGCGCAACCGGAGAAGTACGCCGAGGAACTGGCGAACCTGATCGGCTGCACGCCCGCCGACGTGCTCCGGATCAGCGCCAAGACCGGGCAGGGCGTCACCGATCTGCTCGACGCGATCATCCGCGACATTCCGCCGCCGTCCGGGGATCCGTCGGCGCCTGCCCGCGCACTGATCTTCGACTCCGTGTACGACGCCTACCGCGGGGTGATCACCTACGTCCGGGTCGTGGACGGTGAGCTCAGCACGCGCGACAAGGTGTTGATGATGTCCACGAAGGCCTCGCACGACACCCTCGAGGTCGGCGTCATTTCGCCGGAGCCGGTTGTGCGGCGATCCCTGTCCGCGGGTGAGGTCGGGTACGTCATCCCGGGAGTCAAGAACGTGCGGGAAGCACGAGTCGGGGACACCATCACGACCGCGAGCCGCCCGGCGACCGTCGCGCTCGGCGGATACCGCGATCCCCGGCCGATGGTGTTCTCCGGCCTTTATCCGCTCGACGGATCGGAATATCCCGCGCTGCGCGAAGCGCTGGACAAGCTTCAACTCAACGACGCGGCGCTGACGTACGAGCCGGAGAACTCGGCCGCCCTCGGGTTCGGGTTCCGGGTGGGATTCCTCGGGCTGCTCCACCTCGAGATCGTTCGGGAAAGGCTCGAGCGCGAATTCAACCTCAGCTTGATCTCGACCGCGCCGAACGTCGTATACCGGGTGAGCGTCGAAGGCGGCGCGGAGATTGTCGTCACGAATCCGAGCGAGATGCCCGGTGGCAAGATCCTCGCGATCCACGAGCCCGTGGCGGCGGCAATGATCCTGTGCCCCAGCGAGTTCACCGGTGCGGTGATGGAACTGTGCCAGTCGCGCCGCGGCTCGCTCACAGCGATGGACTACCTGTCGCAGACCCGCGTCGAGCTGCGTTACACGTTGCCGCTGGCCGAGATCATCTTCGATTTCTTCGATGCCCTCAAGTCGCGGACCCGCGGCTACGCGTCGCTCGACTACGAGCTCTCCGGTGAGCAGGAGAGCGACCTGGTGAAGGTCGACATCCTGCTTCAGGGTGAGGCCGTGGACGCGTTCTCCGCAATAGTCCACAAGGACAAGGCCTACGCGTACGGAACGATGATGGCGGGCAAGTTGCGCGAACTCATCCCTCGCCAGCAGTTCGAGGTCCCGATCCAGGCGGCCGTCGGAGCACGGGTCATCGCGCGGGAGAACATCCGGGCGATCCGCAAGGACGTGCTGGCAAAGTGCTACGGCGGTGACATCAGCCGTAAGCGCAAGCTGCTCGAGAAGCAGAAGGAGGGCAAGAAGCGGATGAAGACCATCGGGCGCGTGGAGGTCCCGCAGGAAGCGTTCATCGCCGCGCTTTCGAGCGGCACCTGACCGGTGGCATCCGCGCCCCCCGACGGCGAGCCGATTCCCGTCTCCGGCCCACTGGGCCGGTCCGCGCGGGCGAGCCGCCCGTTCGGGATGTACGTCCACGTCCCGTTCTGCGCTACCCGCTGCGGTTACTGCGATTTCAACACCTACGCCGCGGGTGAGGACGGCACGGCGGGCGGCCCGGACACCTATCTCGGCGCCGCATGCGCGGAGATCCGGCAGGCGAGGGAGATGCTCGGCGCGGCCGCCCCGGACATCGAGACGGTCTTCGTCGGCGGGGGCACCCCGACCATCCTTCGCCCGGACCAGCTCGGTGCGCTGCTGGCCGAGATACGGACCTCCTTCGGACTGTCTCCGGAGGCCGAAGTCACCGTGGAGGCGAACCCGGAGACCGTCACACCCGCTGTGCTGCAGGCACTCGTGGCCTACGGTTTCACCCGGATAAGCCTCGGCATGCAATCGGCAGCACCGCACGTGCTGGCCACCCTCGACCGGTTGCACTCGCCGGGTCGGGCGGTCGAGGCGGCCAGGCAGGCGAGGATCGAGGGATTCACGCAGGTCAGCCTGGACTTGATCTACGGCACGTCGGGCGAAACCGCGGCGGACTGGGCGAACTCGCTCGAGACCGCGCTCGGCGCCGAACCGACCCACGTGTCGGCGTACGCGCTGGTGGTCGAAGACGGCACTGCGCTGGCGCGGAAGGTGTCCCGCGGTGAGACGACCGCGCCCGACGACGATGTGCTTGCGGACCGGTACGTCGTCGCTGACGAGCTTCTTTCCGGGGCTGGGCTGCCCTGGTACGAGATCAGCAACTGGGGGAGCCCGTGCCGGCACAACCTCGGGTACTGGCGGAGCAATGACTGGTGGGGGATCGACCCGGGCGCCCACAGCAACGTCGACGGCGTGCGCTGGTGGAACGTGCGCCGACCGGAGGCGTACGCGGCGGCCCTGGACGCCGGCCGCAGCCCGGCCCAGGCCCGGGAGGTGCTCGACGCCACCACCCGGCGGGTCGAGCGCGTCCTGCTCGGGACGCGCCTGGTCGAGGGGCACCCGATGGAGGACCTGCCGGCGGGCGGAGCGAGTGCCGCGCGGCAACTCACGGTGGACGGCTTGCTGGAGCCCGCGGCGCTCGCAACCGGCCGGCTCGTGCCGACCCTGCGTGGACGATTGCTGGCCGACACGGTCGCGCGGGCGCTCATCGCGTAGGGGGCCGCGTGCGAACGTAGACTGGCACTCCGGACACGGGAGTGCCAGCAGGCCGGACGGGAGGCAGTGTGGACGACCGGAAGCTCGACGTACTGCGTGCGATCGTCGAGGACTTCGTCGCGACCCGGGAGCCCGTCGGCTCCAAAGCGCTTGCCGACCGGCACGGTCTGGGCGTCAGCCCGGCGACCGTCCGTAACGACATGGCCAGCCTCGAGGACGAGGGCTACATCACCCAGCCGCACACCAGCGCGGGCCGGATCCCGACCGACAAGGGCTACCGCCTGTTCGTCGATCGGATCTGCGGCGTTCGCCCGCTCTCGAGCGCGGAGCGCCGAGCGATTCACAGCTTCCTCGAGGGTGCGGTCGACCTCGACGACGTCGTCCGTCGCAGCGTCCGGCTGCTCGCGCAGCTCACCCGTCATGTTGCGGTGGTGCAGTACCCGAGCCTGCAACGCTCGTCGGTACGTCACCTCGAGCTCGTCCAGCTTCAGCCGAGCCGTCTGCTGGTCGTCTTCATCACCGACACCGGGCGCGTCGAGCAGCGGGTGCTCGAGACCGAGCAGGCGCTGACCGACGAGCAAGTACTCACGATCCGCGGAGCGTTGAACGCTGCGCTGGTCGGCGCGGCCCTCGCCGACATCCCCCGCCTGCTCGCCGACCTGCCGGACCGGGTCGACGCGTCGCTGCGGCCGGTGCTGGCCGGCGTCATCGGCGTCACCCTCGAAGCGCTCGTCGACCGCTCCGAGGAACGGGTGATGCTGGCCGGCACCGCGAACCTGACCCGGTCGGGCGCGCTCGATTTTCCGACCCTCCGTCCGGTGCTCGAAGCGCTGGAAGAACAGGTCGTGCTGCTGACCCTGCTCGCGGAGGCCTACGACTCGGCGGGCATGATCGTTCGCATCGGTGCCGAGATCCCGCTGGAGCAGCTCCAGTCGACGTCGATGGTCAGCATCGGGTACGGCTCCCACGGAACGGCGCTCGCGAGCCTCGGCGTCCTCGGCCCGACGCGCATGGACTACCCAGCCACCATGGCCGCCGTGCAGGCCGTCGCCCGGTACGTCGGTCAGGCCCT
>CAXTUZ010000111.1:6305-6803 GCA_964247525.1 uncultured bacterium
GGCAAGGCCGCAGCCGTGCATGAACACGCCGTAGGTCAGGCCCTCGGCGCGGACACCTCGGTGCGAGCGGCCCGATGACCGACTACTACGGCACGCTCGGCGTTCCGAAGAACGCGACCGCCGAGGAGATCAAGCGGGCGTACCGGAAGCTCGCGATGGCGCACCACCCGGACCGCAACCCCGGCGATCCGGCGGCCGCCGAGAAGTTCAAGGCGATCGGTGCCGCGTACGAGGTGCTGTCCGATCCGCAGAAGCGGCAGATGGTCGACCTCGGCGCCGACCCGCGAGCGCCGGGCGGCGGCGCCGGACCGGGCGGCCCGCAAGGCTTCGGGTTCGGGGGTCTGGGCGACATCATGGACGCCTTCTTCGGCGGTTCCGGCGGGAGCGGGAGGGGACCGCAACAGCGCGTGCGGCCCGGTCAGGACGCACTGCTGCGCATCGAGCTGGACCTCGCCGATACGGCCTTCGGCACGACCCGCGACATCCCGATCGACCGCG
>CAXTUZ010000112.1:0-6736 GCA_964247525.1 uncultured bacterium
ACGCGTCCGGATCGACCGGGTCACCGTTACTGACGGTGAGTTGCGGTCATAGGCACACCGTCGCTGTGGACGGACCGGCACGGTCCACAGGTTCCTTCCCGGTGTCCACCTCCGGCAGGTATCGCGGCACTGTGAGAGGCGGCGCGCGCAGGCGCGAACTCATCGTCGGGAGGTTGTCATGCAGGAGTCGCACGTCGAAGTCATCGGGAATCTCACCGCTGATCCGGTGACGAAGGTCATCGGTCCCAAAGACACAGCCGTCACCAACTTCCGGCTCGCCAGCACCCCTCGCTGGCGGGACAAGGACACCGGTGCCTGGCGGGACGGCGAAACCAGCTTCTACAACGTCTCCACCTGGCGCTGGCTCGCGGAGAACGTGGCCGCCAGCCTCCACAAAGGCGATCGGGTGGTCGTCATCGGGCGGCTTCGGCAGCGTACGTACCTCACGGCCGATGCGGTCGAGCGGACCAGCCTCGACATCGATGCCGACCTCGTCGGACCCGACCTGAATCGTCACGTCGCCGCGGTCCGCAAAGTCGATCGGCCGGCATCGGCGCCCGGAGAGGTCACGGCACCGGCAGCGTGATCGGCCCCCGCCCGTAGGCTTGCCGGCATGGCGCAGTTCATTTATACGATGCAGAAGGTCCGCAAAGCTCACGGCGACAAAGTGATCCTCGACGACGTCACCCTCGCCTTCTACCCGGGGGCGAAGATCGGGGTGGTCGGGCCCAACGGCGCCGGCAAGTCGTCGGTGCTCAAGATCATGGCGGGCCTGGACCAGCCGTCCAACGGCGATGCGCAGCTCCAGCCCGGCGCGAGCGTCGGCATTCTCGAGCAGGAGCCGACCCTCGATCCGTCCAAAGACGTCCGCGGCAACGTCGAAGACGGTGTCCGCGAGATCCGCGACGCGCTGCGCCGGTACGAGGAGCTCAACGAGAAGATGGCTGCGCCGGACGCGGACTTCGACGCGATCCTCACCGAACAGGGTCCGCTGCTCGATGCCATCGAGGCCGCCAACGCCTGGGAACTCGACTCCCAGCTCGAGCAGGCGATGGATGCGCTGCGCCTGCCGCCCTCGGATGCAGACGTCACCGTCCTGTCGGGCGGCGAACGCCGGCGGGTTGCGCTCTGCCGGCTACTGCTGTCCGCGCCGGATCTGCTGCTCCTCGACGAGCCGACGAACCACCTCGACGCGGAGTCGGTCGACTGGCTCGAGAAGCACCTCGCCCGGTACGAGGGAGCCGTGCTCGCCGTCACCCACGACCGGTACTTCCTCGACAACGTCGCCCAGTGGATTCTCGAACTCGACAGGGGCAAGACTCACCCGTACGAGGGCAATTACTCCACCTACCTGGAGAACAAACAGGCGCGGCTCAAGGTCGAGGGGCAGAAGGACGCGAAGCGCCAGCGCGCGCTCGCCCAGGAACTCGAATGGGTCCGGTCCAGCCCGAAGGCCCGGCAGACCAAGAGCAAGAGCCGCCTGGCCCGGTACGAGGAGCTCGCCGCAGAGGCAGAGCGCAGCCGGCCGCTCGACTTCGAGGAGATCCAGATTCCGCCAGGTCCCCGGCTGGGCAACCTCGTCGTCGAGGCCGGGCATCTCACGAAGGGTTTCGACGATCGGGCGCTCATCGGTGACCTGTCGTTCTCGTTGCCGCGGGGAGGAATCGTCGGCATCATCGGGCCGAACGGAGTCGGGAAGACCACGTTGTTCAAGATGCTGGTCGGCGAAGAACAGCCGGACTCCGGGACCCTCACCGTCGGCGACACCGTCGACATCTCGTACGTGGACCAGTCCCGTTCCGGGCTCGACGGCAGCAAAACCGTGTGGGAGGCCGTGTCCGACGGGCTCGACCACATCAAGGTCGGCCAGCGCGAGATGCCGAGCCGGGCGTACGTCGGGGCGTTCGGGTTCAAAGGTCCGGATCAGCAGAAGCCCACAAAGGTGCTCTCCGGTGGTGAGCGGAACCGCCTCAACCTGGCGCTCACCTTGAAGAAGGGCGGGAACCTGCTCCTGCTCGACGAGCCGACCAACGACCTCGACGTCGAGACGCTGCGCTCCCTGGAGGACGCGCTGCTCGAGTTCCCGGGCTGTGCCGTGGTGATCAGCCACGATCGCTGGTTCCTCGACCGCGTGTCCACGCACATTCTCGCGTGGGAAGGGACCAACGACCAGCCGGCCCGGTGGTTCTGGTTCGAAGGCAACTTCGCCGACTACGAGGCGAACAAGATCGCCCGGCTCGGCGAGGACGCGGCGCGCCCGCACCGGGTCACGTACCGCAAACTCACCCGCGACTAGAGAACCCGGAGCCGATCATCCCGACCGGTCCGGCATCAACTCGGGGCGGCTGATCGAAGAGATGCTGAAGACCGCACCACCGGGATCGGCGAGCACCGCCATCCGGCCGTAAGGGGTGTCGTGCGCGGGCGTGATCACGGCGCCGTTGTTGCTTGTCGCGAAGGCGACCGCCGCGTCCGCGTCCTGGACCGCGATCGCCGGCCCCCATCCGGACGGAAGGTCACCGGAGGGCCCGCTCAGGCCCCCGAGCGGCATTGGTTCGCTCCCCTTGAACACGACGAAGTCCTCGCCCATGTCCGGCAGTGCCTCGAAGGACCACCCGAACACGGCTCCGTAGAACGCCTGGGCGGCAGCAGGATCGGGGGACACCAACTGCTCCCACGCCATCCCGCCGGGTTCATTCACCAGACTTGAGCCGATCATCGTGCCCGCCTGCCACGCCCCGAACGGAAGCCCGGCGGGGTCGAGTGCGATCAGCATGCGCCCCGCGTCATTGATGTCCATCGGCCCGGCGACGACCGTGCCGCCGTTCTCGGTGACGGCTTTCGCTGTCGTATCGATATCGTCGGTGGCGATGTACACGGTCCACGCCGGTGCGGAACCCTCCATCAGCGGCGCGACGCCCGCGGTCGCGTGACCGTCGCGATCAGCGATGTGGTAGCCGCCGAACTGCTCACCCTGGTCCGAGTAGGACCATCCGAAGATCCCCGCGTAGAAGAGCTTGGCGGCGTCGATGTCGGACGCGGACACGTCCATCCAACACGGAATCCCATGCGTCCAAGGGCTGGTACGGATGCTCATCATTCACCTCGCTGGCCGGCCGGGTTGTCGGTAGGAAGATCGTCGAGCTGATTCTGCAACGACCACGCAGCCGTACGCAGGTAGGCCCGGAGTTCGGCGTCATCGTCCCCCTGCAAGTGCAAAGAGTCCAGGGCCGTGAGCATGTGATGGAGCCAGGCATCGCGCGCCGCCGGGCCGATGTGGAAGGGCACGTGCCGCATGCGCAACCGCGGATGTCCCCGGTGCTCCGAGTACGTGTTCGGGCCGCCCCAGTACTGGACGAGGAACAGCGTGAGCCGCTCGGCCGCCGCCGCGAGGTCCTCGTCGGGATAAAGCGGTCGCAGGACCGGGTCTTCGGCAACACCGGCGTAGAAGCGAGCGACCAAGGTCCGGAACGTCGCCTCACCGCCGACCCGCTCGTACAACACCCTGCTATCCAACACCGGCCTCTACGGAATGACGCTCAGCGGCCCCGGCCACATTGCGCAGCATGCCCCCGAAGACGATTCCGTGGAACGGCGCGATCGACCACCAGTAGATCTGCCCCAGCAGACCGGTCGGATGGAAGATCGCCCGTTGTACGTAGCAGACTCCGTCGTCGTCCTTGCGCACGCTCAACTCGAGCCAGGCGCCTCCCGGCACTCGCATCTCGGCCCGCAGCCGCAGCAGCCGCCCGGGCTCGAGCGCCTCGACCCGCCACCAGTCCAAGGTCTCGCCGACATGGAGGTGCCGGGGATCACGGCGCCCGCGCTTGAGCCCCGCCCCGCCGATCAGGCGATCGAGCCACCCGCGGACCGACCAGGCAAGCGGCCACGAGTACCAGCCGTTGTCCCCGCCGATCCCCTCGATGACGCTCCACAACACAGCCGCCGACGCGTCGACGCGCCTTTCGCGCAGGTCGACATACTGTGAGCCGCCGGTCCAGTCGGGGTCGGTGGGCAGCGGGTCGCTGGGAGCCCCGGGCCAGCTCGCCGAGGACCAGCGCGTCTCGACGGATGAGTCGCGAATACGTTGCAGCGCAAGGCGTATCGCCTCGTCGATTCCGAGCAAGCCTTCGGGCGGATCGGGAATCCACTCGGCGATGTCGTGCTCGTCGCAGACGACCTCGTGCCGCAGGGACGCAATGAGGGGCTTGGCGATCGCGGCGGGTACGGGGGTCACGAGATTGACCCAATGGCTGGCCAGGCGAGGGGTGAGCACGGGCACCTGCACGATGAGCCGGCGTCGCAGACCCGCGATCGCCGCGTAGCGCTGCATCATCTCCTCGTACGTGAGCTGGTCGGGCCCGCCGATGTCGAACCGCCGCGACACCTCGGCCGGCAACTCGGCGGCCCTGATGAGGTACCGCAGGACATCGCGGACCGCGATCGGCTGGATCCGGGTCTGGACCCATCGCGGCGTGATCATCGCGGGCAGCCGCTCGGTGAGATACCGCAGCATCTCGAAGCTCGCACCACCGGAACCGATGATGACCGCGGCTTGGAGCACCGCTGTCGGTACCCCGGAGGACAGGAAGATGTCGCCGACCTGCTGCCGCGAGCGGAGGTGCTCGGAGAGTTCCTCATGCTTCGGGCTCAGTCCGCCGAGGTACACGATCCGCTTCACCCCGGCGGTTCGCGCCGCCGCCGCCACGTTCCTGGCCGCGTCCCGGTCCCGCTCCTCGAACGGCCCGGAGCCGATGGAATGGATGAGGTAGTAGACGACGTCCACGTCCTTCATCGACGCGGCGAGCGAATCCGGGTCGTTGGCGTCGCCCTCGGCGACCTCGACACGACCTGCCCAGGGCACGTCTCGGAGCCGAGTGGGATCACGGGTGAGTGCGCGGACGGTGTATCCGGCATCGAGAAGACGCGGTGCGAGCCGACCGCCGATATATCCGGTCGCGCCGGTGACGAGAGTCCGAGTCATGTCCTCGCCCTTCCCCGTCCGGTGGCGCCCATCCCCCGTCAGGCGACGGGCATCACGAAGATCCGTATCCCCGCCGCCTCCAGCGCCTTGACGCAGTGTTCGCGGAGAAAGCGGTCGTAGTCATCGTGCTGGGGTTTGCGCCGGACGGCCAGGCGGAGCACGACGCCTTCGCGGTGAACGTCCTCGACGCCCCAGACCGTCGGCGCCTCGAGCGCCACTCCCTGCCATCGCGGCAGAGCGCTCACCCGCAGCGCTTCGGCCAGGACGACGTCCCGGGCCCGGTCGATGTCCTGGCCGGACAACACCGTCCAATCCAGCAGCGTTCGCTGCCAGCTCTGGCTGTGGTTCGCGACGCGCACGATCTCCCCGTTACGGATCGACCACAGGGTGCCGCGCACGTCGCGGATACGGGTCGAGCGCAGGCCGACCGACTCGACGGTTCCCGTCGCGGGGCCGAGGTCGACGGTGTCACCCACCCCGTAGGTGTCTTCGATGATCAGGAAGAGTCCGGACAGGAAGTCCCGGACCAGGTTCTGCGCTCCGAAGCCGACCGCGACTCCGACGATCCCGGCGCTGGCGAGGATCGGCGCCAGGTTGATGTCGAACTCTCCGAGCACCGTGACGAGCGCCACGACGCCGATCACGGCGTTGGCGATGCTCCGCAGCACGGTGCCGACCGTTGCCGCCCGCTGCTGACGCCGGATGACCGCGGCCTCGGAAGTGTCGACGAGCAGTGGCGCGCGCTCACCGAGGATCGCGATGCGGCGGCTGACCTTCCCGTCCCGGGTGGTGCGAACCAGGCGATTGATGGTCCGGCCCGCGATCGCCCGCAGGACGAGTGCGACGAGCACGATCGCCGCGATCCGGATCGGGCGTCCTACGTAGTTGTCGAAGTCACGGCCGGAGAGGGAGGCAAGGGCCAGTACGGACACGGACGTCACGGCCCCATCTTGACCGGCGCGAGGGCCGATCCGTGAAGATAGGGTGCGTTCTGGCGCGCCATCGCGTGTAATGGGCACGTGCCTGAGGCGCTGGTGCTCAACGCGACGTACGAGCCGCTGTGTGTGGTGTCGTCCCGGCGTGCCGCGGTGTTGGTGCTCGCGGCCAAGGCGGTTTCGGTGCAGGTCGGCGACGAGGTGCTACGCGCGGAGCGGGTTGTGCTCGCGGTGCCGGCCGTCGTCCGGTTGACCCGGTACGTGAAGGTTCCGTACCGGGCGCACGTTCCGATCACGCGCAAGGGTGTGCTGACCCGTGACGGGCACCGATGTGTGTACTGCAGTGCCGCGGCGACCAGCCTCGACCACGTTGTGCCGCGCTCGCGCGGTGGTGCGCATACCTGGGACAACGTCGTGGCGGCCTGCTCCCGATGCAATCACCAGAAGGCGGACCGACCGCTGCACGAGCTGGGCTGGCGGATACCCCGTCCGCCCGCTGCGCCTACGGGCGCGGCGTGGCGGATTTTGGGCAGCCGGCGGATGGATCCGCGATGGCTGCCCTTTCTTGATTCCGCCTCCGCGGAGGCTGTCTAGGGTCACCGCGCTCAGTTCCGGGTGCCGACACCGGCTGAGCGGGCCGCGACGGCGAGCATCAGGTCGAGGCGACGGGTGGGGTCGTCGACGACCGGGCCGAGCAACTCGCGTACCTGGCCCATCCGGTAGCGAACCGTCTGCGGGTGGATGTGTAGCTCGGCCGCTGCGGCGGCTCGTTCCCCGGCATGCCGCAGCCACGCGCCGAATGTCTCGACGAGCCGGT
>CAXTUZ010000113.1:0-6691 GCA_964247525.1 uncultured bacterium
GTCGCCGGAACCGGCGACCGCCGCGCCCACGCCACCGCCCGCCCGGCGGCGCGCGCCGAGCGAAGCGCGGCCAGCACCTGCTCGACGTCGGGGGCGAGCCGGTCGATCAGCCTGGACACCGTCGGGTCAGAGGCGACCGGCCCGAACAACACCGGCTGCGCCCGGGCGAGCGCAATGTCGGCCAGGCAGTCCCCACCGAGCGCCAACGTGACCGCCAGATCACAGATGATCTTCCCCGGGTCGTGGCGGGCGCCCAGCAGCCGCCACGGCGCGAACCGGTCGGACACCCCGCGCTCCAGGCCCGTCACCCGGGCCATCTCCAACAGCAGCGCCGCGCCCGCCGAGGACACCAGCGACTCACCGCCGAGCTCAACCTGCAAGCGCACTCGGCGCTGGCTACTCTTCACTCACGGGGTGCCTTCCTCGCAGTCGTGAAACGGACCCTCAGCAAGTCCATTCTCACTGCAGGACAGGCATTCCCGTGCGTTCAGCGCCCGAGTGTCAGCGCATTCGATGAAAGCGCGAGGTTAGGGGGTAAGAGCCCAGGTCAAGTTTACGCGAGAGAACTCCCCGGCTTACAGCCCAACTTTTCCCCATACGGAGTGTTCACGCAGCTCAGAAGCCAATTAGCGGTTTCAAGATCACGCTTGGAACGTAGCGATCTCGCCGCCCATCTCCGCGTCGAAAGGGAGATCTCGTTGGAGCTATCTTTGGCGGCGGCGGCAACCACGTGTGGCCGACGCAGGCTGATCAGGACCGCGGTGTCGGATAATCTCGTGGCGGGAACCAATGCGCAGCTGCGCATCGCCGTGCCACGGCACGGTTTCATAGCCGACAGTCGGCCAAAGATGGCTAGGTTCGGCAGCTGTCGGGCGCCGTTTGCACTCCGAAGGCACCGACCAGCTTTACGCTCACTTGCGCGGCTGATCGAGAACGTCGCAGAGCGCGGTCGTGGACGGCCCCTGTTGTGAACCGCGCGGTACGAGCCGTTACGCCGGTCGCGAAGATCAGGGTTCCGGGTCCGCGGCGCCCAGGTGATGGCACATACGCCACACGAGGTTGGTGGAGACAGTTTAGGCAAGCGCTTCGGCTGTCGAAGCGTCGTAAACGCACATGTGGCGATGCTGCGCCGAGCGGGCGCACCGTCGAGAAGCGATCGGGGATTCGATGACGGATGTGGTTGGGGCGGCCGACAAGCTGATGAAGCTCCGCTACGCCGGGAACTGCCGATCATGCGGAGGCGAGTTGCCCGCTCGGGTCGTCGCGGTCTATGAGCGAACGACAAAGACCGTTCGTTGTGTCGAGTGCCCACCGAACGTCTCGGGCGTCGTCTCGATGGATGCATCCGAAACGGAGGCGCCGGCTACAGAGGCCACATCGACCCACGCCGGCATCGCTGGATCGTCGGCCCGCCGTGAGTACGAGCGGCGAAAGGCCAAGCACGAGGAGCAGCTCCGCGGGAGATGGGGCAAGCTCGGTGGCATCGCGGTCGCACTGTCGGACGAGAAGCAGAGCACGAAAGCCTGGACGATCGGTGCTGTCGGCGAGGAGCGTCTCGGGGCCCGGCTCGACTCGCTCGTCTCGAAGTCGGTTGCTGTGTTGCACGACAGGCGCATCCCCGGTTCGAAGGCCAACATCGACCACATTGCGATCACTCCCGCGGGCATCTGGGTCATCGATGCGAAGCGCTACAAGGGCCGGCCTGAGCTGAAGGGCGAAGGCGGCGTCCTCCGGCCGCGGATCGAAAAGCTCGTGGTTGGTCGTCGGGACTGCACCAAGCTCGTGGACGGCGTTCTCAAGCAGATCGAACTGGTCCGCGACGTCGTCGCCGACGTGCCAGTGGCCGGAACCCTCTGTTTCGTCGAAGCGGACTGGCCGCTCATCGGCGGAGCGTTCGTGACGCGGGGAGTGCACGTCCTCTGGCCGAAGCGACTCGCGAAGCTTCTCGCGCAGGCGGAAGGTCGTGTCGACGTGGCCTCTGTCCGCGAGGCTCTGGCCGCCCACTTCAAGGCCGCCTGAGTCACTCGGCGTGGCGACCGCATATCAGGTTGACGCCAAAATCATGCGGACCACGGTCAGTCGGATCTACGCTCACGTGACATGAGGACACTCAAGATCATCGAACATGTCTCACTCGACGGCGTGGTCCAGCACTCCGCTGACGAGAACGACTTTGCCTATGGCGAATGGACGCTGCCTTATCGGACTCCCGACGGCGGCGCGGCTGTCATGGCTGCCCAGGGCGAGAGCTTCGACCTGCTGCTCGGCCGTCGCACCTACGACATCTGGTCGGCTTACTGGCCAACGGCACCGAGCGGTCCGATCGGGGACCCCATCAACGCGGCGACGAAGTACGTCGCGACCCACCGGCCGGAGAGTCTCGAGTGGGGTCCGTCCGAAGGTGTGGGGCCCGACCTGGTCGAGGGCGTCCGCCGAATAAAGTCCTACGACGGGCCGGGTCTCGTCCTGTGGGGCAGCTCGACGCTGACCTCGACGCTGCTCGAGAACAGGCTCGCAGACGAGGTCCTGCTTATCACCTACCCTGTCCTGCTGGGCACGGGCAAGCGCTTCTTCGCGGAAGGAACCCCCGCCTGTTCACTCGAACTGGTCGACGCGGCGACGATCTCGTCCGGCGTCGTCTTCGCGACCTACCGAGCTCCCGGGGCGTTGAAGATAACGTAGTTGCTCACTGCCCGGCGAGCAGGTGAATCTCGGAAAGGGGCGATCGGTGGCCACGGAAGCCAGCACGACGGCGAACTCGCGAGTTTTCGGCACTAACCATCCCCACCTGTTCTACTGGTGGGCGGCCATCGAGGTTGTGCTCTTCGTAGTGATCGGGGCGGTTCTTGCGATCCGATCGGTAGCCGGGGGGATCACGGTCATGGCGGTGGGCGTTGTATGCGGCGTGATAACGGCGTATCCCGCTCATTGGTCTGAACAGCATCCCGACCAGGCGCGGGCCGCAGTGCAGGAGCGGAAAGATAAACAAAGGAAGCTTGCGCTCAAGCATCCCGCGTACTTCGTCGTCTTCGTCCCGAGCGTAGTCGCTCTCGATACGGCGCTTCGCTGGAATCGAGGTCGACATCACGTGACTCTTCTGGGCTGGCTGGTACCTGCCATCGGCGGGCTCGCCGTTGGTGCTGTGACGGGGGCCATTCTTATCGTCCGGGCTCGCAGATCCCGTCCGAGCCCCTCGCGCTAGGCAAGCTCGTTCGTCAACCTCTCGGCGATCATCTGGTCGAGCATCGACGGACGTACGCGTTCGCGAACGACCGTAGCCGGCGAGATCGGCGGCTCGGCATGCACCTTGTTAACGAACTCGCCACCCGCTGGGGAGTCGAGAGGCTCCCCAGCGGGTGGCAAGCGGGTGTGGTTCGTGCTGTCACCGGATGGCCCTCGGGGCCTTCCGTACGGTCGGCGTCTAGTGGAACTGCTCCTCTTCGGTGGAACCGCCCATGGCGAGGGTGCCGCTGCTCGGGTTCAGCGCCGTCGCGACCTTGTCGAAGTAGCCGGTCCCCACCTCGGCCTGGTGCTTGATCGCGGTGTAGCCGCGCGCCGCGTCGGCGAACTCGGTCTCCTGCAGTTCGACGTACGCGCTCATGCCGGTACGGGCATAGCCGTGCGCGAGGTTGAACATCGAGGAGTTCAGCGCGTGGAATCCGGCCAGGGTGATGAACTGGAACGCGTAACCGAGCGCTCCGAGCTCGTCCTGGAACGAGGCGATCTCCTTATCGTCGAGCGCCGCCTTCCAGTTGAACGAGGGCGAGCAGTTGTACGCGAGCAGCTGGTTCGGGAACTCCTTGTGCAGCTCGGTCGCGAACTCCCGCGCGAGGCCCATGTCCGGGTTACCGGTCTCGACCCAGATCAGGTCGGCGTACGGGGCGTACGCCTTCGCCCGTGCCAGCACCGGTTCGATCCCGTTGCGAACCCGGAAGAATCCCTCGCTGGTGCGCTCGCCGGTGAGGAACGGCTCGTCCGTCGGGTCGATGTCGCTGGTCAGCAGGTCCGCGGCGAGTGCATCGGTACGAGCCACGACAACGGTACGAACGCCCTCGATGTCCGCCGCGAGGCGTGCGGCGTTGAGGGTACGGACGTGCTGCTGGGTCGGGATCAGGACCTTTCCGCCCAGGTGTCCACACTTCTTCTCCGCGGCGAGTTGGTCCTCCCAGTGCACGCCGGCCGCACCGGCGGCGATCATCTGCTTCATCAACTCGAAGGCGTTGAGGGGTCCGCCGAACCCGGCTTCGGCGTCCGCGACGATCGGCACCATCCAGTCGATGTCCGTCGTACCGGTGCTGTGGTCGATCTGGTCGGCGCGCAGGAGTGCGTTGTTGATCCGACGCACGACCGCGGGCACCGAGTTCGCGGGGTAGAGGCTCTGGTCGGGGTAGGTGTTACCCGAGAGGTTGGCATCCGCCGCGACCTGCCACCCCGACAGGTAAATGGCCTCCAGGCCGCCGCGGACCATCTGGACGGCCTGGTTGCCGGTCAGCGCGCCGAGGGCGCGCGTGAAGGGCTTCGTCTGGAGCAGGTTCCACAGCCGTTCCGCCCCGATGCGTGCGAGCGTGTGCTCCTCGGTGAGCGTGCCACGAAGGCGTACGACGTCCTCTGCCGTGTAGCTGCGCTTCACATCGGCCCATCGCGGGTCGGTAGTCCAGCTCTCCCGCAGCAGTGCCGCGGGATCGGAAGCGCTCAGCGGGGTGGCCTCGGGCTTCTGGGTGGTGAAGTCGAGCGTTGCGGTCATGGACGCGTTCCTCTCAAGTCGTTCCCGCACTCGTGGCTGTCGGGACGGTCTACGAAGCATGCGCGATGGTTTCAAGAGTTTTACATCGATTGTGACGTGAAGATTTCACGTTTTTGTCGTAACGTGCACGGATGCCGGATTCGCGAGCGCCGTCCCCTGACCTCTTCACCATCGGACGTCGTATCCGTCACATTCGGCGCGCACACAACCGAACGCTGTCCGACCTCGCGCAGGAGGTCGGTATCTCGGCGTCAGCGCTCTCATTGATCGAGAACGGCCGGCGGGAGGCCCGCCTCTCCGTGCTCTCCGCGGTGTCCCGCGCGCTCGACACCGATGTCGGGGATCTGCTCAGCGCGGCGCCCCCGAGCCGGCGGGCCGGGCTGGAGATCGAGCTGGAGAGAGCCCAGAGCTCCGAAACGTTCGCCGCTCTGCGCATTCCGGCGGTACGGCCGAGCCCACGTCTTCCCATCGACGCGCTCGAGGCGCTCGTCGGCCTGCACGAGGCATTGGCCTCGGTACGCGCTGAGCGCGCTGCCACCCCCGAGGAGGCGCGGCGCGCGAACGCCCTGCTACGCAAGCGGATGCGCGATCAGGACAACTGGTTCGGCGATATCGAAAAGGTTGCCGCCGATCTGCTCCGGGCCACCGGGTACGGCGGGGGACCGATGACCCGCTCGATCGTGGACCGCATGGCCGCGCATCTGGGCTACACCCTGATCCACACCGCTGGCCTGCCCGAATCGACGCGAACCGTCACCGACCTCGTGCACAAGTCGATCTATCTTCCGCAACCGGATGCGGGCCAGCACGACTCGCGATGGCTGGCGCTGCAAGCACTCGGGCACGTGGTGCTCGGCCACCGGGTTCCACGGGACTACGCCGAGTTCCTCGAGCAACGGGTCGAGGTGAACTACTTCGGCGCCGCGTTGCTGATTCCCGAGCACGGCGCGCTGGCCCTGCTCAGGCGGGCCAAGGCCGACAAGGACATCGCGATCGAGGATCTGCGCGACGCGTATGCGGTGTCGTACGAGACCGCGGCACACCGTTTCACCAACCTGGCGACCAAGCACCTCGGACTTCCGGTCCACTTCATGCGGATCTCCTCGACGGGGATCATCTACAAGGCATACGAGAACGACGGGGTGCACTTTCCGGCCGACAGCACCGGTGCGATCGAGGGCCAGCGGGTCTGCCGTTACTGGACGGCCCGAGCCGTGTTCGACCGGCCCGATCTGTCCTCTGCCTGTCAGCAGTACACCGACACGCCGTCCGGGACGTACTGGTGCTCCGCAGCGGTGGACCGTACGCCGGACGGTCTGTTCTCGGTCTCGGTAGGCGTGCCGTACCAGCATGTGAAGTGGATGCGCGGCCGTGAGACCACCGATCGGGCGACCTCCCGCTGCCCGGACCCGGGGTGTTGCAGCCAGCCGCCGGTCGAGTTGCGAGAGCGGTGGGAGGGAAAGGCCTGGCCGAGTGCGCGGGTGCACTCACATCTGCTGGCGGCGATGCCGCCCGGAGTCTTCCCGGGCGTGGACGAGACCGACGTGCTGCGTTTCCTGGACCGGCAGGCCGAGTCGGCGGCCGTCCTGAGCTGAGGCCGCCGCGCGCTGGAAGCGATGTCAGGCGTCGAGCGGCGGCCCTGCTAGTCCGCCACCGGGATAAGGCCGGACCGGACCGTACGTCGTCTCGTGATTGTCCAGTTGCTGGGACAGCGCCTTGAGGATCTCAGCGGCCTGCGCGGGCGGGAAGTACACGCGCGACACCACCCGTGCCGTCGGGGGATCGACACCAGGCAGCATCACGACGAAGTCGATGAAGAACGCGTCCTGAGAATTGCCGACCATCGCGGCCGTGGCGAAGACCCCGGCCTCGAGATCTTCTGGAACCTTGATCTGCAGCTGACCGGTCGGGATGGGAGGTTCGCTCACCCGTCGATGCTAGCGACGC
>CAXTUZ010000114.1:0-5385 GCA_964247525.1 uncultured bacterium
CACGGTCCGGTGATCTGGGTGAAGGACGCGTCCCGGTCCGTCCCCGTCGTCGCCGCGCTCCTGTCGGACGCCCAGCGCCCAGCGCTCCTCGCGGAGATTCAGACCGATTACGACGCACTGCGTGATCGGTACTCCGCACGCAGTGAAGCGAAGGCGCTGCTGACCGTCGAGGCCGCGAGGGCGGACCGCACTCCGATCGACTGGACGGGATATCGCCCACCGCGGCCTCGCCTGCTCGCGCAGCAAGCGCGAGACGTGCACACCGATGATTTCCGAACACCTACCGGGTCGATCCAGTTCGTGAAGACCTTCACCGACTACCCGCTCAGCGAGCTTCGCCGTTACATCGACTGGCAGCCGTTCTTCAACGCGTGGGAGATGAAGGGCCGCTACCCGGACATCCTCAACAATCCGGCGTCCGGGGAGGCCGCCCGGAAACTCTGGAACGACGGCCAAATCATGCTCGACCGGCTCATCGCTGAGAAATGGCTAACGGCCGCCGGCGTTTTCGGTCTGTTTCCGGCAAACGCTGTTGACGACGACATCGAGGTCTACGCGGCCGAGGACCGGCGCGAGGTGCGCAGCACCCTGCGGCAGCTGCGCCAGCAATCCGAGCACCGGGCCGGCGTGCCGCACCGCTCCCTTGCCGATTTCATCGCGCCGAAGGACACCGGCCTTCGCGACTATGTCGGTGCATTCGCCGTGACCGCGGGCCTCGGAAGCAACGTCAAGGTGACCGAGTTCAAGGAGCAGCTCGACGACTACAGCGCCATCCTCCTCGAGTCCCTGGCCGACCGGCTCGCCGAGGCATTCGCCGAACGGCTGCACGAACGGGTTCGTACGGAATTCTGGGCCTACCAGCCCGACGAGTCACTCGACAACACCGAACTCATCAAAGAACGCTACGTCGGCATCCGGCCCGCGCCGGGTTATCCCGCCTGCCCGGAACACACCGAGAAGCAGACGATCTGGGACCTGCTGGACGTCAAGGCCAATGTCGGAATCGAACTCACCGACAACATGGCGATGTGGCCGGGCGCGTCGGTGAGTGGGCTGTACTTCTCGCACCCGCAGTCCCAATATTTTGTGCTCGGACAGCTCGGTCGCGACCAAGTCGCCGATTACGCACGACGTAAGGGCTGGACCGACGCCGAGGCCGAGAAGTGGCTATCGCCCAACCTCGGTTACCGCTCCGACCACGAGTAGGAGGCAGCACGGACGCTGTCTCGGTGACGCCGAGCGGAAGGGGTCCCGGTGCTAGAGTCGGTCAATCGGCCAGTTCGCCTGCGCCACCTCCGCAGCTCGCGAGAAGGAGATCATTCAATGCCGAATGCGACCATGGAACGCGACGAGTTATTCGTCGGTGGGGCTTGGGTGGCACCGGTCGACAAGGGCCGGATCGACATCATCTCGCCCGAGACGGAGCAGGTTGTCGGGCACGGGCCGGAAGGTTCCGCCGCCGATATCGACAACGCGGTCTCGGCGGCTCGGAAGGCGATGGACGGCGAGTGGTCCCGCTCCACCGCCGAGCAGCGTGCCGCCATCTTGGACGCCGCGGCCGACCTGTTGGACGCACGGGCCGAGGAAATCAATCAAATCCTCATCGACAGCATCGCCTGCCCCGTCATGTTCGCCGCCCCGCTGCAGACCGCTGCCGCATCGGGACAGCTTCGCTTCTTCGCCGAGCAGGCCCGCACGTTCTCCTTCGAAGAGGTGCGTTCGGATGCGAGAGGCACGTCCGTCGTGCGATTCGAGCCCGTCGGTGTCGTCGCGGCGATCATTCCGTGGAACGCGCCGGTCATGGAGGCACTTATCAAGATTGCCCCGGCGCTGGCCGCCGGCTGCACCGTGGTGCTCAAGCCCTCCCCCGAGGAGCCGCTGACCTCGCTCGTCCTTGCCGAGATCTTCGAGGCCGCCGGTCTGCCCGAGGGCGTTCTCAGCGTCGTGCCCGGTGGGCGCGAGGTGGGTGAGCACCTGGTTCGGCACCCCGAGATCGACAAGGTCGCCTTCACCGGCTCATCGGCGTCAGGCCAGCGCATCATGGAGGCCTGCGCGGCGCGCATGACCCGTATCAGTCTCGAACTCGGCGGTAAGTCGGCCGGGATCCTTCTCGACGACGTCGATATCGCGACGCAGGTGCCGCGGATCGTGATGGGCTCGATGTTGCTGTCCGGCCAGATCTGCGCGGCGCAAACGCGACTGCTCGTCCCGGCCTCACGGTACGACGAGATCACCGAGGTCATCTGCGCGACCGCTCGCAGCCTGTCCGTCGGAGCGGCGGCGGATCCCACCACGATGGTCGGGCCGCTGGTCGCGAGCCGGCAGCGCGACAGGGTCGAGGAGTACATCGCTATCGGCCAGCAGGAGGGCGCCAAGGTCGCGGTCGGTGGCGGACGCCCCGAGGGCCTCACTTCGGGCTGGTACGTCGAGCCCACGATCTTCGTCGACGTCGACAACAGCATGCGCATCGCCCAGGAAGAAATTTTCGGCCCGGTGATCAGCGTCATCCGGTACACCGACGACGAGGATGCGATCCGGATCGCGAACGACTCCGAATACGGTCTTTCCGGCGGGATCTGGACGTCGAACCCCGCGCGAGGGCTTGAGATGGCGCGACGCATCCGCACCGGTTCTCTGCTGGTGAACGCGGCCCCGCCGGCCGCCGACAACCCCTTCGGCGGTTACAAGCGGTCCGGCATCGGGCGCGAAATGGGCCAGGAGGGCTTCAAGGCCTATTTGGAGACGAAGTCGATCACCGTTCCGGCGGGAACGGTTTGACCCAAACCTTCCTCGAACAGCAGGCCCGGAAACCGTAAGGGCCGCCCCGTCTACACATCAACGATCGCCGACATGGCGTAGGCCGTGGCGCCGCTCGCGACAAATGCGACGGCAAGCGCCGCGACCGTCATAATCAAGCGTGCGATTGCTTTCCCGCCGACGGTCCATAGCCGTCTCGACTCACCGATGAACAACACCCGGATGGTTCCGCTGACTCATCAGCTCGTCATCGAGGCGACCAAGGCGACCAGCACGAGCAAGCTACTCAGAGTAGCCGCTCTCGGAGGTGGACTTCCAAGCTGCCGAGATACATAACCGTCATTCTATGTATGATTCGTGCTATGAGTCATACCTCCTCGCGGCGTTTCTTCGGCCGTCACGAGGTGCTTGCTGCCTTGACAAGCCACCTCAACGGGGTCGTCCAGTCGCAATCTGGACGAATCATCGCGGTGCGCGGGCGCCGCCAGGTCGGCAAGTCGACGGTCGTGGAGCGGTTTGTCGAAGCGGCGGGGACGCCCTACGTTTTCGTCACGGGCGTGTATCAGGCATCAAGATCAAAGCAGCTCACCGACGCGACGGCCGCGATTGACGAGTCAGCGCACCCCATCCCGGACGCCGTATTGCTTACGCAGTCTGCTGCGAGCAGTTGGCGCGAATGGCTCGGGCGACTGGCGATCGCCGCCCGCAGCGGCCCCGTCATCGCAGTACTCGACGAGTTCCCCTGGTTCGCAGACGCGGATCCGACGTTGGAAGGCGAGCTACAGGCGCAATGGGACCGGTCGCTCGAGAAACTGCCCGTCTTATTGATACTCATCGGATCAGACGTCGCGATGATGGGTCGGCTTGCCCACCACGGGCGCCCGCTCTTCGGAAGACTCTTTCCGCTGGTGGTGCCTGCCCTTAACCCGGCTGAAATCGCCGAAGCGCTCCCCAGCCGACCCGCCTTGACCGTGTTCGACGCCTACCTCGTGACGGGCGGCTACCCCCGCTTGGTGGCCGACGTAGCGCACCGCCGCTCCCATTCTTTATCGGAGTACGTCAAAGCTTCACTCCAGGATCCTTACAGCCCATTGGTTACCACCGCACGGCTGAGCCTGGACGCCGAGTTTCCCGAGTCTCAAACCGCATACCAGGTGCTGTCAGCCATCGGCTCCAACGACACCGCGAACCCCGGCTTCAAGGACGTGCTCGGCACGATCACCGACGCCGCCGAACGAAAGCGTGCCGAAACCGCCCTCACCCGTGCCCTACAAACCCTCACCAACACCAAGGGGTTGATCGAACGAGAACTGCCGGCGTGGGCAGCCCCGTCGTCCAAGCTTCGGCGCTACCGCGTGACCGACCCGTACCTGCGCTTCTGGTTCAGGTACGTCGAACGCAATGTCGACCGGATCGCTCGCGGCCGCGCGGATCTCGCCATCGCAGCTTTCGAACGCGACTGGGAATCGTGGCGAGGTCGAACCGTCGAGCCCGTCGTTCGTGACGCGCTTGCCCGGCTCGCGGTGAGCGATCCTGACCTTGCCGGTGTGGAGACCGTCCAGCCGTGGTGGATACGTGACGGCAACGTCGAGATCGACGTGGTCGCCAGTGCGGCTGAGACGACCGTTCTGATAGGCACGATCAAGTGGCGCGCCAGAGGAGGCGTGACCGCACGCGAGATCGACGAGCTGCGTCGTCACCGCGACCGCGTACCGCACAGCGAGGCCGCGCGGATCGCCGCGATCAGCCCGAGCGGCGACGCACCCCACAATGCCGATGTCTCCTTTTCGGCGGCCGACCTCCTGCGGGCGTGGGCTGTGTCTGCGTCGTGATTCGAACCTCCCAGCCGGGGACGTGCGTCTCGAACGGCGAAATGTGCGTTTAGAGTCACGCTCCCAAACGCGCCGTACGATCACGTAATGGCACGCACCGACGCCGCCGCACGAATTATCGCTGCGGCCCCGGACCAGGTTTACGCGGCGCTGGTAGATCCGGACGCGCTGACGGCATGGCTACCGCCCGAGGGGATGAGCGGCAGGTTCGAGCGATTCGACGCGCGGCCAGGTGGGTCGTACAGACTCGTGCTGACATACCACGACGCATCGACCGCCCCCGGCAAGACCAACGCGGACTCGGACGTCGTTGAAGCACGCTTTGTCGACATCGTTCCCGGCGTTCGAATCGTGCAGGCCGTTGACTTCGTTTCCGATGATCCCGCTCACGCCGGCACAATGACGATGACCTGGCAGATCACCACGGTAGAAGGAGGCACTCGTGTGGACATCCGCGCCGACGACGTCCCCGACGGCATCTCCGCGGACGACCACGCCGCGGGACTCGCGTCCTCACTGGCCAACCTCGCCACCTACCTCGCGCGGTGACGTTTGCACGTAGATGACGCAGCGCTGTTGCGTCGGCTGCGTGCCGTGCTGGTGGCCACCGAGGCCTACGACGTACCGCAGCCCCGGGATCAGCCTTCGCTAAAAAAACTGCGACCGGGCTGGAACGAATCCACGCCCGGTCGCAGCTAACGTTGTAGCGGGGGCAGGATTTGAACCTGCGACCTCTGGGTTATGAGCGGCGTCTAACGCCCCCTTGCTCTCGGCCGGGATCGAGAATATCCTTTAT
>CAXTUZ010000114.1:5395-6241 GCA_964247525.1 uncultured bacterium
ACCCGGCACGACGTAAAGCCGGCCGCCGTGCCGGCAGCGGGGAGATCGAGCAAGGTCGGCGCGGTTCCGGCAGTGAACCCGCCATAGAGCGACTCACTGGCTTTCCAGCATGCAGGTGTGCACCGACGGGCCCGGCCGACGCAGACACGGTTCCTCAGGCGGTCACCAGTTGGTGACGAGGGTTGGTCGCCACAGCGTGCACCACGCGGCCCCGCCAGGTCAGGACGGTCAGGTCCGCGTGCGGCGAGCGGCGGCGGCCCTCCTCATCGGCGGGCAGTTGCGTGACGCGCCCGACCTGGTCGACGAACTCCCGAGCCGCCCAACCCGGCGTCTTGTCCACCCGCGCGGCCAGGGAGTCGAACGCGGCGGCGTGCAGCAGCGAAGACCAGGCAGAGGCGAGCGTTCCGGGATGGTCGAAGACCTCCAGCTGTACCGGCTGGCCCGCGATGCCGATCAGCAGGCCGGTCTGGTACGGCAGCGGTCTGAGGCCGGCAACGAGCTGGCCGGCTGCGTCTGAGACGTCGCTGAGCGCGTCGCCCAGGGCGTGTGTGCTTCCCGCGCTGACGTGCAGATCCTCCAGGACGCGGACGCGCTCCCAGGTGCGGTGTTGCTCGGACCGCGAGCGGATGCTTATCGGCGCTCGAGAACCGACGCGCCGGTGAGTGCGCTCCCCGGACCAGCGACCCTCCTCCACGCAGCGAACCACAAGCACCTCGGTGCGCCCGGGCGCGACCATCGTCGACCGGGCCGCGACCCGGTGCTGCTGGCCGCCCTCGAGGAGCTCGTCGAACGGGTGCGGGCGATCCTGCGGCGGGTCGAGTCGCAGGACGCGGCCGGGGGCGTGAC
>CAXTUZ010000114.1:6251-6607 GCA_964247525.1 uncultured bacterium
ACGAGGGGCTGTCCTGCGCGTTCGGTCACCTCGAGGTGAGCGGACGCGACGTCGTACCCGCGCCGCGTGACGGCCCGGCCGTTCCAGACGGGAAAGACCGTCAGCGCACCACGGTTCAACGGGCGCCCCACATGCAGATCGAGTGTCTCCACAAGACCACCTCCTCCATAAGCGCACTATTGCGCTAACCAATAAGAGCAGACATGCGCTAATCTGTCAACATGGCGTGGAAGGACAGCAACGGCAAGGCGCTCGCGGACTACCCGCGCCCGTCCCTGGCAGTTGACGTCGCCCTCCTCACGGTGAGCGCCGACCGCCTCTGCGTGGGGTTGCACCGGCCCTCGTAAGGATTCGCC
>CAXTUZ010000115.1:0-6545 GCA_964247525.1 uncultured bacterium
GGTTCACCGGTGGGACCGGTGGTAACAACGACATCCACGCGATCACGAACGCGGTCATCACGTACTCCTGAGCGACGCTCCTACGGGGCGTACTGCCAGATCGACACCCAGTCGATCTGGACGTCTCCGGCCAAGTTCGGGTGGGGCCGGTCGTCGTTCGTCTCGGTCTGAAGCACCATGTGCATCGGCTTGGAGGGCGAGACCGGGGAGGAACTGAACAGGCGCCCGTCGAGGTAGAACTTGACCCCGGCCGGCGTCCACTCGGTGGTCGCGGTGTGCCAGTCGTGGTAGGTGACGCCGGAGTCGGCTGCCGAGGCATTGACCGAGGGGTTGCCGGGCGTGTGGTTGTACGCCGAGATCGTGCCGGCGAGGTCCCCCTCCGGAAAGTCGATCTCGCCGTCCGGCCACGAATCGCTGTCGGGCCATAGCAGCCAGGCGGTCGAGTAGCCGTGGAGAGCATCCGCGCGGAAGCGGACCTCGTAACGGCCGTAGAGCTGACCACCCCACACGCCATGGATCAACGGGGCCGGCGCGGCGACCTGAGGCACACCGCCCTCGGTGTGCAGGTGCATCGTGAGCATGCTTCCGTCCGAGGACAGCACGTTCTGGCTGTACTGGCCGACGTGTCTGGTGTCGGAGAAGCCGTCGTACGCGCCCCACTTCGGGCCGTAGACGCTGAGGAACTGTCCCGGTGCCGCCGGCTTCGAGAAGTCGTCCGTGAAGATCTGGTGCCACCCGGCGAGATCCCCGATGGGCATCGCCTCGCCGCTCGGACCCGTTGGGCCCGCCGGTGACACCGGTAGCACCGGCGACGTGACCGGTGTTACCGGTGTCACCGGCTCACTCGGCGGAAGTGCGACGGTACCCACGGAGCTCTCAGCGACCAGTTGCGCGACTTTGGCCCGGGTGAACTGCACATGCGCGGCATTCTCCCCGCTGGGCAGGCGCAGATACAGCTTCGTGTTCGCCCCGGCAGCGCGGTCGGCGACGAGGTCGTATCTGACCTGGTGCCAATCCGTGTCGGTGAAACGAACGTCCGCCTCGTCGTTCGAGGGCCGAGAGCCGTAGTTGGCATCGGCGAGCAGGATCCCGATGGGGGTCCCGGCCGCGTCGAGGTCGCGGACCCACAGCTGCACCCGGTAGGCATTGCCGGCGGTGATCATGGCGGCATCCAGATCGCCGAGTACCTCGCTCCACTCGCCCGGATCGGCGTTCTGATCGATCTCGAAGGCGCTGGTGGTGTACGTCGAGAAGTCCAGTTCCTTCTGGACCGCTCGCACCGAGACGTTGCCCCGTGGAGACAGCGCCTGCCAACCACTGGCCGATGTCCCGACGGAGTTCACGACCGCATTCCCGACGAGCACCGAGCCGCCGCTCGGCGGACTGGCAGCGTTGCCCGACTCGGCGAGGCCGCCGACGAGCGCCGCAGCGACGACCGACACGCACAGCAGGATCTTCACGACAGGTGTTCCCCATTTCGGCGCGGCCGAGGCCGGACGTCGGCGGATCTGACCGCCGAAACCGACCGTAGTAACGCTGGAGGGCCGTTTTCGCGCTCCGGGCACCCTTGGGGGAAAACGTCAGGGCCCGTTCGTGCCCTGTAGACCAAAGAGTCGGTCGTTGATCACGCGCCGTTCTTTTAGGCGCTCGCGCGCTGATCGCGTACCAGCTGCGTGCCCTTGTCCACGAAGTGGTCGAAGGCGCCGCCCTGATACGCGAGGAACAGGACGGCGATCACAGCCGCGAGGAGGGCGAGGCTGAGCAGCTTGCGGGTGATCCAGAACAGTGCGAGCCCGACGAGGATCACCACGATCGGGACTGTGATGCCGGCCTCGGGGCGCGGTAGGAACCGGGAGTCGGCCGCCACCGCGGCGGTGGCGACGCTCGCGCCGAGGGCGGTGATCACCCGTGCGCCCGGGTAGGGGCGGGTTCGACCAATTCCACGAGCACCCCACCGGCCGATTTCGGGTGCACGAAGTTCACCCGGGATCCGGCCGTTCCGGCCTTCGGGACGTCATAGAGCAGGCGTACCCCGGCGGCTCGGAGCTTCTCGCACACTGCGTCGATGTCCGCGACCCGGTACGCCATCTGCTGGATACCGGGTCCTCGCTGCGCGATGAACTTCCCCACGGTGCTGTCCGCCGACAGGGGCATCAGTAGTTGAATGGCCGACTCCCCGACCTCGAGCATCGCTTCCTCGACGCCCTGCTCGACGTTGGTCTCGCGATGGGTCAGCCGCATGCCGAAGGCGGTCTGGTAGAACGCGATCGAGGTGTCGAGGTCCTCGACCGCGATGCCGACATGGTCGATCGCGGTGAACAGCGTGTCCGTCATGGCCCGAGCATCGCATTCCGATTACCCCCTGCGGGTGACATCGCGCCAAGCGCTGGCGAGCGGGAAAGCCATCCGGGATGATCAGCGCATGGCCGAGAGCTCGGAGCGTCCCTGGGGGCGGTACGACGTCCTTGACGACAGCGCTGCCACCCACAAGGTCAAGACCATTCACGTCACTCCCGGCCACCGGCTCTCGCTCCAGTCGCACAGTGCTCGTTCCGAACACTGGTTCGTCGTGACCGGTACCGGCGTGGTGTGGTGCGACGACGAGCGCATCGCCGTCAGCCCTGGCTCGGCGGTCGACATCCCCGTCGGGGCGCGTCACCGCATCGAGGCCACCGGTGACGAGCACCTGGTGTTCATCGAGGTTCAGCACGGAACCTATTTCGGCGAGGACGACATCGTCCGGTACGACGACGACTACGGGCGTTCCGACAGCGCAGACGCCGCGGAGCTCTGATCGGGGGACGGGTCCCCGCGTCCACGCCGTATCCTGAGAGTCCGGCGCACGAAGCCGTGCGCCGCGTGTCCGTCACCCTGTGGAGGTAGTCGTGGCCCGTTCCGTCCTCGTTGCTGGTGCGCGCACCCCGATCGGGAAGCTGTCCGGCGCGTTGTCCTCGTTCACGGCCATGGACCTCGGCGGCTTCGCGATCAAGGAGGCGCTGACGCGGGCCGGCATCACCGGCGACCAGGTCGACTACGTGATCATGGGTCAGGTGATCGGTGCGGGTCAGGGCCAATGTCCCGCTCGTCAGGCGGCGGTCAAGGGCGGGATCCCGATGAACGTTCCGGCCCTCAGCATCAACAAGGTGTGCCTGTCCGGGCTCGACGCGATCGCGCTCGCCGATCAGCTGATCCGTGCCGGCGAGTTCGACATCGTCGTGGCCGGCGGGATGGAATCGATGTCGCAGGCGCCGTACCTGCTGCAGAAGGCGCGCACGGGATACCGCTACGGCAACGCCGAACTTCTCGACGCCACGTTCCAGGACGCGCTGATGGACGTGTTCGAAGGCAACCCGATGGGCGAGAGCACCGACTGCAAGAACGAAGCGCACGGCGTCGCCAACCGCCGGGACCAGGACGAGTTCGCGGCGCGCAGCCACGAGCTCGCCGCCGCCGCGATCAAGGAAGGCAGGCTCGCCGCCGAGATCGTGCCGGTCGCGGTTCCGCAACGTCGCGGCGAACCGGTGCTCATCACCGATGACGAGGGGGTGCGCCCGGAGACCACGGTCGAATCACTGAGCAAGCTCAAGCCTGCGTTCCGCAGCGACGGGACCATCACCGCGGGCAACGCGTCGCAGATCAGCGACGGCGCGTGCGCCGTCGTGGTGATGAGCGCGCAGAAAGCCGCCGAGCTCGGTGTTCCGGTGCTCGCCGAGATCGGCGCCCACGGGGTGGTCGCCGGTCCGGACAACTCGCTGCACGCCCAGCCCGCCGACGCGATGGCGGTAGCGCTCAAGCGCGAGGGACTCGGGACTGCGCAGATCGACCTGTTCGAGATCAACGAAGCCTTCGCGTCGGTGGGGCTCGCCTCCGTCCGCAAGCTCGGCATCGACGAGTCGAAGGTCAACGTGAACGGCGGCGCGATCTCTCTCGGACATCCCGTCGGGATGAGCGGAGCGCGCATCGTCCTGACGCTGGCGTACGAACTCAAGCGGCGCGGGGGCGGCGTGGGTCTGGCAGGTCTGTGCGGCGGCGGCGGTCAGGGCGATGCCCTCGTGCTGCACGTCCCCGCGTAACCCGACAGGTTGCTGCGCGCACGCTGGTCGGCCTTGGCGCCGCTGGCGTGGCGCACTCTGGACGTCTCGTGCTGGGCCGCGCTTGCTGTGGTCATCGGAACGGCCGGATTGCGTCTCGCCCACCTGGACGCCTGGGTCGCTGCTGTGGTGTTGTGCGCCCTGGCGCCGCTGACGTTCCTCCTCGCGTATCCCGTGGTCGTCGTCGCGGCGCTCCGGCGGCGGCGGGTCCTCGCGGTGGTCGCGCTGGCGGGGATCGGGCTTCATCTGGCCTGGTTCGGCGGAATGCTGCCGATTCTGCACCGGAGCCGCGGGTTGCCGGCGGGGGCGGCGCCGGTACGGGTGATGTCGGCCAACGTGCTGTTCACCAACACCCGGGTCGCCGAGCTCTCCAGAACCATCGACGCGAGCCACCCGGATCTGCTCGCGCTCGAGGAGGCGACCGCAAGAGGCGTGACCGAGCTGGAGAGAGCGGGCGGGCTGGCCCCGTTTCCGTATCGAGTCGTTGCGGCGACGAACGACGCGGACGGTATCGCGCTCTACTCGCGGCTCCCGATCCGCGACGGACAGGTGTTCACGCTCGCCGGCCGGGCGGTGATCCGCGCCGAGATCGAGACCTCCGCCGGAGCGCTGACCGTGTACGTCGCGCATCCGGTGGCGCCGGTGACGCGAGGTGGGCTGCTCAACTGGCGCAAGGAACTGGCCGCGCTGACCGGGAGACTCGCCGCCGAGCCCGGTCGGCTGCTCGTCGTGGGCGACTTCAATGCCACGGACGGGAACCGGCAGTTCACCCAGATGCTAGACCGCGCCACACTTCGTGACGCACTCGACGCGACGGGCAGGGGCTACAGCATGACCTGGCCGCGGGATCGCGCCGTGCTGCCGACAGTCGTCCGGCCCGACCACGTGCTGACCGGCCGCGGGGTGGTTGCGCTGCGCGGCCGTACCGCGGCGAATCCTGGCAGCGACCATCGCGCGGTCGTCGCGGACGTGGGGGTACGGGCGGGCTGAACGTCGCCGGATGCGAAGATGAGCTGTGGATCCGACAAGCATCCGGCTCTCGGGCGCAGTCCCGCTCAATCCGCGGCCACCGGCCGGCACCGTGACTCCGGACGCCGGGGGCGTGGGCGTCATCGATGTCACCGAGGGGACGTTCGAGGCCGAGGTGCTCGAGCGATCGCGGCGGATGCCCGTGGTCATCGACTTCTGGGCCGGCTGGTGCGGGCCGTGTAAGCAGCTCTCGCCGGTGCTGGAGAAGCTGGCTGCCGAGGGCGCCGGAGCATGGACCCTGGCGAAGATCGACGTCGACGCCAATCCTCGCCTCGCGCAGGCCGCGCAGGTACAGGGCATCCCGGCAGTGAAGGCCGTCGTCAACGGTCAGGTCGTCGGGGAGTTCACCGGCGCTGTGCCCGAAACTCAGGCCCGGCAGTGGATCACGCAGCTGCTGCAGGCTGCCCGGCAGGGCACCTTCGGGCCGCTCGAGGGTACGGCCGAAGCGGCGGACGGCGAGGCCGGCCCGGACGAAGTGCCGGTAGATCCGGACCTGCTCGCTGCCGATGACGCGTTGATGACGGGTGACCTCGATGCGAGCGAGGCCGCGTACGGCCGTATCCTCGAACGCGTCGGAGCCGCACCAGAGTTGCGCGACGAGGCGAGTGCCGGTATCGCGCGGGTTCAACTGCTTCGCCGCGCCGAAGGCGTCGACCCGGCGCAGCTCGAGCAGAAGCTGGCCGCGGATCCCGACGACGCGGATGCCGCTGCCGCCCTCGCCGATCTGCTCGTGCTCAGCGAGCGTGCCGAGGACGCGTTCGCGTTGCTGCTCGGCGTGATCCGGAACACCGGCGGGGATGTCCGGGACGTCGCCCGGCACCGCTTGATCGCGCTGTTCGAGGTCGTCGGCGACGCTGACCCGCTCGTCATCCGCGCACGCCGGAAGCTTGCCTCCGCGCTCTTCTAGTTCCCGTCGAAGGTGAACCACAGGGCACCGAGCGGCGGCGCCGTGATGAGGGCGGACGCGGGCTGCCCGTGATGGGAAGTGGCATCGGCGTGCGCCCAGCCGAAATTTCCGACACCGGAGCCGCCGTAGATCTCCGCGTCGGTATTGAGTACTTCGCGCCACCTGCCCGGGAATGGGAGACCGAGCCGGTATTGCTCGTGCGGGATGCCCGCGAAGTTGATGATGCAGGCGATTGCGCTGCCGTCCGACCCCCAGCGCAGGAACGCGAACGTGTTACCGACGGAGTCGTTGGCGTCCACCCACTCGAATCCGGCGCCCTCGGTATCCAGGGTCCACAGCGCAGGGAACTCCCGGTAGAGGCGATTGAGGTCCCGGACCAGGGAGAGCAGGCCCCGATGGTCGGCATGGTCGAGCAACCACCATTGGAGGGAGTCGTCGTTATTCCACGCGGCGTCCGGCCAGAACTCGCTGCCCATGAACAGTAGCTGGTTGCCGGGGTGCGCCCATTGGGAGGCCAG
>CAXTUZ010000116.1:0-6538 GCA_964247525.1 uncultured bacterium
GAGTCGGACGATCGGGCTGTCGGTCAGGCGCGCGAGTTCGTCGTACCACTCGAGGATCTGCACCCAGTCGGTGTCCTCGGTACTGGATGCGTCCGCGTGAAGGGCCGCGATAGCGGCTTGGGCCTGGAACTCGCCCAATCGGTCGCGTGCGAGGGCCGACTGCAGGATCTCGACGCCCTCGGCGATCGACGCGGTGTCCCAGCGGCTTCGGTCCTGCTCGGCGAGTTGGATCAGACTGCCATCGGGTGCCGTCCGTGCGGCACGGCGGGCGTGGTGGAGCAGCATGAGCGCGAGGAGTCCCGCCGCCTCGGGGTGATCGATCGCGGACACGAGTTGCCGGGCGAGTCGAACGGCCTCGGCGGCGAGGTCGACATCGCCGGAGTAGCCCTCGTTGAAGACCAGGTAAAGCACGCGTAGCACGGTGGCGACGTCACCTGGGTGCTCGAGGCGAACGCTGGAGACGGTGCGCTTGGCCCGGCTGATTCGCTGCGCCATCGTCGACTCGGGAACCAGGTAGGCCTCGGCGATCTGGCGGGTGGTGAGCCCACCGACGGCGCGAAGCGTCAATGCGACCGCAGACGACGGCGAGAGCGACGGATGGGCGCAGAGGAAGTAGAGCTGGAGTGTGTCATCCATCGCGGATGTTGGCCCGGGCGGGGGTTCCTCGTCGACGAGCGCCTCTCGCCGGCGTCGGGCGGCGTCGGATCGTTGTGCGTCGAGGAACCGGCGCCAGGCGACGGTGACGAGCCACCCCTTCGGGTCCCGGGGCTGGTCGGTCGGCCAGATACGGACCGCTTCGACCAGCGCGTCCTGTACGGCGTCCTCGCCTGCCGCGAAGTCGGCTCCGCGGCGGACGAGGACGCCGAGCACGCTCGGCATGAGGCTCCGGAGCAGCACCTCGTTCACCGGCGACGTCACTCCGTGATGGTCGGCGGGGCGGTCATGAGCGGGCGGAGCTCGAGCCATTCGTGGATCGGCTGCCCACCCGCTCCCGGGGCAGCCGACAGCTCTCCGGCTAACGCGATCGCGCGGTCGTAGCTGTCGACATCGATCACCATCCAGCCGGCGATGAGGTCTTTGGTCTCGGCGAAAGGCCCGTCGGTGACCGGCGGGCGACCCTCACCGTCGTACCGGACCCATATCCCGTCGGGCGCAAGCCCCTGTCCGTCGACGAACTCACCGGTTCGCTCGAGCCGGCCGGCGAAGTCGCCCATGTAACGCATGTGCGCCGAAATTTCCTCGGGCGTCCATCGGTCCATGGGCACGTTGTTGATCGGAGCCGGGGCGCCTCGGTAGTGCTTGAGCAGCAGGTACTTGGCCATCGTGGTTCTCCTCGGTGGTGATGCGACCCAGTGTGGCCGCGTTCACCCCAGGGACGTAGCCGGTCACCAATTCTCGACATCATCGGTCGCCCTGCGCGCATGGTTCTTGACGACGCACGACCGCAGGGTCGAAGCACTCATCTGACGGGAAAGTCGAAGTAGGTGTTCGGATACGGCTCATTCCGCAACGTGTAGTGCCACCATTCGCAGTCATACGACTTGAAGCCGCAGTCGTCCATGATCGAACAAAGGATCCGACGGTTCTCCGCTTCGGCCGGGGAGATCTCGGTCGCGCCGTGCCGGGACACCGGATCCATCAGATCATGCTCGCCACCCATGGGAGCAAGGTCACCGGACTTCAGGTGAAAAAGCGTCAAGTCGACCGTACCGCCCCGGCTGTGTCCGGACCTAGCTGCCACATATCCTCGCTCGACGATCTCGCGCCTGTCGATGCCCGGGTAGTGCCGTGGCTTTCTCCGGCCGTCTTCCGGCTGTGTTGACCAGCGTAAGAAGCAGTCGACGGCGCGCTGCGGGCGGTACCCGTCCCATAGCAGGAGCCCGAAGCCCGTGGACGCTGCTTTCTCCCGAACCCTGTCCAGGGCTGCGCACAACGCCCGCGTGGCGACGATTCGGTTGGCGTGGTACCCTTCGACCGGTTTTCCGGTGAAGTTGTCCCACGTCGCGTACTTGGCATCCCAGCGTATCCCGTGTACGAACTCGTCGACAAAGACAAAGTCGCTTTTCATGGTCTTCTCCCACCGAGTGCCGACGAGACAAGCCGGTCGATCACACCGGCGAGCGGCAGACCGGCGGCGGCCATCATCGCGGGGTAGCGGCTGTAGGAGGTCATGCCGGGCAAAGTGTTGACCTCGTTGAGCACGAGGTCTCCGTCTTCGGTCAGGAACATGTCGACGCGCGCAAGTCCCACGCATCCGAGGGCGCGATAGATGGTCTTTGCTGTCTCCTGAACGGCTACTCGCGACTCCGCCGAGATGTCGGCGGGAACGATCTGTGTCGAGTTCTCGGATCCGCTTTCAGGTTCACTCTCCTGATGGATCCTGAAGAAGCCGCGGGAGAGCGCAATCCGGTCCACCTCGCCCGCTATTAAGTCGTCTCGCTCCCCGAGTAGCGCGCAACCCACTTCGCTGCCGACGACGGCCTCCTCGATGAGCACTTTCGAGTCGTACTCTCGCGCGGTGTCCAACGCGCCAGGCAGTTCCTCGTCTCGAGAAACCTTGCTCACCCCGAAGGATGAGCCGGAACGGGCGGGTTTGACGAAGACGGGATACGTGAGGCAGCCGGGCCCGATCTCCTCGTCCGCCTCAAGCACCGAGTGCTTCGGTACGGCGACTCCCGCGTGTCTGGCGACCAGGTAGGCGAGCGACTTGTCCATGCTCAGCGCAGAGCTTGCGACGTCGCAGCCCGCGTAGGGGATGCCGGAGAGCTCCAGCAAGCCCTGTATCGCGCCGTCCTCACCGAGTCTTCCGTGCAGAACGGGAAGCACCACATCCAATCGGATCATCTCGTATTGCTTGTGCTCGAGAATCAAGAGTCCGTGGACACTCCTGTCCGGCGACAGGACTGCCGAACGGCAACGGCCGTTCTCCCATGCCGCCTGAGGGCCGTCACACAGCTTCCACGCGCCGGTTTTCGTGATGCCGAGCCAGAACGGTTGGTATATCCCGAGATCGAGGTGATTCGCGATCTCCTGCGCAGACTTGACGGAGATGACATGTTCCTCGGAACAGCCGCCAAAGATGATCCCGACTCTCAACTTCTCCACGCAACTTCCTCCTTCCCAAATGTCAGACAATTGACGATCGTGTTCTCGACGACGTCTCGCAGAGCGTGGTCCGTGTAGTAGGCCGTGTGGGGCGTAATGAGGACGTTGGGAAGTCTGTGGAGGCGTAACAACTGTTCGTGCCGGATCGGCCTGTCCCTCCAGTCGGCGTAGAAGACCCCGTCCTCTCCCTCGAGGACGTCCAAGGCCGCGCCGCCCAAACGGCCGGCCTCCAACTCTTCGACGAGGGCCCCGGTGTCGAGGAGGCCCCCGCGTCCGGTGTTGACCACGAACGCGCCCGGTCTCATCTGTGCGAGGCGACGACGATCGAGGAGATGGTAGGTGGCAGGCGTGAGCGGGGTGTGAAGTGTGACGATGTCGCTGTGCCGTAACGCATCATCGATCGGAACGTTGTGGGCCGAGGCCCTCGGGCGGGTGTCATGGGCTAGCGTTCGGCAGCCGAATCCGCGCAGCCTGTCGATAACGGCCGTGCCGATGCGCCCCGTGCCGATGACCCCGACGGTCAGGTCGCGCAGCTCCTTCCCACGCGTATCGTGCAGCCTGAAGTCACGAGCATCTGTGCGGCGGACAGTGGAGGTTGCGTTCCGTACGGTCATCAGCATGAGCATCAGGGTGTAGTCAGCCACGCTGTCGGGTGAGTAGTTGACGTTCCCTACAGTGAGACCGACGCTCTTTGCATACTTGACGTCGAGATGGTTGCATCCGACGCTTCGCGTGGAGAGGTATCTCACGCCGGCATGGCTCAGGGCACGAAGAGTCGAGTTCCCGATCCGGGTCTTGTGGCCCACGCTGATGCACTTGTTCCCGAGCGCGAGTTCGTAATTATGCTGGGAGACCGGTTCTTCGGTGATCGTCGGCATGACGCCGAATCGAGGTGCGATCTCGCGGAAGGCGACGGACTCGTCCGGGTCACAGTCATAGACGGTGACACCCATCGTGGCGATGGTCGATGACGACGTGGATGCCAGCGACGGAGCGCGGCGGGACGCCGTTGGTACCGGATTTCGGTAGGTCATGCTCCCCAGTCAAGGGAGCGTGGTGTCGCCGGAACGTATGTGCTTTTCCATATCCCGGCGATAGGGCGTATTCGTTAGCATTGGAGCGTGCGGGTGTTGATCGTCGAAGACGAACCCTATATGGCCGAAGCGATCCGTGACGGACTGCGTCTGGAGGCGATTGCTGCGGATATCGCCGGGCACGGTGACCTCGCTATAGAGCTCCTGAGCGTCAACGCATATGACATCGCCGTCCTCGACCGCGACGTTCCGGGCCCCTCGGGTGATGAGATCGCCAAGCGCATCGTCGCGTCTGGCACTGGAATGCCCATCCTGATGCTCACTGCCGCGGACCGGCTCGACAACAAGGTCTCCGGGTTCGAGCTCGGTGCCGACGACTACCTCACGAAGCCGTTCGAACTGAAGGAACTCGTGCTCCGTCTGAGGGCACTCGACCGGAGGCGTGCCCACAGCAGGCCACCCGTACGAGAGATCGCAGATGTGCGGTTGGACCCTTTTCGCCGGGAGGTGTACCGCGATGGCCGCTACATCGCGCTCACCCGCAAGCAGTTCGCCGTGCTCGAAGTCCTCGTCGCGGCCGAGGGCGGCGTGGTCAGTGCCGAAGCGCTTTTGGAACGGGCATGGGATGAAAACGCCGACCCGTTGACGAACGCCGTGCGCATTACGGTCTCGGCGCTGCGCAAACGCCTCGGCGAACCGGCGATCATCACCACCGTCGCCGGCGTCGGCTACCGCATCGACGTGCCAGTCGAGTCCGGCGGCGGCGGACCCAGTGGATAGGGCGCCTGGCTTGAGCGTCCGCCTTAAATTTACCCTCAGTTACGCCGGCTTTCTTATGGTTGCGGGCGCCGTGCTACTCGCCGCCGCGTGGGCCTACCTGGCGCGCGGACGACACGTCGGGCTCATCCTCGAGCCAAGGTATGAACAGGCCGTTCTGCGCGAATTCATCCCGACGGCGGCCGTGGTGATGGCTTGCCTGCTCGCGATCGGTCTGCTGGGCGGATGGGTTCTCGCCGGCCGGATGCTCGCACCTCTGACCCGGATCACCGACGCGACCCGCCTCGCCACGACCGGATCGCTTTCGCATCGAATCCGGCTGCCGGGCCGTGACGACGAATTCCGACAACTTGCGGATGCGTTCGACGTGATGCTTATGCGGGTCGAGGCGCAGGTCGCCGAGCAGCAGCGGTTCGCGGCGAACGCCTCCCATGAACTTCGTACTCCGCTGGCGATCACCCAGACCCTGCTTGACGTGGCCCGCAACGATCCGAACCGGGACAACGGTGAGTTGGTCGAGCGCCTCCACGTGGTCAACACCCGAGCGATCGACCTGACGGAAGCGCTGCTCATGCTAAGTCGCGCCGATCAGCGGTCGTTCGCTCCGGAATATTCCGATTTGTCCCTGGTCGCCGAAGAAGCCATCGAAACACTTCTCCCGTTCGCAGAACGGCGCGGCGTCACCATCGAGACCTCGGGTGAGGCAACGCCCACACTGGGGTCCCCCGCGCTCCTGCTGCAGATGACGACCAACCTCGTGCACAACGCGATCGTCCACAATCTCCCGCAACGGGGCACCGTGTGCGTCACGACCAGCGTTCACCCCGGCAGTGTGCTGCTCGCGGTCGAGAACAGCGGTGAAAAGCTGACCCCGCAGTTGGTCTCGACCCTTACCGAGCCGTTTCAGCGAGGCTCCAAGCGCGTACGCACCGACCACGCGGGTGTTGGCCTCGGACTGGCAATCGTCAAAAGCATCGCCCATGCACACGACGGAACTCTGACGCTTACCCCGCGCGCCACCGGCGGGCTCCAGGTCACGGTGCAACTGCCCGCCGCACCATCAGACGATGCGACATGAAGGTCGGGGGATAGGTCGCTGGCGCGAGGTCATTACCTCTCCAGGATCTGTGCCCACGGAGCTCCCGACGGAATGGCAGTCAGCCTTCCCGCGTCGGAAGCTTCGCTCCACTAATGACGTCCGAAACGGACGTGGTACCGGCGATATGAGTTGAGCAGCAGGACCACTGGACGACATCGGCGCTACGTCTCGCACGACGGCATGCGAAGGGGCACCGCTCGTGGTGACGTGTGGTGACGTTGAGCCCGTTGGTCACCGACGTTCTGGTGCGGCTGACCCCTGCCGAACTCCGCTTAAACTGCTCCCGCGATAGGACTTGAACCTATAACCCTGCGATTAGACTTCGGTAGGTTGAGCTCCTTGGGCATCGTTGGATGTCCTTTGTTCACAGGTATTTTGCTCATTAGCATGTTGGTCGAGGTTAGTCATTTACGACCATAAATCAGGGGTAAGTCAGGGGTTAGGGGCTTCCTCGACCGGATGAGAGCATTCAGTACGATGCGTACTGTGCTGCGTGCAGACACAGCAAGGAGGAACTACGACC
>CAXTUZ010000117.1:0-398 GCA_964247525.1 uncultured bacterium
ATTCGGGTCCACTACCAGCGCAACCGTGCTGGTGAATGGTGACACGGCAACGACCCTGCCTACCAAGCCCTGTCCGTTGATAACCGTGAGGTCGAGCTTGATCCCGTCGCGGCTGCCGACGTTAAGAGTTGAGGCGTAGTCGAAGCCAGACAGGTCGCCGATTGCAACCACCCGGGCTGGGATCAACGTGTATTGCCGTGGGCCGGCAATTGCCACGAGGGAAGCCAACTCGGCGCGTTCCCGGGTGATGTCTCCGGTGCCGCGGAGCTGCGACTCGAGCTCGGTGATCCGAGCCTGCAGCGAATTCACCTTGTTCTGTTCGCGGCCGGCATGCGCGAGGGCCGAGAAGAACGAGCCCACCGGCGAGAGCGCCGACGCAACACCGCGCTGCACCGGGC
>CAXTUZ010000117.1:408-2969 GCA_964247525.1 uncultured bacterium
GCCCAATCAAGGTGACGGCGCCAAGGAGCAGAACCACCAGCGCAATACGGAGTCGCTGCGAATCGCGATTCATCGTGGTGGCGGGAGCACGTTAGGCGAGCGGTCACGCCGGGACAGCGCACCCGCCCCGCCGGCTCCGACCGTTCCTAGCGCTTGGGCTCGGATATGAGAACCTGCTGAAGTGCCTCGAACTCCTCGACGCATTTTCCTGAACCCATGGCGACCGAGTGCAGCGGATTGTCGGTGATGTGGATCGGCATCCCGGTCTCGTGCCGGAGCCGCTCGTCAAGGCCTCCGAGCAGCGCGCCGCCGCCGGTGAGCACGATGCCGCGGTCCATGATGTCGCCCGACAGCTCCGGTGGGCACTTGTCCAGGGTGGTCTTGACCGCGTCGACAATCGCGTTGACCGGCTCCTCAATGGCCTTACGGATTTCCTCGGCGCTGACCACGATCGTCTTCGGCAGCCCGGAGACCAGGTCGCGGCCCCGGATCTCGGCGTGCGGCTCGTCCGGAGTCGGGAACGCCGATCCGATGGCCATTTTGATCTCTTCGGCAGTCCGCTCGCCGAGCATCAGCGAGTACTCCTTCTTGACGTAAGCGATGATCGCCATGTCGAGCTCGTCCCCGCCAGTACGGATGGACTGGCTGGTGACGATGCCGCCGAGCGAGATCACCGCGACCTCGGTCGTTCCGCCGCCGATGTCGACCACCATGTTGCCGGTCGGCTCGTGCACCGGAAGACCCGCACCGATCGCCGCCGCCATCGGCTCTTCGATGATGTAGACCCGGCGGGCGCCGGCCTGGTACCCGGCGTCCTTCACCGCGCGCTGCTCGACGCCGGTGATCCCGCTCGGCACGCACACCACGATGCGGGGCTTGGCCAGATGCCGCCGGCGATGGACCTTCTGGATGAAGTAGCGCAGCATCCGCTCGGTCGTTTCGAAGTCGGCGATGACCCCGTCCTTGAGCGGGCGGATCGCCACGATGTGCCCGGGCGTACGGCCGATCATCCGCTTGGCCTCGGTGCCGACGGCAAGGATTCCGCCGGTGTTCGTGTTGATCGCCACGACGCTGGGTTCGTTGAGCACGATGCCCTTGCCCCGGACGTAGACCAGCGTGTTCGCGGTCCCGAGGTCGACGGCCATGTCGCGGCCGAGGAACGAGAGCGTGGTCGCCATGGAAAAACCCTCCGGTTCCGGAATCGCGGGGAAGATCCGCCGGGAGACCGGTGCTGCGCTGCTCGGCGGGTGAGGGCCATCGTAACCCGTTCGCCGGGTCGGCGCGCCGGTGCGCAACCGCCGGTTACGCGAGGCCGGGGAAGAACAGCGCGATCTCGCGGGCGGCCGACTCCGGGGAGTCCGAGCCGTGCGTGACGTTGTCCGGCATCGCGCTGGCGAGGTCTCCCCGGATCGTCCCGGGGGCGGCTTTCACCGGGTCGGTGGCCCCCATGAGCGACCGCCAGGAGGCGATCGCCTGCGGGCCTTCGACGACCGCTGCGAGAGTGGGACCGCCGGTGATGAACTCGACGAGCCCGGCGAAGAACGGCTTCCCGGCGTGCTCGGCGTAGTGCGTCCGGGCGGTGCTGACCCCCACCGTCCGTAGCTCGAGGGCGACGAGGCGCAGGCCTTTCGTCTCGATCCGCCGGAGCACCTCGCCGACGAGCCCGCGGCGTACGCCGTCCGGCTTGATCAGCACCAAAGTCCGCTCGACGACGCCTTCGTCGCTCACAGTCGTGTCCTCCTCGTTCGATGTCCCCGTAGCAGGGTGCGGGCTTCGCCCACCGTAGCCAGCGAGCCGAACACCAGAACGCCGGTGCCGCCGAGGTGCGCGCCGTCCGCGAGCGTGGCATCCGCCTCGGTGACCGCCCGGTCGAGCGCGTCGGCGAGGCGGGGCTCGACGCTCACCGCGTCCTCGTCGTCCAGCACGTCCCGCGCGATCGCGGCGAGGTCCTCGGCGGGGAGCGCTCGCGGCGAGGAGTTCTCCGTCACGACGAGGTGTGCGAGATACGGCGCAACAGCCTCGAGCAGACCCGCGGCATCCTTGTCGCCGAGCACCGCCGCGACGCCGATCAGGCGGCGGAAGTCGAACGCCTCCTCGAGAGCGGCGGCGAGTGCGCGCCCGCCCGCCGGGTTATGGGCACCGTCGAGCAGGACGGTGGGCGAGGACCGGACCACTTCCAGCCGTCCGGGCGAGTCGACCTCGGCGAACCCGTCCTGCACGGCGCCGGCGTCGAGGCTGCGACCACCGAGGAACGTCTCGACCGCGACGAGCGCGAGTAGCGCGTTCTGCGCCTGATGAGCGCCGTGCAGGGGGAGCACGATGTTCTCGTAGGAGGCGGCGGGCGTCCGAAGCGTGATCAGCTGGCCGCCCACCGCCACCGAGCGCTCGGTTACCTGCGCGTCGACGCCCCCCACGACGATCCGGGCCCCGACCTGCGCGGCCCGGTCCCCGATCGCCGTCGCCGCGGCCGGCTGTTGCGCCGCGGTGACGACCACCGCACCGGCGTGGATGATGCCGGCTTTCTCGGTCGCGATGGTGCCGACGTCGTCGCCGAGCAGGTC
>CAXTUZ010000117.1:2979-6321 GCA_964247525.1 uncultured bacterium
TGTGGCCCGGAGTGAAGAGAAGCTCGACGCTGCCGTCGCCGAGCAGGTCGGTGTGGTCGAGGTCCACCTCTCCGATCACCACGACCTGGGCGTTCAGGACGTTCGTCGCATCCCACGCGCCGCCCAGGCCCACTTCGACGACGGCCACGTCGACCGGCGCGTCCGCGAACGCCGCGAAGGCCAGCGCGGTCCCGACCTCGAAGAACGTCAGCGGTTCGGGATGGCGCGCGTCGACGAGGTCGACGAGCGGTGCGATCTCAGCCCACACCTCCCCGAGACGTTCCGGCGTGATGGGGACCCCGTCGAGGGCGATCCGCTCGGTGAACGATTCGAGGTGCGGGCTGGTGTAGCGCCCGGTACGGATCTGGTGAGCTCGCAGGAGCGCGTCGATGATCCGAGCGGTCGAGGTCTTGCCGTTGGTCCCGGTGAGGTGGATCGACGGGTACGTGCGCTGCGGCGAGCCGAGGATGTCGAGGAGATCTTTGATCCGCTCGAGGTCGGGACGCATGATGTGGGGGTGGCGCGCCGAGAGGGCCGCCGTCACGCGGGCCACAGGATCGCTGGGTTGTCTCGGCCCGGGCACGAGGGTCGAGCCTAGTGTCGTGTGGGCCGAGGGTCAGCTTGCCTAGGATCGAGCCCCTGCGCCGCCAGCCGGTCGGCATGCCGGAGAAGCCGACCCGCGACGGGATCGAAGCCCGCTGGGCGCAGGCCTGGGCCGAGCAGGGAACGTATGCGTTCGACCGGTCGGCCCCCCGCGAGCGGGTGTTCTCGATCGACACCCCGCCGCCGACGGTGTCCGGGTCGCTGCACGTGGGGCACGTCTTCTCGTACACCCACACCGACTGCATCGCTCGGTTCCAACGGATGTCGGGCAAGGCCGTGTTCTATCCGATGGGCTGGGACGACAACGGACTGCCGACCGAGCGGCGGGTGCAGAACTACTTCGGGGTGCGATGCGAGCCCGCGCTGCCCTACGACCCCGCTTTCGAGCCGCCCGCCGACGCCCCGGCCCAGCAGGTTCCGGTGAGCCGGCGTAATTTCGTCGAGCTCTGCGCACAGCTCACCGCGACCGACGAGCAGGCCTTCGAGGACGTCTGGCGCCGATTGGGTCTGTCGGTGGACTGGACGCAGGTGTACTCGACGATCGGCGACGATGCCCGCGCCGCCTCACAGCGCGCGTTCCTGCGGGGCCTGCGTCGCGGCGAGGTGTACGCCGCCGCCGCGCCGACCCTCTGGGACGTCACCTACCGCACCGCCGTTGCCCAGGCCGAGTTGGAGGACCGCGACCGGCCGGGGGCGTACCACCGCATTGCCTTCCCGCGTTCCGGCGGCGGCGATGCCGTCGTCATCGAGACCACGCGGCCCGAGCTTCTGGCCGCTTGCGTGGCGCTCGTTGCCCACCCCGACGACGAGCGCTATCAGCCGCTGTTCGGGGCCCGGGTGCGGACGCCGCTGTTCGGCGCGGACGTGCCGATCCTGGCGCACCCGTTGGCCGATCCGGCGAAGGGCTCGGGGATCGCGATGATCTGTACGTTCGGCGATCTCACCGACGTGGTGTGGTGGCGCGAGCTGAACCTGCCGACCCGCCCGATCCTCGGCCGCGACGGCCGGGTGATCGCCGAGGCTCCCGCCTGGATCGAGCAGCCGCAGGGCCGCCAGGCATACGAAACGCTGAGCGGCGCCACCGTGTTCACCGCGCGCGAGCGCACCGTCGCGCTGCTGCGCGAGGCCGGCGCCCTGCTCGGCGACCCGACGCCGATCAGCCATCCGGTGAAGTTCTACGAACGGGGCGACAAGCCGCTCGAGATCGTGACCTCGCGGCAGTGGTACATCCGCAACGGGGGCCGGGACGCTCAGGTGCGCGACCGGCTGCTCGCCCGAGGAGCCGACCTCACCTGGTACCCGCCGTACATGCGCAGCCGGTACGAGAACTGGGTCGGCGGCCTGAACGGGGACTGGCTGATCAGCCGGCAGCGTTTCTTCGGGGTTGCCTTCCCGCTGTGGTACGCGCTGGACGACAACGGTGACCCGCGCTACGACGAACCGATCCTCGCGCCGGAGACCGGCCTCCCGGTCGACCCCGCGAGCGAGGTCCCGGCGGGTTACCGCGCCGATCAGCGCGGGAAACCCGGCGGATTCATCGGTGACCCCGACGTGATGGATACCTGGGCCACCTCGTCGCTGACTCCGCAGATCGCCGGCGGTTGGGAACGCGACCCCGACCTGTTCGGGCGGGTCTTCCCGATGGACCTGCGACCGCAGGGCCACGACATCATCCGTACCTGGCTGTTCTCCACCATCGTCCGGGCGGACGCGGAGTTCGACTCGCTCCCCTGGCGTGCGGCGATGTTGTCGGGCTGGATCCTCGACCCCGACCGCAAGAAGATGTCGAAATCCAAGGGCAACGTCGTCACACCGCTGGGTTTGCTCACCGAGCACGGTTCGGACGCCGTCCGGTACTGGGCCGCCTCCGGCCGGGTCGGGACCGACACCGCGTTCGACACCGGCCAGATGAAGGTCGGGCGGCGCCTCGCGATGAAGGTGCTCAACGTGTCGCGGTTCGTCCTGGGCCTTGCGCCCGCAAGCGCTGCCGGCGCCCCGGTCACCGAAGCGGTCGACCGCGCCCTGCTGGCCGAGCTCGCCGGCGTCGTCGAGCGCGCGACTGCAGCGTTCGAGCTGTACGACTACCCCCGCGCGCTGGAAGTCCCCGAGGCCTTCTTCTGGACGTTCTGCGACGACTACGTCGAGCTGGTCAAGGTGCGGGCGTACGGCGAGGGAGGCGCGGCCGGCGACACGGACTCCGCCCACGCCGGGCTCGCAACGACGTTGTCGGTCGTACTGGCTCTGTTCGCGCCGTTCCTGCCTTTCGTCACCGAGGAGGTCTGGTCGTGGTGGCGGCCAGGGTCCGTGCACACCTCGACGTGGCCGGCCGCCGCGCCACTTCGTGCCGCGGCAGGGTCGGACGCCGACACCGCGACGCTCGCCGTCGCCGGTGAGGTGCTCGGGGCGATCCGCAAGGCGAAGAGTGAGGCGAAGGTCTCCCAGCGGGCCGCGGTGCAGCACGTCACGGTCGCCGGTACGGCCGCAACGCTTCGCCAGGTGCAGGCAGCCGCAGCCGACCTGCGCCGCGCGGGGAGTGTCGCGGATCTGACGACCGAACCCGGCGGTGACGCGTTCGCCGTCGAGGTGCTCCTTGCCGGGCCCGTCGCGGACCCCGTGACGGCCTCGTGATGGCGCCGCTCGACATCGCGGTCGAGCTCGACTCGTCGTGGGCGGTGATCGAGAACCTCCACGGCGGCTACCTCCTCGCCACGATCGCGGGGGCCGTCCTCGGTGTTGCGG
>CAXTUZ010000118.1:0-6298 GCA_964247525.1 uncultured bacterium
ATCCCCGCCTGCGTCCGTTCCGGTACGGCGGCCGCCGCGGCGGCGCTCGACCACCTCGGGGGATGATGCTCCGGTGACGGTCGACGGCAAGCAGGCGCGTGCGCTCAACGCCCGGATCGTGTACACGATGTGGTCCGTCTTCCGCGCGGTGCGCCCGCTCGGCGAGGGTCGCGACACCCTCGCGAGGGAGGTCGAGACGCTACTGGGCGAGCTCGACGCCCGCGGGGTGCGTACCCGGGGCAGCTACGACCTCTCCGGCCTCCGGGCCGATGCCGACCTGATGTTCTGGTGGATCTCGCCGAGTAGTGACGATCTGCAGGAGGCCTACGCACGTTTTCGCCGGACCGACCTAGGGGGCCATCTCGAGCCGGTGTGGTCGGTCCTCGCGCTGCACCGCCCGGCGGAGTTCAACAAGAGCCACATTCCGGCGTTCCTGGCGGGCGAGGACCCCGCGGAGTACGTGTGCGTCTACCCGTTCGTGCGCTCGTACGAGTGGTATCTGCTGCCCGAGACCGAGCGCCGCGCGATGCTCGCCGAACACGGGAAGATGGCGCGCGACTATCCCGACGTGCGGGCCAACACGGTGTCCTCGTTCGCTCTCGGGGACTACGAATGGATCCTGGCGTTCGAGGCGCCACGGCTGGATCGCATCGTCGACCTGATGCGGCACCTGCGCGGCGCCCAGGCACGCCGTCACACGCGCGAGGAGCTTCCGTTCTTCACCGGCCGGCGGCGGCCGGCCGGTGCGATCATCGAGGCTCTTCCGTAGCCGGGTCGAGGTCGAGCGAGACCGAGTTCATGCAGTAGCGCTGCCCGGTTGGCTGCGGACCGTCGTCGAACACGTGGCCGAGGTGACTGCCACAACGTCCGCAGAGAACCTCGGTGCGGCTCATGAAGTGGCTCCGGTCGGTTTTCGTGACCACCGCGCCGGGCGAGATCGGTTCCCAGAAGCTCGGCCACCCGGAACCGGAGTGATATTTCGTGTCGCTCCTGAACAGCGGGTTCTTGCAGGCCGCGCACCTGTACACCCCGGGGTCCTCGGTGTCGGTGTAGGCCCCGGTGAAGGCACGTTCGGTGCCTGCCTTGCGGAGCACCGCGTACTGCTCGGGGGACAGCTCGGCCCGCCACTCGTCGTCGCTCTTGGTGACCTCGAAGGTGGTGTCGGTGTCGGCCACAGTTCGTCTCCTTGCCTGGGCGGAGGATCGTCTCGACGTTCAGCGACCAAGTGAAGCGCGGCATTCCACAGCGCGCCAGCTAACCTGGCGTCCCGACCCGCGAAGGAGTTCCATGGCCGGCGGTGACGCGCTCGAGGTGGCTGCGGGGGAGCACCTCGTACGTTTCTCGAATCCGGACAAGGTGTACTTCAGCGCCCGGGGTGAGACGAAGCTCGACCTTGCCGAGTACTACCTCGCGGTCGCTCCCGGGATCGTCAACGCCCTGCGGGAGCGGCCGTGCGTGCTGAAGCGTCACCCGGGTGGGGCGGACACCCCCGCGATCTACCAGAAGCGCGTGCCCGATCACCGGCCACCGTGGATCGAGACCGCCGCGGTCACGTTCCCCTCCGGCCGCAGTGCGCACGAGCTGTGCGTCACCGAAATCGCTGCGGTCATCTGGGCGGCGAGCCAGGGCACGCTGGACTTCCATCCGTGGCCCTCGCGCCGCGAGGACACCGAACACCCTGACGAGCTGCGCTTCGACCTCGATCCCCAGCCGGGGACGACGTACGGCGATGTCGTCGAGACGGCTCTCGAACTTCAGCCGCTGCTCGCCGAGCTCGGACTCGTCGGCTGGCCGAAGACCTCGGGCAGCAAAGGCCTGCACGTGTACGTCCGTCTCGTGCCGAACCGCTACACGTTCACCGACTGCCGGCGCGCGGTGCTCACGGTCGGTCGCGAGCTCGAGCGGCGTCGCCCGGACCTGATCACTACTGCATGGTGGAAGGAGGAACGTGGCGAACGGGTCTTCGTGGACTACAACCGGATGGCGCGGGACCAGACCATCGCCTCCGCGTACAGCGTGCGGGCCCGCCCTGAGGCGACGGTGTCCGCGCCGCTGCGCTGGGACGAGGTCCCCGACGCGGAGATCGAGGACTTCACGATTGCCTCCATGCCCGGGCGATTCGCCGATCTCGGCGACCTTCATGCCGCTATCGACGCCTCGCCGTGCACGCTCGACGCGGTCGGGGAGCTGGCGGAGCGCGATGCGCGCGACCGCGGTCTGGGCGATGCGCCGTATCCACCGAACCACCCCAAGATGCCGGGCGAGCCGATGCGGGTGCAGCCCAGTCGCGCCCGGAAATCCCCGCCCCGCGCGGAACGCGAGGACGACGGCCGGCGGTGACCCGAGATCGCCACCTTCGACACAGTTCTGCGAGGTGGCCGTATCGCAGAGATCGGGCCTCGCGCTGACCCCGATGGTCCCGGACGTCACCAGCGCGCCGTCGGTATCGGCGCCTCGTTCGCCGAAGGGTGTAACCGCGAGAGCTGTGGGTAGCCGAACGAGGTAGCCGTACAACGGCTGCTCTCCTCTTTCGGCAACCCCAATCGAAGGAATCGCACATGTCTTCTGTCCAGGAATCCGTCGACGTCGATGCCGACATCGGCACCGTCTACAACCAGTGGACGCAGTTCGAGAGCTTCCCGCAGTTCATGAGCGGGGTGGAATCGATCACGCAGATCGACGACACCCACAACCATTGGAAGACCAAGATCGGCGGCGTCGAGCGCGAATTCGACACCGAGATCGTCGAGCAGCACCCCGAGGAGCGAGTCGCCTGGAAGTCGACCGACGGCACCACCCACGCGGGCGTCGTCACGTTCCACAAGATCTCCGGAGACACGACGCGCGTCACCGTGCAGCTGGATTGGAAGCCCGAAGGGCTTGTGGAAAAGGTGGGTGCCGTCGTCGGCGTGGATGACTTCCAGGTCAAGGGCGACCTCAAGCGCTTCAAGACTTTTATCGAGGAGCGCGGCTCCGCGAGCGGTAGCTGGCGGGGTGACGTCCCCCGGCAGTGAGCGGTCAGGCCGGACCTCGGCCGGCGAAGATCCGGCCGAGGTCGAAACCGATCGGTCGTTCGAGCTGGTCGTACGTACAGGACTCGGGATCCCGGTCGGGACGGAACCGGACGAATTGCGCCGTGTGACGGAACCGGGTTCCTTCCATGTGGTCGTAGGAGACCTCGACGACCAACACCGGATCGAGCGGCACGAACGAGGTGTCCTTGCCCTGCTGCCAACGGCTCTCTTGGCCGCCGGGAACGCGCTCGGTGTCGACCGCGGCGTCCCCGAGCCACGGGTGACGGCCGCCGGGGGAGAGCCGCAATGGGGCGAGTTCGGTTTCCAGCTCATGCCTGCGCTGCATCGGGAAGGCGCCGATGACGCCGACATGCTGAAGTCGGCCGTCCTCGTCGTGCAGCCCGAGCAGGAGCGACCCCACACCACCGCCCGACTTGTGCACGCGATATCCGGCGATGACACAGTCGGCTGTTCGCTGGTGCTTGATCTTGTACATCGCGCGCTTGTCCGGGAAGTAGTGCAGGTCGAAGGGCTTGGCAACTATCCCGTCGAGACCTGCCCCCTCGAATCGGGAGAACCAGTCTCGGGCGGTTTCGGTCTCATCGGTGTGCGGGGTGACGTGCACGGAGTCGCTCGACCCGACCACCGAGTCGAGCTGCCCGGCCCGGTCGATGAGCGGGTGCGTACGGAGGTCGGTGTCGTCGAGCGCAAGCAGGTCGAAGGCGACGAACTGCGCGGGGGTGTGCTCGGCGAGCATCCGGACCCGTGAGTCCGCGGGATGGACGCGCTGCAAGAGGGCCTCGAAGTCCAGTGCGTCGCGCACCGGGACGACCGTCTCGCCGTCGAGCACACAACGCTCAGGCAGCGCGTCTTTCAGCGCGGCAACCACCTCGGGGAAGTACCGGGTCAGGGGCTTGCCGGTCCGGCTGCCCAGGACGACGTCCTCGCCGTCCCGAAAGACGATCGTGCGGAATCCGTCCCACTTGGGCTCGTAGCGCATCCCCGGGGGAATGTCGGGGACCGACTTCGCGAGCATGGGCTTCAGCGGGGGCATCACCGGCAGATCCACACGTCACCCCGTCTTAGTGCGCCGAGCGCGGCGCGCCGAACTGGTAGCGAACGAACAACAGGCCGGCGTCCTCGATGACCTGCACCAAGGCTGCTCGTTGCGGCGCCGGCCATACCGCCCCGGACACGATCCGGGACGCTCCCGGCCCGGCGAGCGTCGGGGAAAGCGTCAGGCACAATTCGTCGAGACGTCCCGAACCGGCGACGTCGCCGAAGGTCGCCGGGCCGCCCTCGCACAGCACCGAGTTCAGACCGCGGGCGAGGAGAGCGTCGAGCATCCGGTTCGCGTCGACGTCGGTCTGCCCGCAGACGACCGTTTCGGCGCCGGGAACCGAGCGCGCCGCGCCGGCGACGGTGAGAAGTAGCGGTGGCACGGGTGCCTCGGCGATCCAGCGCTCAGCCCCGGTGAAGTCACAGCGGCGAGACACCACCGCGAGGCGCGCCGGTGCGGTCCGACCGGCCTCCTCGCGGAGGGCCTGACGGGAGGCGGTGTGCCGCACCGGCCCGTAGCCCTCACTGCGTACCGTCCCGGCTCCGACCACCACGACGTCGGCGTGCGCACGGAGCAGGGCGAACACTTGCTGGTCGCCGGGAGAACCGAGGCCTCCGGAGGAACCGTCGAGTGAGGCCGCCCCATCGGCGCTGCTGACGAAGTTCGCGCGTACCCACGGGATCCGGGGCGGCGCGTAGGCCGCGAACAACGCTCGTTCGTCGACGACGGAGAGGTCCGGGGGAAGCAGTGCCAGCACCGCGCCACCCTAGGCCCGCGGCGAGGGTGACGGGGTCGCAGGCAGTGTGTAAGACTTCGCCTGCGCGATCACCGCTCCGCCGACGAGTCCGCTGGGGAAGGCGTCCCTCGTCCTTCGGAGGTCTCTGTGGTCGGTGTTCCCGGTGCTGCCGTGCCCGGTCTGCGTAGCGTGCCCTCGCGGGTCACCTTTTTGCGGTGCCCGGTTCCGCTCTGCCCGCACGTCGAGTTTGCGCTCGCGGCCGAAGCCGAGCAGCCGGTCTCACTGCGCTGGACCGTGCAGGAGGCGGCGGCGCCCGACCTCACCGCCACCATCGAGATGCCGGGACGGCCCGGCATCGGTGCGCGCCTTGCCGCACGGTTGCGTCGGCTCGGCCCGCTGTGGTTCGAGGTGGTGGAGGAGTCGAGTGCGCACGCGGGTCCCGAGCGGTACTCGTACACACCGGCCCTCGGGCTCTTCCGGGCCGACCTCGACCCGGCCGGCGAGGTCACGGTGGGGGAGGGGCGCTTGCGCGCACTCCTGCACACCGGCCGCCGAGCCGCCGGAGCGGCCTGGATCACGGATCTCGAGGGAATGCTCGGCACGGCGTGGGACACCGAACTCGAGCCGCTGCGCAGGGGAAACGCGCGCGCGGAGACGGGTGCGCTGCGGCGAACGGGCTAGGCCGGAGGATCCGCCGCCGAAAGCGGGCACAACCTGAGCCGGTTGTGCGTTAGCCAGGTCGCTTGCAGTGTGCGACTATCCGGCCAGCCCGCCGGAGCACGTGCTGCCGGCGAACCGCACGCAGACGACGATACGTACACAGGAGCACCCCGTGGCAACCGATTACGACTCCCCCCGCAACGATCCGGAGGAGCAGACCGAGCAGTCCCTCGAAGCGCTCAAGGCTCGGCGGGCGGACTCCGCCGCGGACCTCGGGGACGACGTGGACCCCTTCGAGGCCGAGCTCGACCTGCCCGGCGCCGACCTCGGCGACGAAGAACTGGCCATCCGCATCATCCCGAAGCAGGCTGACGAATTCACCTGCTCGCGATGCTTCCTCGTCCACCACCGCAGCCAGCTCGTGGACGAGAAGGCGAAGGTCTGCCGCGACTGCGCGGCGTAAAAGAATCGATCGCCGTCGCACGAGGCGTCCCCCTGCGATGGCGCTGGTGGACGCTACAGGGATTGAACCTGTGACCTCCTCCGTGTCAGGGAGGCGCTCTCCCGCTGAGCTAAGCGTCCTCGGGCTACTTACGTCCTTCTCACTACCGCGTCCTTCTCACTGCCGCGATGCGAGGTGGAGACGGGATTTGAACCCGTGTACACGGCTTTGCAGGCCGTTGCCTCGCCTCTCGGCCACTCCACCAGACCCCGTCCGCACAATCTACGGTCGAGGGCTGCCCGGTCGGGCATCCGAGCGGAAGACGGGATTCGAACCCGCGACCCTCACCTTGGCAAGGTGATGCTCTACCACTGAGCCACTTCCGC
>CAXTUZ010000119.1:0-6279 GCA_964247525.1 uncultured bacterium
GAGCGTCGGTTTCCTAAACCGTGTGCGAAGGTTCGAATCCTTCCGGGGGCACCAACGAACGCGCAGGTCAGATGGGGGTCGGCCCTCTCAATGGGAATGACGACCCCAGATCCGCGCTCCCGTGGCACTCCCGTAGCCGTTATGAGCCATGCGAATGCTGACGGGCGCCTGCTCCTCTGTCATCGTCAGGTACCGCTCAAGGAGGTCAGCTAGGTCGAGGCGAACATCAGTCATTTTGAACGTAAGTTTCTCGTCAGGCAAGCCGCCGTAGTCGCGAGGAACACCCGTGATGAGGGGTCTTCCGCGTCCTGTGTGGTCTTGGCACTTGTTGCCGATGTCGCGGATCGTTTCGATGGCGTCTCTTATTGAGGAAGCCTCTGACATCACAAGTTTCCGAAAAGCGCGTTGACACGACCGAAGCAGCCCCCGAAACATGATCTCTACGTCAACCTCGATCGCGCCGAGCGCCTCAAGTAGCGAGGAAGCCCGAGGGCCCCACTTGTCATATTTCAGCCGTAACTCATTGCAGTCGAACACAGGCCTAAAGATGTGTACCCGCTCACCGGAAGGCAACTCACGCGAGAGCATGATGATGCGGCTAATTGGGGATCCTCGGTGCTGGCCGTAGTCGCGTAGCTTGCAACAGATCGGGTACGTAAGGTCATGGTCGTACTCCCACGAGAGCGCGGCATCAAACACTCGATACGGCGCAGAGGCCGAGCCGAACCGACTGGAAAGCTTGTGCTTAGTTCTGTCGACGAACTGCTTGAAAGCGGCCAGGAACGCATCCAATTCCTTCGCGACCTTCCGCTGCCGCTCTGCCGGGTTGCTACGAGGCGTCTGCCGACACTCCTCCTCCACCACGACGTACTCACGGTGCGCGTGTTCCAACGCGGCCAACTCTGATCCAACCGAAAAGAATGCGAGCAGCGACGTCGCGTCGTCGAGTCGGTCGAGCACGTCTAGCGGTACTTCGTCGATTAAGTTGAATTGCTGACCATTAGCCGTTTGCGAAGTGGCGAAATGCCAGACGAAGTCTTTGTCCCAGCCCATGGATACGATCATCCCGGGTTTGTCAAGACAAGTCTTGGAACTGACCGGACTAACTGTTACGGCGAGCTATCAGCCGCACCACGTTCTCGGTAGCTCCGGACTAACCGTTGCCGCGTCTAGGGCAACACGAGCCCGCGCGTCTGCGTCTGTGCGGTTAGTGTGGGCGTAGCGGTCCAGCGTTGTCGTCGCAGAGGCGTGCCCCACGCGCTCCTGCACGTCCTTAACCGGCAGAGTCGGCAGGAGCCAACTGATGTGCGCGTGCCGCAGGTCATGGAAACGGACAGTCGTCGGAACGCCTGCCTTCCGCAGCGCCGGAACCCACAGCCGCCCGTACCAAGCGCCGTGCCGCAGGAGCCGCGTGTAGTCCAGGCGGTCGACTTCGGCGGTCGTGTCTGCGCGCCGGTACGCCCCACCCGGCGTGCTGCCGACGAACATAGGTAGGGCTACCCCTGGGTCGAGCACCTCCGGGTGGGCTACGAACCAGCGAGCGGCCTGCGCGCGGTGCTCCGCGAGGTAGTTGTCTAGCTCGGCAGCGAGGCCGGTCGCCAGCACGACATCGCGGTGTCGCCGGGTCTTGGTGTCGCCGTACACCAGCACCCCGTTGAGCGAGGTGACCGCGCGGCGTACGCGGAGCCGCCCGACTACAGGGTCGTGGTCCCTTAGCTGCAACCCAGCCAGCTCCCCCGCCCGCATGCCGGTACCCGCCGCGAGCCGCACCAACCTGTCGTACGGCGCGGGCAGCGCAGCCGCGACGCGTCCGACGTCTTCCGGGGCGAGCCACGGCCGCAGGTCCTCGTAGCTACTAGGTTTCAGCACGCGGAGCAGGTCTACGTCCGCGCAGGTTTGAACGGGATGCGCCGCTGGCGGACCTACTCGGCTAGCACCTGCGAGAACACATCGAAGTGATTGCGCACCGTCGTGTCAGCCTTCCCGGCTCGCTGCAGGTCAACGACGTATTCCTGCACATCTGCCCGACGTATCGCCCCGACCCGAGCGGCGCCAAACCGCGCGTGCAGCGACGAGCGGTGCCCCGAGATCAGCGCCTCATCCGACAGGCGCGTGCGCTCCTTCAGCTGCGCCTTCGTCGCGAGCCACGCGACCCCGCCTGTGTGAAACTGTCTCGGCCGTCCGCCGCGTCACCGTACGTGCGCTCGCGAATGGAGTGCTCGGGTTTCGTCGCCCAGGCCGTATTGGCCGCCCGCGTCTGGTCGCTACCCGTGGTCCGCTTGCGCCTGGTCAGCGGATCGACGTGACTGACCTCCCACCGCCGTTCCCCCTTGGGCAAAGTCTTCGTGCGCGTCGCAAACGCGAATAGAAGCCACCAGGCCACCGCCGCTCGCGACGACCGGCTGCGCGTTGGATAGATTTCAGGCGTGGAAGACGAGTGGTTGAACCGGGTGAGCGTGCCACGGCGACTCTTGATGTGCGCGGCATTCAGCTTCGTGACTGCCGTAACGGGGCTGTCGCAGTATTCCGCGCCACGGGCGATTGCCACTGGCTTGATTTTCATGGTTCTACTCAGCCTCGGTTTGGTCGTCGCGCCAATAGCTCGCAAGCGACGCGGCAAGCCACAGACCCAGAAGTCGGAGCCGTATCGCCTCGTGACTGTCAGCATCGGAGCAGCGGTGCTATGGGCTCTGATGCATTGGGGTTTAGGGGCGGTCCAGGGCGAGAAGCAAAAATTCGGTTCGCTGATTGTGACGTCGATAATCTTCGGAATCGGACTGGGCGTGATCTCGGCGGTAACACAGCGCAATAAGAACCGCGATCGTGCGTCGAACCGCAACACCTAGGACAGCGCCCCGGGAGCCACCGCCGCCGAAAGTCTCCAGGAAACCCAGACGGTCCAGGGTGTCCCGCGCGAAATCGCCGTCGCCCGTCGCAAATCTCTACCTCTTGCTCGAATAGCCGGTTGCGCCGCGGCAGGTCCCGAACCTCGGCGGTGTCCCCACCATCGTGTCGGCGATCTTCCCGTCCACTTCGCCCCCGGCCTTTTCGTCCTAGTTGGACGCCGTCGAAGGTGAGACCCGGCATCATCGAACGTCGAGCCAGCCCGCTCGACCTCCTTCGCTCAAGGGGTGGCCTCGCGTTCAGTCGGTGGCGCGGCGGTTGAATCCGCGGAGGCCGACGGAAAGCAGGGACATTAAGGCCCCAAGCATGACGACAACGCAGATCCATCCGGCAATGTGCGGCACCGCTGGCACGAGCGCGCCGCGCATAATTTCGCTCACGTAGGTCAGCGGGTTCGCTGCGGTCACTACCTGGAACCAGCGAAGGCGTGACAATGAGGGCCATGGGTATTGGCTGCAGCCGGTAAACAGGAGCGGGGTGAAGACGAGCGCAAAGACGATGTTGATCTTTGGCGGGGTGACGAGGGTGCCTAAGACCAGACCAAGCGCCGCGCCAAGAAGACTGCCCAGGATCACGCCTACAGTCAGGATTGGCACACCGCTCCAGCGCCACGGAACCGAACCAAGGACCCCGATCCCGATCGGGATCATGACGAGCGTCGCGATGATCGCGCGGAGCGTGGCGAACAACAGTTTTTCTGCGGCGACGAGCCAGGTCGCCATCGGTGCGAGCAACCGGTCTTCGATCTCTTTGGTCCACCCGAATTCGATGACGAGCGGGAATGCGAGCGTTTGCATCCCGGTGACGACCGCGGTCAGCGCGAGTAACCCGGGGAACAGCAAATGGCTGTAACCGTGCTGGGTATAGCCCAGGGTGCCGAGCACCTTTCCGAACACGAACAGAAGAAACAGCGGTTGGAGGATCACTTGAGCGAGGAACACGCTGATTTCCGAGCGCGTGACGAACAGGTCCCGGCGCAACACACCAAAGAATGCCCGCCGCTGACTCACCGCGTTCGTGGTGACAACCGCGATAGGTGCGGTTGATGTGGATGCACTCATCGCAGAGCCCGACCCGTCAGATGAATGAACACGTCCTCCAGCGTCGGCGTACCGAGTTTTAGGTCGCGCAGGGTGACATGGTGGCTGGCGAGAAGTGCGGCGGCGGGGGCCACTGGGGCGGGTGCGTCGCCCAACAAATGAAGGCGGGCTCCGAATTGCGAGTCGCCGGCGGCATCCGGACCGGCGTCGCGTTGTTCGACCCGCTCAACGCCCTCGAGCGCGGCGAGGGCAGCGAGGATCACGGTGCGGGTGGCGTCGGGAACAGCGGTCGTGGTCAGATCAAGGGTCGTGCCGCCCGGGAACGTACGCAGTAAGGCCTCCGGGCTGTCGAGCGCGAGCAACTTCCCGTGGTCCATTACTCCGACCCGGTCGGCGAGGGTGGCCGCCTCGTGCATGTCGTGGGTCGTCAGCACGAGCGTGACTCCACGGACGGTCAATTCGCGGAGAAGGTCCCACACGAACAGACGGGCGGCGGGGTCCAAGCCTGTCGTCGGCTCGTCGAGGAACATCACCTGCGGCTGATGCATCAACGCTCGCGCAATCATCACCCGCTGGGCCTGACCGCCCGAAAATAGATCGGGCTTCCCATTTCCGCGCGCTGCTAAGCCAAACTGTTCGAGCAACTCGTCCGCGCGCTGGCGCGCCAAGGCCGCCGGAACCCCGTGGTATGCAGCATGGAACAACAAATTGTTCCGAATCGATAGCGACCGGTCGAGGTTACTGCGTTGTGGGACGACAGCGAGCTGGCCACGGGCGCTCACCGCATCCCGCACCACGTCGAACCCGCCAATACTCGCGCTGCCGCCGGTCGGGCGAACCCGAGTCGTCAGCATCCCGACCGTGGTGGTCTTCCCGGCTCCATTGGGTCCAAGAAGACCAAAAACCTCACCGGTCTCCACCGAAAACGAAACCTCGTCTACCGCGTTCGCCGTCCCCTTCTGATACCGCTTTACCAATGACCGACTCTCCACCGCAGCCCCCACATGGCCACTCTGCCACCACGCAGTGGCTCAAGTCGAGCGGATTTGCGTCGGTCGACGGTCTCAACGCGCATGACTCGGCGCACGAGGGTGCAGACGCGCTCGATCCTTGTAACCCATATCCCCAGGCAGCCCGACAGGATCGTCGTACTGCCGTTCACGTCTCGTGGCTCCTTGGCCGGAAGGCGTGAGCACCGACATCGCGGTCCGGCTCACCATTACCGAACACAGCGTGAGAATGCACGTCTCCCACGTCTTTACGAAACTGCGGCTTCGAGACCGCGTGCAGGCCGTCCTCGTCGCCCACGACCACGGCCTCGTCGACACATCGGCCTGAGCCAGCCTGCGGGCGCCCTCGACCTCGGTCGGATGCTGCCGGTCGACAATGCATCAGCTACCTCGAGTTCAGGCGTTCGCTCCCAAATGCGGTTTCCGCCAATCCACGAGCAAACAGCCATAACGAGCAGTGCGCTCGAAGCCGCGACCGCGGGTTTCGAGGAGCTTGAGTTGTCCTTCTTCTAGCCGTTTAGGAAAGGTGAAGGGCGGTCTTGGAATCGTTGCACCGGGTGCTCGCCGGTAACAGGTTCTCTCGCGGGCTATGGACGATCCCGTAATGCGGCCTGTTGCAGGAGCGTGGTGGTTGCCTCCCATAGTCGTGCTTCGCGGACGGTGTTGGTGGCGAATGGTTGAATCTGCTGTTCCTTGTCGATGAGGATGAAGGCTCCGTCTCGCGCCTGTGCCCAGCGCTCGTCAAGAATGATCGAGGCGAGCGCCGGACCGGAGGTGCGGGGTTTGCAAATACCAGGTAAGTGGGAGATTGCGCGCGCGATGGCTGCCGCAGGGGCGCCGTACTCGCGGCTCAACCCGGTTCCGGGCATGAAGCCCGGCTCGAAGACCACGACGTGGACACCTTCGGGAACGCGCCGTTGGAGCTCGTGGGCGTAGTAGATCATCGCGAGTTTGGAGTTGGAGTACGCGGTGCCGGAGGTCTTCATGGACGCCGGCGCGTCGGCGGGTGTCGGCTCAGCGAGTGCGATGGGGTCACGCCAATCGGCAGGCGCGACACCCATGATCTTCCGGAGACGGTTTTGGTAGTAGGTGTTGGAGCCGACCAGGGCGACCCGGGCCGGAGCAGCGAGTACGGGCAGCAGCGTCTCGATGAGTTCGGCGTGGGCCAGGTAGTTGATCGCGAACGTCCTCATACCCGTCCGCTGTGCTTCCGTGCGTATCTCGTACTGATACGCCGGCGTTGGCGATGATCCCGCGGACCGGTCGGAGGGCGCCGTCGGCGAGCAGCCGCCGCGCCGACGTGGCAGCAGCGCGGACGTCGGTGA
>CAXTUZ010000120.1:0-6175 GCA_964247525.1 uncultured bacterium
CGGTTACGTGCTGACCAACAATCACGTCGTCGAAGCGGCGGCAACCGGGAGCGGAAAGATCACGGTCACGATGAACGACGGCCGGACGGCGACCGCCACCGTGCGCGGGCGTGACCCGAGTTCGGACATCGCGGTGATCGAGGTCGCCACCGACGGCCTGACACAGGCCAAGCTCGGCGACAGCAACGCGGTCAAGGTCGGCCAGACCGTCGTGGCCTTCGGGTCTCCGCTCGGATTGCAGGGGTCGGTGACGTCCGGAATCGTCTCGGCGCTCGACCCGCCGGTCTCGCCGCAGGACAGCTCTCAGGTCTCGAGTCAGGCGACGATCGACGCGATCCAGACCGACGCCGCCATCAATCCCGGGAACTCGGGCGGCCCGTTGGTGGACGGGGCTGGTCAGGTGATCGGGATCAACTCAGCGATCGCGAGTGCCGGCGGCGGTACAACCCAGTCCGGAAGCATCGGCGTCGGTTTCGCGATCCCGATCAACGAAGCGATCGACACGGCACAGCAGATCATCCAAAGCGGTCACGCGGTGCATCCCGTGCTCGAGGCGTCCATCGCCGCGGTCGCCGGTGGCGATGCCGGCGCGGTTCTCCGGGACGTCAGTTCCGGCGGACCCGCCGAGAACGCGGGGCTTCGCGTGGGCGATGTGGTGACGGCGGTCGACGGCTCACCGACGAATACCCCCAATGCGCTGATCGTCGCGCTGCGCAAGGGGCATCACCCCGGCGATGCCGTCACCTTGAGCTACACCCGCGACGGTCAGCAGAAGAAGGTCACGGTGACGCTCGGAGCATCCGCACCTTCGCCGTAACCTGGGCGGGTGGTCACTCTTCCCCAGGCCGGTCGCTCCGTCGCCCTCACGCACGGGCCCGCCGGTGCCTTGACCCGACTCGTCGTCGCGCAGGTGGGCGGAGGGATCCGGGAGCTGACCGTCGGCGACCGGACGATCATCGACGGCTACGGCGCCATCGACCGGGCGAGCGCCGGACGCGGACAGATCCTGGCGCCATGGCCGAACCGGTTGCGGGACGGGGCGTACGAGTTCGACGGGCACGTTCATCAAGCGCCCATCAGTGACGTACCGGGCCACAACGCCATCCACGGGCTGGTGCGCTGGTTGAGTTGGGACGTGGATCCCGGCGGCCGGGCGCGCGTCTCACTGCCTCCGCAGCCCGGCTGGCCAACCTGGTTGAGCCTTGCGGCGAGCTATCGCCTCGAAGAGGGCGGGCTGATCGTGGACCTGGTCGCCGTCAACGACGGCGACCAACCTTGCCCGTTCGGACTCGGCATGCATCCGTACCTCACCGCTCCCTCCGGCAGGGTCGATGATCTGACGTTGACTGTTCCGGCCGGCGGGGCTCTCCAGACCGACGGGCGAGGGCTGCCCGTGCGATGGCTCCCGCTCGAGGGATCTGTGCAGGACTTCCGGGCGCCCCGCCGCATCGGCGCCGCACGGCTCGACACCTGTTACCGGACCGGACCGGGCGGCTTCGAGGTCAAGGTCGACGACCTGACCGTGTGGGCCGGCGCCGGGTTCGACTTCGTCCAGGTCTTCACCGGCGACACCGATCCGGATCCGAGCCGGCGGCGTACCGCGCTCGCCGTCGAGCCGATGACCTGCCCGCCGGACGCGTTCAACACCGGCGAGGGTCTGCGACGACTCGAGCCGGGCGAGCGGTGGGAAGCCCAGTGGGGCCTGCGGTGGCCGTCGCCGCCGGGCGGCGCCGGGGACGGGGAGTGAGCGCGCCGTCGACGACGCCCGACGCGGATCAGCTGCCCGACGAAGATCAGCCGCCCGACCACGTCCAGCTGCCCGAGACAGTCCGGATTGCCATCGTGGGCAGTGGATTCTCGGGGTTGGGTTTGGCAATTCGGCTCTTGCAGCGGGGCGAGCGAGATTTCGTCGTCCTGGAGCGCGCCGAGGAGGTGGGCGGAACCTGGCGCGACAACTCGTATCCAGGCTGCACCTGCGACGTGCCCTCGCGGCTCTACTCGTTCTCCTTCGCCCCGAACCCGGGTTGGACCCACACGTACGCGGGTCAAGAAGAAATCCTGGCCTACCTGAAATCGCTCGTGGACCGGTACGACGTTCGGCCGTTTCTTCGATGTGGGTCGGAGTTGCTCGACGCCCGGTGGGACGAGGCGACGTCGACGTGGCGGCTTGAGACGTCTCGCGGCGCGCTGACGGCCGCCGTGCTCGTCGCCGCGACGGGACCACTCGCCGATCCGGCCGTCCCTTCGCTCCCGGGACTGAACTCGTTTGAGGGAAACGCTTTTCATTCCGCGCGATGGAAACACGACGTCGACCTTCGGGATAAACGCATCGGAGTCGTGGGCACGGGAGCCTCGGCGATCCAATTCGTGCCGGAGATCGTGCCGGACGCCGACCACGTCGTTGTTTTTCAGCGCACCGCTCCCTGGGTCCTGCCTAGGTCGAATCCGCGGGTCAGCCGCCGCCGGCAGCGTGTTCACGCTCGCTTTCCCGCCGTTGGCCGGGTTGCCCGCGCGCTGCGGTACGGCACCGCAGAGGCCGTTGTCGTCGGCATGCGCGGTCATTCTCGGGTTTTCGCTCCGTTGGAGAAACAGGGCCGGTCACTACTCGCCCGCCAAGTGCCGGACGCCGAGCTTCGTCGCCGGCTGACCCCCCGATTCGCTATCGGGTGCAAGCGAATCCTGTTCTCGGACAAGTGGTATCCGACGCTGGTGAGACCTGATGTGACTGTCGTCAGCAGCGCGATCGAAGCGGTTGAGCCAGGCGGGATACGAACGGCCGACGGCGTCGTTCATCCCCTCGACGTACTGATTTTCGGCACGGGCTTCCGCGTGACGGATATGCCGATCGGAGCGCGCGTACGAGGGATCGGCGGCCGGAGTCTCGACGAGCAGTGGCAGGGCAGCCCGCAGGCGTACAAGGGGACGACGGTCGCCGGCTTTCCGAACTTCTTCCTGTTGGTGGGGCCGAACACCGGTCTGGGTCACAACTCGCTCGTGTACATGATCGAATCACAACTCGCCTATGTTCTGGGCGCGCTCGAGTATCTGCGGGAGTCTGGAACCGCCGCGGTTCAGGTCCGCGGGGAGGCCCAGGCGTCGTACAACGCCGACGTGCAGAAGCGGATGCGGGGAACCGTATGGACCACCGGCGGGTGCACCTCGTGGTATCTCGACCGGAATGGTCGCAACTCGACCTTATGGCCGGATTTCTCGTTCCGGTTCCGCCGCGAATTGCGCGCATTCGACCCGGAGGTCTACGAGAGCTGTGGTCCCAGCGGATGACCGCCTTGTTGGACGGCGCGTCGACCGTCCGGGGCTCGCATTTCCGGCGTAGCGAACGACGTCCGGTCTAGATTGCCAGCAGTTGCGCCCAACGGTCGATCTTGAGCTGGGCGGTGCCAGCTCGGCTGGTCGTCATCGCACTGTGCCCGGCGAGATGGGCGGGGAATATGGTGGCTCCGGTTCGGGCGGCTATGTCAAGAATTGTTCGGCGAAAACACGTTTTTTCCTCTTCGGATCGAGGAGGACGCATCTGCCCTGTGTTCTCCGGGTTGAAATAGTCGTAGTCGATCTGTGGCACCAGGTAGGTGGCGTTAGAAACGTCGGCTTCCATCGTCCGTGGTCGAGACGGGTGTTCCAGCCGACGTGGTCGTTATTCCTTCCCCTGTGGTGCAGACGAACAACAAATTCTGCCAGACCGCTCGCGCTCACGAGATCCATCGTGGACCCATCTACTTCACGACGGAGTACCGCACGTGGGTCGCGTAGGGCGAGCTGTAGACCTTGCCTACCTCGAGGTCGACATCGCCGGTGAACCCGTCGAAGAGCCGTTTGCCCGCGCCCAGGATCACCGGTGCGGTCGAGATGACGAGCTCGTCGACCTGCCCGGCCGCGAGCGTCGCTCGAATCACCTCCGCGCCGCCGCCGATCGACACGTCGCCGGAGTCCGCGGCGGCGCGTGCTTGGGCCAGCGCCTCGTCGAGGCCGGAGACGAACGTGAAGCCCGCATCCGGGGGCGGTTGGTCCTCGGTGCGGTGCGTGAGCACGAACAGTGGACCGGGAAACGGGTTTCGTCCACCCCAGGCGCCCGCCGCGTCGTACATGCCGCGGCCGACGATGCCGGACGAGATCGTCGACACCAGCTCGTCGTAAAACTCCTTGTCGGGTCCGTGCATGGCGAACTCGTGCCCACCGTCGTACGTCCACGGACCGCCCATGACCCAGTAATGCAGCCGTTCTCCGCCCTTGCCGAGGCCGAGGACCGGACCGTCGCCGGGCCCGGTGACGTAGCCGTCAACCGAAGTGGTGATGGATGCGATGACCTTGCCCATGGTGCCTCCTTGATCGGATTGTCCTTGACAACATACAACCGCCCGGTTGTATGTTGTGCCTCGTGATCGAGGTCGACGCGGACAGCACCGATGCCGTGTTTCGCGCGCTCGCCGACCGGACCCGTCGCGACATCATGCGCCGGGTGCTGGCCGGGGAACATTCGGTTTCCGCCCTCGCGGCTGACTACGACATGAGTTTTGCCGCAGTGCAAAAGCACGTCGCCGTTCTGGAGAAGGCGAGCCTGCTTACCAAGCGGCGCAGTGGACGCGAGCAACTGGCCAGCGGCGACATGAGTGCGGTGCGGCCGGTCGCCTCCATGCTCGCGGCGCTGGAGCAGGTCTGGCGTGGACGCATCGCTCGCATCGACGCGCTCATCGCACTCGATTCCGCAACCGATCCCGACCAGGAGGACTGACCATGCCCGTCACCGACGTCAAGCACGACGCGGACGCCCGAACCTTGACCATCACTGCGGAATTTGCCGCACCGGTGCAGCGGATCTGGCAGATCTATGCAGATCCCCGCCAGCTGGAGAAGATCTGGGGCCCACCGACGTATCCGGCGACGGTCGTCGATCACGACCTTGTCCCGGGCGGGCGGGTGAACTACTTCATGACCAGCCCGGAGGGCGAAAAGTTCGCCGGCTATTGGAAGATTACGGCCGTCGACGAGCCGAGCAGCTTCTCGTTCGAGGACGGATTCGCCGACGTGGACTTCACCCCAAATCCGGATATGCCAGTCAGCGCGAACATGTACTCTTTCGTCGAGGACGACGGCCGCACCCGAGCGACGTACGTGTCCACTTTCACGAGCGCGGCGGATCTGCAGAAAGTGCTGGACATGGGTGTTGTCGAGGGCGCGAGCTTGGCGCTCGGCCAGATCGACGAGCTCGTCGCCTCAGCGGAGACCACATAGCGAAGACGTCGGAGGTGTAGAACCGATCGATCGCTTCTGCCAGCGGGACCTCGCCGAAGTGGGGGTTGGTTGGTAGAGCCGAGTACGTCTCGCGAATGGCACGAAGTGAACAGGCTTGGGTACGTCGACGAGTATGTCGACGAATACGCCGACCTGCCAGGTGAGCCCACCGTCGAGGAATCGTGATTCAAGTCGTTCGACGGCGCCTTCGAGGCGATCGAGATCACTCGTGACCGTGGCCGCGACGATGCTGGGTTCGGTATCGAAGTAGTGGTGGGCGAGCCGGTCGCGCATGCCGGCGATGTCGGCCCCAAGGGAACTCCGGCTCGGTATCGACGAGCTCGGCGGGCAGTGCCTTGATCGACTTGCCGATTTCGATCAACCGGACCCGTACCGCGTCGAAGATCAACCCGTCGGACAGGTCGCCACCTGAGACGTGGCTGCGGATCGCCGTGATCGCCCGCACGGATGTCCTCGAGCCGTTCGGTCTCCCGTCGGCTCATAGGGGAACTGCCTCCGCCTCGGCGACGGCTCGGACCTGTGGCCTAAGACTGTCTGGAGGCGACAGGTCGACGTCGACATGCAGGATCCGACTCAGCTGTCCTTCTAGCTCGAGCAATGCGAACAGTCCCGTGCCTTCCGGTAGGTCGACGAGTAGGTCGACGTCACTGTCGGGGGTGTCCTGGCCGCGGGCGACGCCGCCGAAGACCCGCAGGTTGGCGCCGCTGGCGCCGGCGACCGCGTCTAACAGCGCCTGACGGTGCTGACGGAGTTTGCGCCCGAGCGGGGAGTCCGGCAACCCGCGTATGGATGGGTCGCTGCGCTGCAGGCTCAGTGCGAGGGTGTGGCCGGTTGACCCCGTGGTCCTACCACGGGGCTTGAGTACTGCCGCGGGTCGCGTAGTTGACCGAAATTCGCTGGCACAGTG
>CAXTUZ010000121.1:0-4870 GCA_964247525.1 uncultured bacterium
GGACCCGCGGCCGCGCTGCTGCGCGCCCGGGGCAACGTCCTCGAGGGGCAGCCCGCGTCGGGCGGCGACCTCCTCCGGACGGACGAGGCCCTTCAGCGCGGCCACGGTCCCGTGCACGATGTTGATCGGGTTCGAGGAACCCAGCGACTTCGAGAGCACGTCGGAAATCCCGGCGCACTCCAGCACGGCGCGGACGGGACCGCCGGCGATGACGCCGGTACCCGGACTCGCCGGCCGCAGCAGCACGACTCCGGCCGCCTTCTCGCCGGTGATCGGATGCGGGATCGTGCCCCCGATGCGCGGCACCTTGAAGAAATGCTTCTTCGCCTCCTCGACGCCCTTTGCGATCGCGGCGGGCACCTCTTTGGCCTTTCCGTATCCGACGCCGACCGTTCCGTCGCCGTCGCCAACGACGACCAGCGCGGTGAAGCTGAACCGGCGGCCGCCCTTGACGACCTTCGCGACCCGGTTGATCGCGACCACGCGCTCCAGATACTGGTTCTTCTCCGGACCGCCCCGGCTGCCGTCGCGCCCGCGACGGTCACCGGCGGCGCCGCCGGCACCTCTTCGCTGAGGTCCTGGCATTAGGAAGTCCTTCCGATAGTGAACGCGGGATATGACACTGGTCGTGGCACGCAGTGCGGGGTGACGGCAGCCGAACTCATCAGAACTGCAAGCCCCCTTCGCGGGCCGCATCTGCAAGCGCGGCGATCCGGCCGGCGTAGGTGTTGCCACCCCGGTCGAACACGACCTTTTCGATGCCCGCCGACTTGGCCCGATCAGCCACGAGCGTGCCGACCGCGGCGGCCTTCGCCTTCTTGTCCCCGGTCGCGCCCGAACGGATGCTTGCGTCGAGCGTCGACGCCGAGACGAGGGTCCGGCCGGCGGTGTCGTCGACGACCTGGACATGAATGTGCCGCGACGAGCGGTGCACGACGAGCCGGGGACGCGCTGCGGTTCCCGTCACCTTCTTGCGCAGCCGGAAATGCCGGCGCGCCTTGCCCGTACGACGGGTCTGTGAGATCTGCATGACTACTTCCCTGTCTTCCCGACCTTGCGGCGGACGACCTCGCCCGCGTATCGCACACCTTTACCCTTGTACGGGTCAGGCTTGCGCAGCTTGCGGATGTTCGCGGCGACCTCGCCGACCTGCTGCTTGTCGATGCCGCGCACCGTGAATCGCGTCGGGCTGTCGACCACGAAGGTGATGCCCTCAGGAGCACGCACCGGAACGATGTGGCTGTATCCCAGCGAGAACTCGAGGTCGCTCCCCTTCGCGGCGACGCGGTAGCCGACGCCGTGGATCTCCATCGGCTTCTCGTAGCCGTTGGTGACGCCGGTGACCATGTTCGCGACGAGTGAGCGTGTCAAGCCGTGCAGGGCACGGGACGTCCGTTCGTCGTTGGGACGTTGCACCAGGAGCGTGCCGTCCTCATCCCGCGCCACGGTGATCGGAGCCGCGACGATGTGCGACAGCGTGCCCTTCGGCCCGGTGACGGTGACGCGCTGGTCGTCGAGCGCGACGTCGACGCCGGTGGGCACCGGAATGGGAAGGCGACCGATACGAGACATGTGGCCTCCTTAGTAGACGAAGGCGAGGACTTCGCCGCCGACGCCGCGTGATGAAGCCTGCCGGTCGGTCAACAGGCCGGTGCTGGTCGAGATAATTGCGACGCCGAGGCCGCCGAGCACCTTGGGCAAGTTGTCGGCCTTCGCGTAGACCCGGAGCCCGGGCTTGGAGATCCGCTTGACGCCCGCAATCGTGCGCTCGCGATTGGGGCCGTACTTGAGGTCGACGACCAGCTGCTTGCCGGGGCCGTCGCCCTCCTGCACGCGCCAGCCGGCGATGTATCCCTCCTGGGCAAGGATCTGCGCGATATGCGTCTTGATCTTGCTCGACGGCATGGAGACGGTCTCGTGGTAGGCGTGGTTCGCGTTTCGCAGACGCGTGAGCATGTCCGCGATCGGGTCAGTCATCATGGCAAGGGTTTCGCTTTCTCACAGTGGTTCCCCGGCGGATCCGGGGCCTACGGCGAAGAGGGACTACCAGCTGGATTTCGTGATGCCGGGCAACTCGCCGGCGTGGGCCATCTCGCGGAAACAGATCCGGCACAACCCGAAGGTCCGGTACACCGCGCGTGGGCGACCGCACTTCTGGCAGCGCCGGTAGCCGCGGACCTTGAACTTCGGGGTGGCTGCGGCTTTGTTCCTCAGGGCGGTCTTTGCCATGTCGTACTCAGCTCTCCTTGAACGGAAATCCGAGGGCGCGCAGGAGCGCCCGGCCCTCGTCGTCGCTGGTGGCCGAGGTGACCACGGTGATGTCCATGCCGCGAACCCGGTCGATCCGGTCCACGTCGATCTCGTGGAACACCGACTGCTCGGTGAGCCCGAAGGTGTAGTTGCCGCGCCCGTCGAACTGTCGGGGCGACAGGCCGCGGAAGTCACGGATACGCGGGAGTGCGATCGTGACGAGGCGGTCGAGGAACTCCCACATGCGATCCCCGCGCAAGGTCACCTTCGCGCCGATCGGCTGGCCCTCGCGCAGCTTGAACTGGGCGATCGATACGGTCGCCCGGCGGACCTGCGGCTTCTGGCCGGTGATCGCGGTCAGGTCGCGCAGCGCTCCCTCGATCAGCTTGCCGTCACGCGCGGCCTCACCGACGCCCATGTTCACCACGATCTTCTGGACACCGGGGATTTGCATCGGGTTGCCGTAGCCGAACTGGTCCCGCAGGGCCGGCGCGATCTGGCTTCGATACCGCTCCTTGAGCCGGGGGATCGGGGGAGCCTGGAGCGTGTCGACGCTCATGAGATGTCCTTTCCGCTCCGGATCGCGACGCGAACCCGGCGACCGTTCTCGTCGCGGCGGTAGCGCACCCGGGTGGGACGGTTGTCCTCGGGGTCGAGCAGCATGACGTTGCTCGCATGGATGGGTGCCTCCTGCGTGAGGATGCCGCCCTCCTGCGCGCCTCGGGAGGTCGTGGTCACCTTGGTGTGCTTCTTGATCCGGTTGACGCCCTCGACCAGGACCTTTCCGATCTCGGGATACGCGGCGATGACCCGACCGGTCAGGCCGCGGTCCTTGCCGGTGATGACCTGAACGGTGTCGCCCTTCTTGATGTGCAGGGCCTTGATGCGCGCGGTCTTGAGATGTGAGGTGGCGGGCATGGCTAGAGCACCTCCGGAGCGAGCGAGATGATCTTCATGAATCGCTTGTCGCGCAGCTCACGACCGACCGGGCCGAAGATCCGCGTCCCGCGCGGATCGCCGCCCTCGCGTAGGAGCACGGCCGCGTTCTCGTCGAAGCGGATGTATGAGCCGTCGGGACGCCGCTTCTCCTTGGTCACGCGCACGACGACCGCCTTGACGACGTCGCCCCGCTTGACCGCCGCACCCGGGATCGCGTCCTTGACCGTGCAGACGATGACGTCGCCGATGCTGGCGTATCGACGACCGGAGCCGCCGAGCACGCGGATGCACAAGAGTTCCTTGGCGCCCGTGTTGTCCGCGGCGCGAAGCCGCGATTCCTGCTGAATCACTGGAGTTCTCCTACCGGCCCTCTACTTGGCTTTCTCGAGAATGTGCACGACGCGCCACCGCTTGGTTGCCGACAGGGGCCGGGTCTCCATCAGCAGCACCCGGTCGCCGACGCCCGCCGACTCGGCCTCGTCGTGGGCCTTGAGCCGGCTGGTCCGGCGCATCGTCTTGGCGTACCGCTTGTGCCGGACCCGGCTCTCCACGGCGACGACGACGGTTTTGTCCATCTTGTCGCTGACGACCAGGCCCTCACGTACCTTGCGAAACTTCCGGTCGTCGGGGGCGGCGTCGCTCGTCGTCGGGCTAGCTGCGGGACTCATGCGGTCGCTCCTGCTTCTTCGGGTGCTTCGGTAGTGGCGGCGGACGGCAGGTCGGAGTCGATCGGCGCGCTCGCATAGCTGATGCCGAGCTCGCGCTCCCGCATCACGGTGTAGATCCGCGCGATGTCCCTGCGGACCGTCTGAAGCCGGCGGTTGTTGTCGAGCTGACCCGTGGCCACCTGGAAACGCAGGTTGAACAGCTCTTCCTTCGACTCCTTGAGGCGGATGCGCAGTTCTTCGTCCCCGAGATCCCGGGTCTCGACCGCACGAGAGTTCGGCATCAGTCACCCTCCCGGCTCACGAATTTGCACTTCATCGGAAGCTTGTGCATCGCACGGCGTAACGCCTCGCGTGCGACGGGCTCGGGTACGCCGGCAAGTTCGAACATGATGCGGCCGGGCTTGACGTTCGCGACCCACCATTCCGGGGATCCCTTGCCCGACCCCATCCGTGGCTCGGCCGGCTTCTTGTTCAGATGTCGGTCGGGATAGATGTTGATCGACACCTTGCCGCCACGTTTGATGTGCCGTGTCATCGCGATACGGGCGGACTCGATCTGCCGGTTCGTCACGTACGCGGGTGTGAGCGCCTGGATACCGAAGTCGCCGAACGCGATCTCGTTTCCACCCTTGCTGAAGCCACTACGCGACGGGTGGTGCTGCTTGCGATGCTTGACTCGGCGGGGGATCAACATCTCACGCCTCCGTTCCGGCGGGTGCCTCGGGCTCCGGCGCCGCGGGCGTCGGAGGTGAGGTGACCGACTCGAGCAACGCGGGATCGGTCAGCGCCAGTTCCGGCGCCGGATCGACGGCAGCAGGGTCGTACCCGACCGCGGGAGCGGCGGCCTCACGGCCGGCCTCGGTACCTGCGGCAGTGGTCCCGGTCGAGCCCGATCGCGGGCCGCGACGGGCCGGACGGCTGCGCTGCACAGCACGAAGCGCGGCTTCCTGCGCCTCGCGCTCGGCCCCGCTCAGCACGACGACGCCCGAGTTGATCCCGACCGTGACGCCGAT
>CAXTUZ010000121.1:4880-6174 GCA_964247525.1 uncultured bacterium
ATGCGGCCGAAGGTAGTACGGGCTTCGTACAGGCCGTAGTCGATGTTGGCTCGCAACGTGTGCAGCGGCACCCGGCCCTCGCGATAGAACTCGCTCCGGCTCATCTCGGCGCCCCCCAGCCGGCCCGAGCACTGCACCCGGATCCCCTTGACCTGCGGGGACTTCATCGCCGACTGCATGGACTTGCGCATCGCCCGCCGGAAGCTCACGCGGTTGGTGAGCTGCTCGGCGACACCCTGCGCCACCAGCTGGGCGTCGGACTCGGGGTTCTTGACCTCGAGGATGTTGAGCTGCACCTGCTTGCTGGTGAGGTTCTCCAGATCGCCACGGATACGGTCGGCCTCCGCGCCGCGCCGGCCGATCACGATGCCGGGCCGCGCGGTGTGGATATCGACGCGGACACGGTCCCTCGTGCGCTCGATCTCGACCTTGCTGATGCCGGCGCGCTCCATCCCCTTCGTCATCAAGGCACGGATCTTGACGTCCTCGCCGACGTAGTCGGCGTAGGACTTGCCGGCGTACCAGCGCGACGTGAAGTCGGTGGTGATGCCGAGTCGGAACCCATGCGGGTTGACCTTCTGACCCATCAGCGGGTTCCTCCGTTACGGGCCGTGGGCCGGGACTCGACCACGACCGTGATGTGGCTACTGCGCTTACGAATCCGGTACGCGCGACCCTGCGCGCGCGGACGGAAGCGCTTGGCCGTCGGTCCCTCGTCAACGAATGCCTCGGAGACGACCAGACCGGCGCGTGGCAACTGTTCGTTGTGGGTGGCGTTCGCCGCGGCGGAGGCCACCACCTTGTAGACGTCCTGTGCGGCCGCCTGCGGCGCGAACCGCAGGATGGTCAACGCCTCCTCGACCGGCAGCCCGCGCACCAGGTCCACGACGCGGCGCGCCTTCATCGGCGTCACCGAGACGAAGCGGGCGCTTGCCCGAGCACTGGTCACGGGTACGAAGGTGGCCGGATCGAACGCGGTCGTACCGGTGTCAGCCACGGCGCGCCCGCCGATCGTCCTTGACGTGACCGCGGAACGTACGCGTGATCGCGAACTCACCCAGCTTGTGCCCGACCATGCCTTCGGTGATGAACACCGGCACGTGCTTGCGCCCGTCGTGGACGGCGATCGTGTGCCCGAGCATGTCGGGGATGACCGTCGAGCGACGACTCCAGGTCTTGATGACGTTCTTGGTGCCCTTCTCGTTCTGCACGTCCACCTTCTTGAGCAGGTGGTCGTCGACGAACGGGCCCTTCTTCAGGCTGCGCGGCATGTCCCTTAACCTCTGCGCGTCTT
>CAXTUZ010000122.1:0-6033 GCA_964247525.1 uncultured bacterium
CTCGGTGAACAACCGCGTCACGATCCGTACCGCCGCGGGTACGAGCGCCGGCCCCGGACGGTCGGGCACCGACCGGGCGGCATCCCGGCTGTGGACGACCAGTTCCGTCACCCGCGTGCGCAGCAGGTCGTTGACCCGGATCGGTCCGCGCCGGGTCGCGACGACCGGATTCGTCCCGGCCAACGCGTCGAGGGCCCGGGCGAGGGTGGCGGTCTGGCTCGCAAACCGTCGGCGCACCGAGTCGGCGCTCGCTCCGGCCGCTTCAGCCCGCTCGCGGTCGGCGATCTCGACCGCAGCTGCCTCGTACGCCGCGGTGTACCGCGCCACGCTCAGCGCCGGGGTCCCGCCAGCCGGCCGTGCTGCCGCAAGCGAATCGGTGACCGCCGTGAACCCCTGGGCGAGGTGGACGGCGAGCTCCGCCACGCGCCAACCCGGGAGAACAGCGGGCCGTTCGAGGTCGGTGTCATCGAGTGCGGCGAGCCACTCGGACACGGCGCCGGCCTGTTGCTCGCAGGCTGCCCGCACGCCGAGGTCGAGCGCCGCCATCAGCCGAAGAGCGCGGGAAGGGTGCGGTCGTGGGCGGCCCCGAGCTCGCCGAGCGTCAGCTGCACTCCGCTCGCCGGAACCCGCAGCGCGTCCCCGCCGACCGCTCCCAGGCGATGTGCGGGAATGCCGTGCGCCGCAGCCCTTCTGACGAACTGGACGGAGTGCGCCGGGTCGAGCGAGACGAGCACGCGCCCGGCGGACTCGGCGAACAGGAACACGAATGCATCGCTGCCCGCCGGGAACGTCAGCTCGACGCCCCTCCCGGTACGCAGGCACGACTCCACGACGGTCGCGGCGAGACCGCCACCCGAGCAGTCGTGTGCCGAGGACAGCAGGCGGGCGGCCGCCAGATCGGCGAGCAGTCGTTGCAGCCGTCGTTCGTGATCGAGGTCGACCGCGGGAGGCCTGCCGCCGAGATGGCGGTGCGCCATCCACGCCCACTCCGAGCCGGAGAGCTCGGCGCGGCTGTCACCGAGGAGCCAGACCTCGTCACCGTCCGCGGCAAACCCGAGCGGGACCCGCAGCGCCACGTCGTCGAGGACTCCGAGCACGCCGACCACCGGTGTCGGATTGATCGGGGCATCGCCGGTCTGGTTGTAGAAGCTCACGTTGCCGCCGGTGACCGGCAGCCCGAGTGCTCGGCAGGCGTCGGCGATCCCGCGGACGGTCTCGGCGAACTGCCACATCACCTCCGGGTCCTCCGGGGAACCGAAGTTGAGGCAGTCGCTCACCGCGACCGGAGAGGCGCCGCAGACGGCGACGTTCCGGGCGGCCTCGACCACCGCGAGCTGAGCGCCGGTGTACGGGTCGAGTGCGGCGAACCGGCCCGGCCCGTCGAGCGCAACCGCCACGCCCTGCGGGCCGCCGCCAACGCGGATCAGGCCCGCGTCCTCGGGCATCGCGAGCACCGTGCCGCCCAGGACGTAGCGGTCGTACTGCTCGGTGACCCAGCTCGCCGAGGCGAGATTCGGACTGGCGATGAGCCGGAGGATCTCGGCGCCGAGGTCGGCGGGGCGCGGCAGCGTCTCGGCGGCGTCGCCCTGCCGGGCGTCGAGCCACGTCGGTCGGGCCACCGGCCGCCGGTATACCGGGCCCTCGTCGGCCAGCGAGGCCGGCGGCACGTCGACGACCGTCTCGCCGTGCCAGTCGACCACCAGCCGACCCGATCCGGTGACCTCGCCGACGACGGCGGCGAGGACGCCCCATCGGCGGCACACCGCGAGCACCTCGGCGACGTCCGCGGGCGCCACGATCGCGAGCATTCGCTCCTGTGACTCGGACGAGAGGATCTCCCACGGCGCCATCGACGCTTCGCGCAGGGGCAGGGCGTCGAGCCGGACGTACATGCCCTGTCCGCCCGCGGCCGCCGTCTCGCTGATCGCGCAGGTGAAGCCGGCGCCGCCGAGGTCCTGGATGCCCGCGACGAGACCGCGTTCGTAGAGCTCGAGGGAGGCCTCGGTGACGATCTTCTCCTGGAACGGATCACCCACCTGAACCGCCGGGCGCCTGGCCGGTCCGCCCGCGTCGAACGTCGCCGAGGCCAGCACGCTGACCCCGCCGATGCCGTCGCGTCCGGTCCGGGCCCCGTAGAGGATCACCTGGTTGCCCACCCCGGACGCCGTCGCGGTCTGGAGTCGTTCCCGTGGCAGCACCCCGATGCACAGCGCGTTGACGAGCGGATTGGTGTTGTAGCTGGGATCAAAGGCGATCTCCCCGCCGATGTTCGGCAGGCCGAGGCAGTTCCCGTACCCGCCGACGCCGGCGACCACCCCGGTGACGAGCCGGGCGGTCTCCGGATGGTCGACGTCTCCGAAACGCAGGCTGTCCATCACCGCGACCGGCCGGGCGCCCATCGCCAGGATGTCGCGGACGATTCCGCCGACGCCGGTCGCCGCGCCCTGGTACGGCTCGACGTAACTGGGGTGGTTGTGGCTCTCGACCTTGAACGTCACCGCGAGTTCGTCGTTGATCGCGATCACGCCGGCGTTCGCCCCGATCCCGGCGAGAAGCCGGTCCGGCCGTGGCAGGTCGTGGAAGTGCTTCCAGTAGATCTTGCTCGACTTGTACGAGCAGTGCTCGGACCACATCACGCTGTACATGGCGAGTTCGGACTCGGTCGGCCGGCGCCCCAGGATGCCCCGGATGCGCTGGTACTCCTCGGCGTTCAGGCCGAGCTCGGCGTACGGCTGGACGAGCTCGCCCGACTCGAGCGCGGCGACAACCGTGTCGGTGACGCCGGCCCCGAGTCCGGCACCCAGTTCGGCGAGGGTTCCGGTCATCAACTCACCATCGCGTCGAGCACGCTCGCGAACAGCGCCAGGCCGTCCCTCGACGGCCCGACAAGCGGGTCGACCGCGTGCTCGGGGTGGGGCATCAGCCCGACCACGTTGCCCTGCTCGTTGCAGATCCCGGCGATGCCACGCGCGCTGCCGTTCGGATTGTGGCCCGCGTACCGGAAGACCACCCGTCCACTCGCCTCCAGCTCGTCGAGGGTGGCCGGATCGGCGACGTACCGGCCTTCCATGTTCTTCACCGGGATGGTGAGCGACTGGCCCGCGCCGTATCCGGTGGTCCACCTCGTCCGGGCGTTTTCGACCACCAGGGCCTGGTCACGGCAGACGAAGCGCAAGCCGGCGTTACGTAGCAGCGCGCCGGGCAGCAGATGCGACTCGCACAGCATCTGGAAGCCGTTGCAGATCCCGAGCACCGGAAGGCCGTCGCGCGGCGCGGACGAGATCGGCCCCATCACCGGCGCGAACCGTGCGATCGCTCCGCACCGCAGATAGTCCCCGTAGGAGAAACCGCCTGGCAGCACGACGGCGTCGACGCCCGCGACGGACGGATCAGCGTGCCACAGCGGCACGGGTTCGCCGCCGGCAAGTGCGATGGCGTGTGCCGCATCCCTGTCGTCGAGAGTGCCGGGGAAGGTCACGACACCCACCCGCAGCGGCACCGGGCAAGCCTAGCGAAGGCGGCTAGCGCCGGTCGGAGCGGCTGCCGCTGCCCGCGTGCAGAAGGGCGAGCGGTGAGTCGGGCGCGTAGCGGAGCACCTTGGTCATGCTCACCAGGCTGCCGCGGCCTTCCACATAGGTGAAGCGAAGGTCGTCGACGAGCGCCCGCATGAGCTGGATTCCGCGGCCGGTTTCGGCGTCGCCGCTGGCTTCGTCCGAGCCGTGGGCGTGGCCTTCGAATCCCCGGCCGCCATCCAGGACCTCGATCACGAGCACCGAGTCCGACAGGGAGGTAGCGACCGTGTACTCGTCTCCGTCGACGCTGTGGTTGAGCACGTTGCTGCATGCTTCGGTGAGCGCGAGTTCGATGTCGGAGATGTCGTCGCCGTCGAATCCGACGGACTGCAGCGACTGGGCGGCGATGCGCCGCACCAGCGGGACACTGAGCGCATCGCGCGGCAGGCACAGCGACAACGACATTTCCACGCAGGCCGTGCTACCCCACGATCGCGGAATGAACACCCGATGAGCGCGTGGTCTAGCAGATCAGGCGCGAATGTGCACCGTGAAGTCCTCGATGACGGGATTGGCGAGCAGGATTTCGGCCAACCCGCGGATACGGCTGAGTGCTTCTTCGTCGACCTCGCCGTCGACCTCCACCTCGAAGTGCTTGCCCTGCCGGATCGATGTGATGCCCCCGATCCCGAGCTGCGGAAGGGCGCCACGGATCGCTTGGCCCTGCGGGTCGAGGATCTCCGGCTTGAGCATCACGTCGACGACGACGTGCGCCACGCTCAGGCCTCCTGGAGGTAATCACCGAACGACAGACCGGTGAGCTTCTCGTACGCCTGGACATAGCGGTCCCTGGTCGCGGCCACGATGTCGGCGGGCAGCTCGGCCGCCTCGCCGCGCTTCCCGTTCGCGGTCAGCCAGTCCCTGACGTACTGCTTGTCGTAGCTGGGCTGGGCCTGTCCGGGCACGTGCCCGTCCGCGGGCCAGAACCGGCTGGAGTCCGGGGTGAGCACCTCGTCGGCGAGGGTGAGGCGACCGGCGCGGTCGTAGCCCAGTTCGATCTTCGTGTCCGCCAGCAGGATGCCGCTGCGCGCGGCGAGTTCGCTCGCCCGGGCGAACACGGCCAAGGTGATCCGCTCCAGTTCGTTCGCGGTGTCCACCCCGACCAGGTCCTTGACCTCGTCGCGGGTGATGTTCGCATCGTGTTCCCCGATGGGCGCCTTCGTGCTCGGCGTATAGATCGGCGCGGGGAGCTTGTCGCCGTCACGGAGCCCGGGGGGAAGGGGATGCCCCGAAACCTCGCCGGTCGCGAGGTAGTCCTTGTATCCCGAGCCGGTCAGGTAGCCGCGGGCAACGCACTCGACCGGGAGCATGTCCAGCCGGGTGCAGAGCATCGCGCGACCCCGGAGAAGGTCCGCGTACGGCGCCAGCTGCGCCGGAAACTCGGCCACCTTCGCGGTGCGCACGTGTCCGGGCACGATGTCGGCGAGCTGGTCGAACCACCAGATCGACAGGGCTGTGAGAACTTCGCCCTTGTGCGGGATCTCGGTCGGCAGGATGACGTCGAAGGCGCTGATGCGGTCGCTCGCGACAAGCAGGATCGCGGGATTGCCCTCGGCGTCCTGCGTCGCGAAGAGCTCGCGCACCTTGCCGGAGGCGAGATGGGTGAGACCGGCGAAGCTGTCTTTGGCGAGAGGCACGTCGCCAGCCTAGCGAGGACCTAGGCCAGCGCGGAGAGCCGGGTGAAGATCGGCCCGACCCGCTCGAGGTACCGCTCGGGACGGCACACCGCGTCGAGCCGGGCCTCGTCGAGGCTCTGGCCGGAGGCCTTCGCCTCGTCCCGCAACGTCTGCCGGAAGGGCACCCCGGTCTGCCACGTGCTCATTGCCGCACGCTGCGTAAGGGCGTACGCGTCCTCGCGCGAGAGCCCCGACTCGACCAGCTCCAGCAGAACCGCGGACGTGTAGATCAGGCCACCGGTGGCGTCCAGGTTGGCGCGCATGCGCTCGGGATCGACGACCAGTCCGGTCACCAGCCGCGTCGTGAGGTGCAGCAGGTAGTCGGTGCCGGCCGACGCGTCCGGCAGGGAGATCCGTTCGACGCTGCTGTGGCTGATGTCGCGCTCGTGCCACAGGGCGATGCCTTCGAGTACGGGGACGTACTGCGCGCGCACGATCCGGGCGAGACCGCAGATGCGCTCGGACATGATCGGGTTCTTCTTGTGCGGCATCGCGCTCGAGCCTTTCTGGCCCTTGCCGAACGGTTCGGACAGCTCCCGAACCTCCGTGCGCTGCCCGTGCCGGACCTCCAGCGCGATCGCCTCGCAGACCGCGGCGATGCCGCACAGTGCGGCCACCCAGTTCGCGATGCCGTCCCGGATCACGACCTGGGTGGCGACCGGCGCGGGGGTCAGGCCGAGCTCGGTCGCGACGAACTGCTCCACGTCCGGGTCGATGTTCGAATACGTGCCTACAGCGCCGCTGATCTTGGCGACCGCGACGTCGGACCGCGCGGCCCGCAGCCG
>CAXTUZ010000123.1:0-5995 GCA_964247525.1 uncultured bacterium
GCGCGCGCCTTCGCCGCCTCGGCGATGCGGACGTTGCCGCTCGCGACGATCAGGTGCGCGAACACGATGTCGTTCGTCGTCGCCGTCGCGGTCGTGGCGAGGTACCTCTCCGCGGCCGCGACCGCGTCGAGCGTGCCCGAGCGGACATCGCGGTCCTGACCGCCGCCGTGCAGGATCGGGTCCACCCCGACCCCGGGCCGCAGTATCAGAGCGCCGATTCCTACCGGCCCGCCGACCTTGTGCGCGGTGATCGTCACGGCATCCACGCCGCTCGCCCGCACGTCGACGGGCACCTGCCCGAGGGCCTGCACCGCGTCGGCGTGCAGCGGCACGCCCGCCGCGCGGGCGCTTGCCGCGAGCTGCTCGACCGGCGAGATCGTCCCGATCTCGTTGTTGGCCCACATGCAGGTCGCCAGCGCGACGTCCGATCCTCCTGCGAGCGCCGTCTCGAGCGCGGCCGGTGTGGCCGCCCCGTACGGGTCAAGCTCGAGCCAGGTGACCTCCGCGCCCTGTCGATCGGCCAGCCACGTGACCGAATCGAGAACGGCGTGATGCTCGGCCGGGCTGCACACGATGCGGCGCCTGGCGGAGTCGGCGGCGCGGCGCGCCCAGAACAGACCCTTGATCGCGAGGTTGTCGCTCTCCGTGCCACCGGAGGTGAAAATCACGTCCGACGGGCGCGCCCCGAGGTCGTCCGCGAGCGACTCGCGTGCTTCTTCGACCACCCGCCGGGCAGCTCGGCCGCCGGCATGCAGGGACGACGGGTTTCCCCGCAGGTCCCAGTGCGCCGCCATCGCCGCACGGGCCTCGGGTCGCAGAGGGCTCGTCGCCGCATGGTCGAGGTAGGCCACGAGCGAAGCCTACGGCGCTGCCGGCGCCCGACGGGGTTCGGACGCCGGAGAGAGCCGGGGAGTCAGTTCTTCCGCTTGGCGATCTCGCCGGTGAGCTGCGGAACGACGTCGAACAGGTCTCCGACGAGACCGAAGTCGGCGAGCTCGAAGATCGGGGCCTCGGGATCCTTGTTGATGGCCACGATCGTCTTGGACGTCTGCATGCCCGCGCGGTGCTGAATCGCGCCGGAGATGCCGACCGCGACGTAGAGCTGCGGCGAGACGGTCTTGCCGGTCTGGCCGACCTGATTCTGGTGGGGGTACCAGCCGGCGTCCGTAGCCGCCCGCGAGGCCCCGACGGCGGCACCGAGCGTGTCGGCGAGCTTCTCGATCAGTTCGAAATGCTCGGCCGCGCCGAGGCCACGTCCGCCCGAGACGACCACCGACGCCTCGGTCAGGTCTGGGCGGCCGCCCTTCGCCTCCACCACGTGGTCGACGATCTTCGCCCCCCGCGCGGCGCCGGAGATCTGCGGTGTCACCGTGCTGATCTCGGGCGTCGAGGGTGCTTCGACCGGCGCCGTCGAGTTCGGTCGGACGGTGATGAACGGGGTGCCCTTGGTCACCTTCGCCGAGACGACGGTGGCGCCGCCGAAGATGTTCTGGGTCGCGGTCAGATCAGGGCTGATGCCGACAGCGTCCGCGATGAGCCCGCTCCCGGTCCGGATCGCCGCGCGAGCGGCGATCTCCTTGCCCTCGGGAGAGGACGGGACAAGGACCGCGGAGGGGCTGTGTTCGGTGACGAGGGCGGCGAGCACCTCCGCCTTGGGAGCGACGAGGTAGTCGGTGAAGTCTGCGGATTCGGCGACGTAGATCTTGGCGGGCCCGTACGCACCGAGCTTCTCGGCCAGTGCGGCGCTGCCGGTACCGCCGAGGAGGACGGCGCTGGGTTCGCCGAGTTCGCGCGCGAGGGTGAGCAGCTCGTACGTGACCTTCTTGATCTCGCCGTCGGCGTGCTCGACGAGGACGAATACCTCTGCCATCAGGTCCCTCTTCCTCAGATGAGCTTCTGTGCGGACAGGTAGTCGGCGATCTTGCTTCCGCCGTCGCCTTCGTCCTTCACGATCTGACCACCGCCGCGCGGTGGGCGGGCGCTGAACTCGACAACCTCGCTCGTCGCGTTCGCAAGGCCGACCGAGGCCGGTTCGATGCCCGCGTCCGCGACGGTCAAGGTGGTAAGCGGCTTCGACTTGGCCGCCATGATTCCTTTGAAGGAGGGGTATCGCGGCTCGTTCGTCTTCTCGACCACCGAGACGATCGCGGGGAGAGCGGCCTCGACCCGGTCGTAACCGTTCTCCGTCTGCCGCTCGATGGTCACTTTGGTGCCCGGCTCGACCTCGACCTTCCGGGCGAGGGAGAGCTGGGGAAGGCCGAGCCGTTCGGCCAACAGCGCGCCCATCACCGACAGCCGGGCGTCGGTCGACTCGGAACCGAGCAGGATGAGGTCGTACTCGAGGGAGGACAGCACCGCAGCGAGCGCGGCGGAGGTTTCGATCGCGCAGGAGCCGTGCAGGCCGTCGTCGGTGAGGTGGACCGCCTTGTCCGCACCCATCGACAGGGCCTTGCGGATCGTCTCGGTGGCGCGCGCAGGTCCCATCGTCACGATCGTGACGTCTCCGCCGTGGGCCTCCTTGATGCGGAGGGACTCCTCGACCGCGTACTCATCGATCTCGTTCATCACCGTGTCGACGCTGGCTCGATCGAGCGTGTTGTCCGAGGCACTGAGCGTGCGTTCGGCCCACGTGTCGGGCACCTGCTTGACGCAGACCACGATGTTCATCGGTCGCACACCTTCCGGGAAAGTGGTTCGGCGAGCTGCTCGCACGCGGTCTCGGATGCTACCCGGACCGCGCCGCGAACGCCGGGTTGCGCGCCAACGCTCCGAAGGCCGCCGCAGCCCGCGGTGAGGTCGTCACCAGCCAGTCGCAGTTCGCGGGTGGCGCGGCGACGTCGAAGTAGACCAGCGCCCGCAAGTCGGGGAAATGCTTGAGCGCCGCCGGGATATCGGCCAGCCAGCGGGCCTTCCGACCAGGGGCTCCGGAGTCCTCGACGCTTCCGTACTCGGCCAGCATGAAGGGCTTGCTGTCCCATCCCTGCCGCTTCGCGAAGTCGTAGAACGGGCTCACGATCTGTGTGAAGGACCGCCAGGGGGCCGGCCGGCAATCCCCCCAGTTGTACGGATCCCAGGCCACCCAGTCGACGTACGCGTCCCCGGGCCACAGCGACGGGTAGCGGGCCAGCCATACCGGTTGGTCCAGCCCCATCACGTTCCACACGAACCGGACATTCGTCGCGCCGCCGGCGCGGAGACGGTCGTGCACCCGACGGAAAGCCGCGACGAACGCCCCCGCGTCCCCATGCGCTCCCCAATTCAGTTCGGGCTCGTGCGAGAAGGACAACAGCGTGGGGCCGACGCCCCGGAGACGACCGGCAAGCGCATCGATCTGGGTGTCGTGTGATCCCGAGGCGATGTCCGCCCAGGACATCGGACGTCCCGCGCGGTCCACGGGCTCCCAGTTGATGAGCAGTTCGTGACCGCCGGACAGCAACGTCGTCTCGGTCGAGGTGGGGAAGGTGTCATACCAGCGGTGGTAGGTGTGGACGACATCGAGGCGGCGGCCGCTGTCCCGTTCGGTCGGCGCAACGCTGGTGAGCAGCGGACTACCTGACTGGGGCAGAACGATTCCCCACAGGCGGCTACAGCTCGGCGCGCCTACGGACGAGATCCCGCATCCGCCCGTCCCGCCGCATGCCGTGAGTCCGGCCGCGACCATCCCTAGTGCCGCCGACACGACGACTGTGCCGTGAATCACTCGTCGAATCCGCTGCCTACTTCCGAAATGTCGCGCCACGTTACGTCACCGAAACCTTCGGTACGCACACTCTCAGTGACATATCGACTACTGTACGTGCAGCAGACCACCGCGGTCCTTACACCTCGCTCCTGTACCCGCACCCCTGCCCCCGAGCCCGCCCTCGAGACGAACCCGGAGCCCGGATGACGGAAGTCCTGACCCGTTCGCCACGCACCACGCCGGCGACCGTGTCCGCACCAACGCCACCCCACCGCCAACCCAGAAAATTCCGTCCGGACATCGAAGGCCTTCGGGCCGTATCGGTCGTCCTGGTCGTGCTCTATCACGCCCACCTCGGGGTGCGCGGGGGATTCGTCGGCGTCGACGTGTTCTTCGTCATCTCCGGCTATCTCATCACCGGCCAGCTGCTCGGCTCGGTGGGCAAGAGCGGTATCCGCGCGCTGCCCACGTTCTACGCGCGCCGGATCAAGCGGCTGCTGCCGGCGTCCGCGACGGTCGTGATCGCGACCGTGGTCGCTGCGCGGATCTGGGCCTCGCCGCTCCAGACGCGCTCGATCGCCACGGACGGCGTGTACACGACGTTCTACGGACTCAACTACCGGCTCGCGATCGAGGGAACCCAGTACCTGCACGCAGGCGATGCGGTCTCGCCGCTCCAGCACTTCTGGTCCCTCGCCGTCGAGGAACAGTTCTACGTCGGGTGGCCGGTGCTCATCATCGCGATCGTGGCGGCCGCGAGGCGCTGGCGGACACCGGTGCTGACAACGATCCTCGTCGCCCTGGTCGCGGTGTCCTACTACTGGTCCGTCACCATCACCGCCCGGAACGCGCCCTGGGCGTACTTCTCGCTCCAGACCCGTGCCTGGGAGCTCGCGCTCGGGGCGCTGGTCGCCGTCGGGGTGCACGCCTGCGTACGTATCCCCACCGCCCTGGCCGAACTCGGGGCGCTCCTCGGGCTGCTTGCCGTCGGCGCCTCGGCGTTCGTCCTGAGCGACACGACGGCGTACCCGGGGTCCCTCGCCGCGATCCCGGTCGGTGGCGCCGCGGCGGTGATCGCCTGTGGGGTGGGCGCGAGGCGACGCGTCGAGCGGCTGCTCGGCGAGCCGCTGATGCAGTGCCTCGGGCGCATTTCGTACTCGTGGTACTTGTGGCACTGGCCGATGCTGATCCTCGCCCCGGCGGTCGTGGGGCACGCCCTGAGCTGGCCGGCCCGGCTCCTCGTGGTCTGGTTGTCGATGCTGGTCGCGATCGGGAGCTACTTCTTCATCGAAGACCCGAGCCGGCGGCTGGCGCTTCCCTCGATCCGGTGGATCGGTGTCGGCGGCGCGATCTCCGCCGCGGTCGTCGCGGTGGGCCTCCTGGTGATCGCCCATCCGCCGTCGGTGGTCGGCAAGGGACATGCGGTCACTCTCGCGTCCGGAACGATCTCGAACGGCACTCAGAACGGCAAGGACTCGGTGTTCCTCGGCGAGGTCAAGACCGCGTTGAAGGCGGGGTTGGTTACGACGGCGGCGCCTAGCAATCTGGTGCCCAATCCGGCTCACGCCGGCGGCGACACCCCCGATCCCTCCCGTAACGGCTGTCACCTGGACTTTCTTGTCACCGCGCAGGCTTCCTGCGTGTTCGGTGACCCGAACGGCACCCACACCGCGGTGCTCTTCGGCGACTCGCACATCGAACAGTGGGAGCCGGCCTTCGCGAAGGCGGGCACCCAGCTGCACTGGAAGATCGTCAACTGGACGAAGAGCGGCTGTCCGGCGGCGCAACTCACGGTTCTCGTCCCACAGCTGAACCGGCCCTACAGCGAGTGCGACTCCTGGCGGACGGCAACGATCGCCCGCATCCGGGCGCTGAAGCCCGACGTCGTCATCGTGGGGGAATCCGAGAACGCGAAGGGCGTTTCGAAGATCACCCCCCAGACCTGGACCTCCGCCACACTGACGACGCTGAACGCGCTACGTATCGGCACGTCGATGCAGGTGACGTTCATGGGTGACAACCCCGTCCCGCGCCAGCTCGTACCGGCGTGTGTGGCCTCGCATCTCGACGACGTCCGGCCGTGCCAGACCGACGCGGATCACGAGTACACCTATCCCGACATCCACAAGGCGGTGGCTCCGGCGATCACGGGCGCCGGTTTTGACTATGTCGATCCACAGAGCTGGATCTGCGCGCCGGCGGGCTGCCCGCCGATCGTCGGGAACCTGCTCGTCAATCGGGATGCGACCCACGTGAGTCGCGAGTACGCCGAATACCTCAGCCCCCTCATCGCACCATTGCTTCGCGCGGGAC
>CAXTUZ010000124.1:0-873 GCA_964247525.1 uncultured bacterium
CTTCGTTGGAGTAGCGGTTGGGGTCCAGGAACCCCTCGGCGAACCACTTGCCGTTCTGGACGTAGTGCTCCGCGCCGGGCGCGATGTCGGTCCCCGGATCGACGGCATCGAGCCGAATCTTCGCCGGCACCCCGAGTGCCATGGCGTGCGGCGGAACGTGCACCCGCCCCGTGACGAGGGCAGACGCGCCGACGATCGCCCCGCTACCGATGACCGCTCGGTGCAACACCACCGCGTTGGAGCCGATGAGCGCGCCGTCCTCGACGATGCAGCCCTCGAGGTGAACGAGGTGCCCGATCGTGCAGTCGTTGCCGACCGTCGTCGGGGCCTGCTCGGTCGTGTGGATGACCGCGCCATCCTGGATGGAGGTGCGGGCACCGATGGTGATCGGCCCGTGGTCGCCGCGCAGGACGGCTGAGGGCCAGATCGTCGATTCGGGCCCGATCCGCACCCTCCCGATGACCGTGGCCATCGGGTGTACGTAGGCGGTGGGGTCGATGTCGGGCACGAGGTCGCCGAGGGCGTAGATGGCCACGCGGACACCTTAGGACCAACGCGCCCACCGGCTCCGAGGACGGAAAACACGTCTAGGGTGGTGCGTCAGACCTCTCCCCGTCGGCGGCCGCCAAGTTCTGCATGAAGACATCCGGACGGCGGGTCGACACCAGCCAGAGCGGCAGGTCGTCGGGATCGTCGACGTCCAGCAGTACGCCCGTCGAGATCCACGGGGCGGTGCACCGGTAGACGTTGGGATCCCGCCGGCGTTGCTCGATGCGCATCGCCGCCGCGTCGAGTGGCGCCACCCCGCGGACGGCTCCGACGGGCAGGCGCCAGTTCCCGGCACGTACCCGATGTCCGAGGACGCTGACCTGG
>CAXTUZ010000124.1:883-5941 GCA_964247525.1 uncultured bacterium
GACCTGGTGGCGGCCGATGCTGACGAGGACAAGTTCGGCGAGTACCCAGAACCCGGCGATCACCCCGAGCGCAACGCCGGGCCGGTCGGTGAGCAGCGCCTCGCCGCCGAGGATCACGGCGACCAGCGGCGCGAGCGCGTGCCACCAGCGCGGCACCGACAATCGCTCGCGATAAGCGACCGCCGCGGCCGGGGCAGATCGGTTGTGCGGCGGCAGCACCATGGCCCGATGCTCGCACGCGCCCACTAAGGTCGGTCCGTGTCCGATTCCGACGTCGTCCCGGCCACCGGCCCGGCGATCGCCGTCCGCCGACTCGATCCCGATGTCGCACTGCCTTCGTACGCCTACGACGGCGACGCCGGTGCCGACCTCGTCACCACCGTCACCGTGACCATCCCGCCGGGCGGGAGGATCAGCGTCCCCACCGGCATCGCACTCGCCCTGCCGCCGGGATATGCCGGATTCGTACACCCCCGCTCCGGGCTCGCTGCCCGCAGCGGGCTGGGCATCGTGAACGCCCCGGGTACGGTCGACAGCGGCTACCGCGGCGAGATCCTCGTCCAGCTCGTCAACCACGACCTGCATGAACCCGTGACCGTCGAGCGGGGCGACCGCATCGCGCAACTCGTCGTCCAGCGTGTTGAGCAGGCTCGGTTCACCTCCGTCGATGCACTGCCGGCCTCCTCGCGCGGCAGTGCCGGCCACGGATCGAGCGGGAGGTAGGGGTGTTCGGGCGCAGGAGGCAACGGGCGGAACCCGCGGCGGAATATCGCGAGGACCTCTCGTCGGGCGAGCCGGGTGACAACGGCGCCGGCGCCGCCGAGTTCGTAGGCGCTGCACCCGACGCGCCGGCCACGGGTCCCTGGGACAGCGCGCAGGTGCCCCCGAGCGACGTGAACAGGCTCGATCTCGGCGGCCTCCTGATCCCGGTGCTGCCCGGCGCGGAGATCCGTGTCGACGTGGAGCAGGAGAGCGGGCAGGTCGTGTCGGTGACGCTGGCCACCGCGTCCTCCTCGTTGCAGGTGCTCGCCTTCGCGGCACCCAGGAGCACCGGGATCTGGTCGGAGATCCGGGCCGAGATCGCCGACTCGATCAACGGCGGCGGGGGCCGGGCCCAGATGATCGAAGGACAGTACGGACCGGAGATCGTGGCGGACGTACCGACCGACAAGCCCGGCGCGCTGGCCGCGGCGCGCTTCGTCGGCGTCGACGGTCCACGCTGGTTCCTGCGCGCTCTCGCGCAGGGCGAGGCCGCCCGGACCCCGAGCGCGGAGCCGGTGCTGTGGCAGGCGTTCGCGGAGGTCGTCGTCGTCCGCGGCGAGGAAGCCATGGCGGTACGCGACCAGCTGCCGCTGCGCCTGCCCAAGGAGGCCATCCCGTCCGAGAGCACCGCCGACCTCACCGGGAGCGCCGGTTCTCCCGAGGCCGCCGACCCGCAGCCGCGGCCGTCGTTCTCGCTTCCCGAGCGCGGTCCGGAGAACACGGAGACCCGATAGCGACCGGGCACATTCCCCGCGCCACGGGCGTTGAAGTCCGTTAGCCTGGCTTTACCGAAACGGAGGCCGGCATGGCTGTGAGTGTCCGCAATGTGATGCGGCGTCTTGTCGCGACCGAGAGCGATCTCGAAGCTGCCGACCTCCAGGAGCAGACCCGCAAAGAGGGAGCCACCGCGGTCCGCTCCTGCCAGCGGGGCAACGAGGTCTGCGTCGCCGGTACGGTCCGGGCCGTGCGACTCGCTCCACTCGCCGGTACGCCGACCTTTGAGGTGGACCTCTACGACGGCTCGGGCACCGTGCGGCTCGTGTTCCTCGGCCGCCGTACCGTGCACGGCCTGCAGACCGGACGGGACCTGGTCGCGCACGGACGTCTCACCCGCCGCGACGGCAAGCCGACGATCTTCAACCCGCGCTACGAGCTGGTCGTCCACCGGCCGTGAACAAGCCGGTGGCCACGGTTCCCGTGGCCACGTTGCTCAGCGCGGTCGGGGGCTTCCGGGGCATCGTCGACTCGACGCTGCCCACGACCGCCTTCGTCATCGCCGTCACGGTCAGCAGCCTCCGCACCGCGGTCGCGGTCGCGGTGGCCGCCGGCGTGACGCTGCTCGCGGTCCGGCTGGTACGCCGGGAGCCGGTGCAACAGACGGTGTCCGGTCTCGTCGGGGTCGGGTTCGCGGCAGCCATTGCGCTGGTTCTGCACCGGGGCTCGGGGTTCTTCCTTCCCGGGTTGTTGTCCAACATCGCGTACACGGTCATGGCGGTGGGGTCCGTGGTCGTCGGGCGCCCGATCGTCGGGTATGTCGCCGCAATGACCGACGCCCGGTTTGTGGCGTGGCGCGATTCCCGGCAACTCCGGCGCGCCGCTTCCCGGGCGACTCTGCTGTGGGCGTTCATCTTCGGCGCGCGCGTCGCCGTGCAGGGACCCCTCTACCTCGCGGACCGCACCGGTTGGCTGGGCACCGCGAGGCTCGCGATGGGCTGGCCGCTGTGGGGCGTCGCCGTTGCCGGTTCGGTCTGGCTTCTCCGGCGGGCGGCGACGCGCGACGGAGTGTGGGATCGCGCTGCGGCATCCGAAAGCACGACCGCGGACGGCGCTGCGGATCAGGAGGCGCCGAGCACCCTGCCGAGTTGAGCCTCCACCTCGGCGCCGGTGACGACTGCGAAGATCTCGTCGCCCGCTTCGAACGGCGTGTCCGGCGTGGGTACGACGACGCGGCCCCCCCGCAGGACCGCGACGAGCGCGCATTCCGGCGGAAGGGTTATGTCGCCGATGGCCTTCCCGACGACGGCAGCATCCGGAGGCAGGGTCAGCTCCACCAATGAGGCGTCCCCGTGCTGGAAGTGCAGCAGCCGGACGAGATCTCCGACGCTGACCGCCTCCTCGACGAGCGCGGTGAGGATTCGCGGGGTCGATACCGCGACGTCGACACCCCAGGACTCGTTGAAGAGCCACTCGTTGCGCGGATGGTTGACCCGCGCCACCACCCGGTCCAGGCCGTACTCCGACTTCGCCAGCAGCGCGATCACCAGGTTCGCCTTGTCGTCACCGGTTGCCGCGACCATGACGTCGTACCGGCCGAGCTCGCAGTCCTCGAGCACCGAGATCTCGCACGCGTCTCCCTGCTTCCAGGTCGCACCGGGCAGCTTGGCCATCCGGTCGGGACGAGGTTCCTTGTCGATGACGAGTACCTCGTGACCGTGCTGGAGAAGTTCGCCGGCGATCGACCGGCCGACGTTGCCCGCACCCGCGATCACTACCCGCAGCGAGGTCACTCGACCTCCGCCGGACGCTGGCCCAGTTGGTCGACCACGGCGTCGTAGCGGCTCCGGGTCACCGCGGCGCGCAACGTGTCGCCGTCCTGCAGCGCCGTCTTGCGTTCCGGCAGGAGCGCCCTGCCGAGCCGCTCGAGCGACACGACCCGGATCCCGGTGCGCTCCTCGATCTTGCCGATCGGCATCCCCGCCCAGTGCGGATCGACGGGGATACGGGCCAGTACGAGCTCGCCGGTCGGGTCGGTCCACTCGTGCTCGGCCTCGGGCAGGAGCCGGGTGATCATCTGCTCCACGGTCCAGCGGACCGTCGCGACGGTCGGGATGCCGAGCCGTTCGTAGACCTCGGCGCGGCGGGGGTCGTAGATCCGCGCGACGACAGTCTCGACGTCGAAGGTCTCCCTCGCGACTCTGGCGGCGATGATGTTGGAGTTGTCACCGCTCGACACCGCCGCGAACGCGCCGGCCTGCTCGATGCCGGCTTCGACGAGGGTGTCGCGGTCGAATCCGACCCCGGTGATCGTCCGGCCGCCGAAGTGCTCGCCGAGCCGCCGGAACGCGGTGGCGTCCTGGTCGATGACCGCGACGCTGTACCCGCGGTCCTCAAGGTCGTGAGCGAGCGCCGAACCGACCCGGCCGCACCCGAGGATCACGACATGCACCCGGCGATGCTAGCCGTAGCGGGAGACGCGGCCACGGCGAAGCCTTAGGCTCGCGATCGCCATGAGTGCTGGGACTGGGCTGATCAAGCGACTGCTTCTCGGTCGCCCGCTGCGCAACGAGGCGCTCGGCGACACCCTGCTCCCGAAGAAGCTGGCGCTGCCCGTCTTCGCGAGCGACGCGATGTCCTCGGTGGCGTACGCGACCGAGGAGATCCTGCTCGTCCTGTCGGTCGGCGGCATCACGTTCATCCACTACACGCCGTACCTCGCCGCGGGTGTTGTGCTGCTGATGGCGATCGTGGTCCTCAGTTACCGGCAGAACGTCCACGCCTACCCCTCCGGTGGAGGGGACTACGAGGTGGCGACGACCAACCTCGGCCCCGCGGCGGGGCTGACCGTGGCAAGCGCGCTGCTCGTCGACTACGTCCTGACCGTCGCGGTCTCGGTGAGTTCGGGCGTCGCGAACATCACCTCGGCGGTGACCGGGCTGCAGGGGCACGAGGTCGCGGTCGCTCTCGGACTCGTCGCGCTGATCACCCTGCTCAACCTGCGCGGGCTGCGGGAGTCCGGGACGGCCTTCGCCATCCCGACGTACGCGTTCATCATCGGCGTGCTCGTGCTGATCGGGACGGGGCTCTTCCGCTTCGCCCACGGCGATGCGCCGCGCGCCGAGTCGGCGCACTGGGGCGTGCATCCCACCGAGACCAACATCACCGGTTTCGCGCTGGTCTTCCTGCTGCTGCGCGGATTCGCCTCCGGCTGCACCGCGTTGACCGGAGTCGAGGCGATCAGCAACGGAGTTCCGGCGTTCAAGCCGCCGAAATCGAAGAACGCGGCGTCGACGCTCGCGATGCTCGGCGTCATCTCCGTGACGCTCTTCGCCGGAGTCACCGCGCTCGCCCTCGCCACCAAGGTGCACGTTGCGGAGAGTGCGAGCAACTTGGTCGGCAAGCCCGCCGGCGAGGCGCCCAAGACGGTGCTCGCGCAGGTCGGCGGGGCCATCTTCGGCGGCCACTCGCCGATGTTCTACTACGTGCAGCTGGTCACCGCGCTGATCCTGGTGCTCGCGGCGAACACCGCGTTCAACGGGTTCCCGGTGCTGACCTCGATCCTGTCTCGGGACAAGTACC
>CAXTUZ010000125.1:0-5937 GCA_964247525.1 uncultured bacterium
ATCTGTGGGCCTAAAACGACGCGATGGCGGCATCTGCCGGGGATCGCGCTCAATACCTCTTCGAGCGGAGTCCGAGGAGGACATGGTCGCCAAAGCAACATCCCTTATGCGGGACCTGGCAGAGGGTTATCTCATCGACTACTCCTGAGGCCGTGATAGCTCAGCGCTGCCAATGATCGAGGTGCGGGTTACCGACTTCAGCTCACCCAGGGCGGCGCACCGGACTCGGACACCATCGAGCCGCCGGCGGCGGCCCAGGCCTGCATTCCGCCGTGGTAGTTCGAGGCGTCCACGCCGCGGCCGCGCAAGAAGCCCGTCGCGCGGGCCGAACGCCCACCGGCGCGGCAGATCACGACGACAGGCTGATCCGACGGCACCTCGTCGGCGCGCGCGACCAGCTCGCCGAGTGGGATGTGGACAGCGTCCGGTGCGTGCCCGTCGGCCCACTCGTCGTCCTCGCGTACGTCGAGGAGAACCGCGCCGGGGGTCACGGTCGTCACCGTCGGAATGCTCATACGCCTACCTTAAGGCCATCACCGGCATCGTTGACCTCGACCCGGACGGCGTCCCCGTCCCGGATAGAACCGCCGATGAGGCCCTTGGCGAGCGGGTCGCCGATCGCCGAATCCACCAGTCGACGCAGCGGCCGCGCCCCATATACCGGGTCAAACCCGTTCTCGGCCAACCAGATCCGGGCGTCAGGCGTCACGGCCAACGTCAGCCGGCGGGAGGCGAGCCTGCCCGCTAGCCGCGTCACCTGGATGTCGACCACGCCCGCGAGCTCGTCGATGCCCAGTGCGTCGAAGATCAGCACGTCGTCGAGCCGGTTCACGAATTCGGGCTTGAAAGCCCTTCGTACCGCGCCGAGCACCGCGTCGCGACGCTGTTCCGGCGACAGCCCCGGGTCGGAGATGTACGCACTGCCCAAGTTGGACGTCAGCACCAGGATCGTCGAGCGGAAGTCGACGGTACGGCCCTGCCCGTCGGTCAATCGGCCGTCGTCGAGGACCTGGAGCAGCACGTCGAAGACGTCGGGGTGCGCCTTCTCGACCTCGTCGAGCAGGATCACGCTGTAGGGACGGCGACGGACCGCTTCGGTCAGCTGTCCACCTGCCTCGTACCCGACGTAGCCGGGGGGTGCGCCGACGAGCCGCGCGACCGAATGCCGTTCGCTGTACTCGCTCATGTCGATCCGTACCACCGCGCGCTCGTCGTCGAAGAGGAACTCGGCGAGCGCCTTCGCCAGCTCGGTCTTGCCCACTCCGGTCGGACCGAGGAACAAGAAAGACCCCGTCGGGCGGTCCGGGTCGGAGACTCCCGCGCGGGAACGGCGAACAGCGTCGGACACCGCACGTACCGGACCGGCCTGTCCGATCACTCGCGCCGCGAGCACCTGCTCCATCCGTAGCAGTTTCGCGCTCTCCCCCTCGAGTAGCCGACCGGCCGGTATCCCGGTCCAGGAGCTGATCACCTCGGCGATGTCGTCGGGACCGACCTCCTCCTTGACCATCGGAGCTGAAGCGGCTTCCGCCTGACTGGCCGCCGCCAGCTCCCGCTCCGCTGCAGGGATATCCGCGTACGAGACGCGCGACGCGGTTTCCAAGTCACCGTCGCGCTGCGCGCGTTCCACCTGCGTCCGTAGGTCGTCTAGACGTTGCTTGAGTTCGCCGACCCGGTTCAGTCCGCTCTTTTCCTTCTCCCATCGAGCGACCAGAGCGCCGAGTTCCTCCCGGCGGTCGGCGAGGTCCTTGCGCAGGGTGTCCAACCGGTCCCTCGAGGCGTCGTCACTCTCCCGTGCCAGCGCCATTTCCTCCATGAACATCCGGTCGACCTGCCGCTGAAGCTCGTCGATCTCGACGGGCCGCGAGTCGATCTCCATCCGGAGTCGGGACGCAGCCTCGTCGACGAGGTCGATCGCCTTGTCCGGCAGGAACCGCCCGGTGACGTACCGGTCGGACAGGGTGGCCGCGGCGACGAGCGACCCGTCTGCGATCGCCACCTTGTGGTGCGCCTCGTACCGGCCCTTGAGGCCGCGCAGGATCGCGACGGTGTCCTCGACCGACGGTTCGCCGACGAGTACGGGGGCGAAGCGACGTTCGAGCGCGGGATCCTTCTCGATGTGCTGGCGGTACTCGTCGAGCGTGGTCGCGCCGACGAGGCGCAGTTCCCCTCTGGCAAGAAGAGGTTTCAACATGTTCGAGGCGTCCATCGAGCCCTCGGCGGCACCTGCCCCGACGACGGTGTGCAGTTCGTCGATGAAGGTGACGACCTCACCGTTGCTGTCCTTGATGTCGGCCAGCACGCCTTTGAGGCGCTCCTCGAACTCACCGCGGTACTTAGCACCGGCGACCATCGCGCCGAGGTCGAGCGCGATGACCCGTTTGTTACGAAGGGATTCGGGCACGTCCCCGGCGATCACCCGGAGCGCGAGCCCCTCCACGATCGCGGTCTTACCGACGCCCGGCTCGCCGATCAGAACCGGATTGTTCTTGGTACGGCGGGAGAGCACCTGGACCACGCGCCGGATCTCGGTGTCCCGGCCGATCACCGGATCGAGCTCCCCCTTCCGGGCTCGTTCGGTCAGGTCGATGCCGTACTTCTCGAGCGCCTGATAGCTGCTCTCGGGATCCGGCGAGGTCACCCGCCGTGAACCGCGAACAGCCGAGAATGCTTCGAGCAGAGCATCTTTCGTCGGCAACAACGCACCGACGTCGCGGCCGCCCTCGATCGCGAGTCCGACCAGCAGGTGTTCGGTGGAGATGTAGTCGTCCTGGCGGAACTCGGCTTGTTTGCCGGCGGCTTCGAGAACGGCCAGCACCGGCCGGCCGAGTTGCGGCGGGCTCGTGCTGACGCCTCGCGCCGAGGGCAACGACGCGACGATCGAAGCCGCACCCGAAGCGATCGCGGCGAGATCGACGCCCGCGGCGCTCAACACCGCGGCGGCAGCACCGTCCTGATCGGCCAGTAACGCGACGAGGAGGTGAGCCGGTTCGACGGTGGGGTTTCCGGCGGTCGATGCCCTGCTCACTGCGGCGGACAGTGCCTCCCGGCTCCGGGTGGTGAGGTTCTCTGCGTTCATGCCTGCCTGACTTCCTTGTGGGGCGAATGCTTATCGGGTGCTCCGACGACGGCTCCAGAGCACGACCTGCTGACCGGCGGCGGGGCGCAGGGGCACAAGGTCCCGGCGGGCGGCGCTGGCCTGTGCGGCGAGTTGGCGGGCGACCTCCGTCCGGGCCGCCTCCTGGGCGGCGGCGAGGTCGGCCGCCAGAGCGTGCACCTGGGCGTGCAGCGCGTCGACCTGCTGCTTGAGGCGCAGGATCTGCCGTATCCCCGCGAGGCCCACGCCCTCCTCCTGCGAGAGCCGCGACACCTCCCGGAGCAACGTCACGTCCCGCACGCTGTACCGGCGCGCCCGGCCGGCTCGCCCGGGCGTGACAAGTCCGAGGCGGTCGTACGTCCGCAGCGTCTGCGGGTGCATACCGGCGAGTTCCGCGGCGACCGAGATCACGTAGACCGGCCGGTCGATGTCTTCGTCGTAGAGCGACGAGGAGATGGCCGGGCCGGTCATGACGGATCCAGCAGGCTGGCGAGGTGCTCACGCGGGTCTGCTGGACTCTCCGCCGCGAAGGCCTCGAGGGCTTCGGTGGCCTTCGCCGAAAGATGCTGTGGCACGACGACCTCGACCGTGACGAGCAATGCGCCGCGCCCGTCGCCCTTGGTGGGGAAGCCGCGACCGCGGACGCGCAGCCGCCGCCCGGAGGCGGTGCCCGCAGGAACCTTGACATTCACCGCGCCGTCCAGAGTCGGCACCTTGATCGTCGCGCCCAGCGCGGCTTCGGGAAAGGTAACCGGGACCGTCACGGTCAAAGCGTCGCCGTCTCGACCGAAGACCTGGTGGGGCGCGACGTGCACGAGCACCTCGAGGTCGCCGCTCGGGCCGCCGCGTTCGCCGGGAGTACCGCGGCCGCGGATCCGCAACCGCGCGCCGTCGCGGACACCGGCCGGCACACGGATCTTCTGCACCCGTTCCCGGCGACCCGAACCACCGCACCGTGGACACGGGTCATCAACGAGATGACCCGTTCCGCGGCACGTCGCACAGGGCGAGGCGAAGGCGAATCCGCCTTGGTTGGTGCTGACCGAACCGGTACCGCCGCAGGTCGGGCAGGTACGCGGAGACGTGCCCGGCGCGGCACCGTTGCCGTGGCACAGGTCGCACACCGACCCTCCGGGCAACCGGACGTTGATCTCCTGGGCGGCCATCGTCGAGGCGAGGTCAACGGTGACGCCGGCGGTGACGTCCTGGCCGCGAACAGGGCCCCGCCCACGGCCGCCGAACATCCCGCCGAGAAGGTCGCCGAGCCCACCGACACCCGCTCCGGCCGAGCCGCCGAGGATGTCGCCGAGGTCGAAACCCCCTGGCGCGCCACGAAACGTTCCGCCACCGGCGGGAGGCGGCCGGCGGAAGCCGCCGGATCCGAACAGTGCCCGGGCTTCGTCGTACTCCTTGCGGCGTCCTTCGTCGGACAGGACGTCGTACGCCTCGGAGACGGACTTGAACCGCTCCTCGGCTTTCGCGTCGCCCGGGTTCTTGTCCGGATGAAGTTCCCGGGCGAGTGCGCGATAGGCCTTCTTGATCTCCGCGGCGGACGCGTCCTTCGGCACGCCCAACGCGGCGTAGAAGTCCTTCTCGACATCGTCGCGGACGCTCACGTCGACTCGGCTTCCTCCACCTCGACTGCAGTTTGCGCCTCGGCGGGTTCGCTCACCGAGACTTGTGCCGGCCGCAATACGCGACCGGCATGGCGGTAACCCGACCGGAAGACGTCTGCCAGAACCGGACCGTCCACGCCCTCGACGGGCGGTGCCTGCATGACCGCCTCGTGGATCTGCGGGTCGAACGGTTCGCCCGCCTGGCCGTACGTCTCCAGTCCGAACTTGCCGGTGGCCACGATCAGGGCCTCGCCGACCGACCCGAACGCTCCGGTGAGATCACCGTGTGCGCGGGCGCGCTCGAGGTCGTCCAGGACGGGCAGGAGCGCCGCGAGCACGTTCCCTGACGCGATGTCCGCGACGACCAGGCGGTCGCGCTCGCTCCGCTTGCGGTAGTTGTCGTACTCGGCCTTGAGCCGCTGCAACGTCTCGGTGAGTTCGGCGATGCGAGTATCGGGAACGGAATCATCCCCGGCGGGCCCTCCATCGCCGGCCGGCACCCCGGGATCGGTGACGCGCACCTCGCCCGTCTCGGGGTCGAGCCGGCGCTTGTCCCGAATCACGACGCGTGGTTCGTCACCCGCCGATTCGCCGCCGATGTTGTCGGGACTCACTTCGCGTCCCCGTCCGCCGGCTCGTCGACAACCTCCGCGTCTACGACGTCGTCGTCGGACGCGTCACCGGTAGGGGCGCCGCCCGCGGCCGCTCCCCCGCCGCCGGAGTACATCGCCGCGCCCATCGCCTGCGACGCCCGCGACAGATCATCGGCCGCACTACGTACGGCGGCGACATCACTGCCACCCAGAGCACCCTTGAGATCGGAGAGCTTGCCCTCGACATCAGCCTTCGTATCGGCGGGGATCTTCTCGCCGTTCTCGGCCAGGAACTTCTCGGTCGCGAAGACGAGTTGCTCACCGGAGTTGCGGGTGTCCGCCTCCTCGCGCCGGGTCTTGTCCTGGTCGGCGAACTGCTCGGCCTCGCGAATCATCCGGTCGATGTCGTCCTTGGGCAGCGCCGAGCCGCCGGTGATGGTCATCGACTGCTCCTTGCCGGTGCCGAGGTCCTTCGCGGACACGTGCACGATTCCGTTGGCATCGATGTCGAAGGTGACTTCGATCTGCGGAATGCCCTGCGGCGCAGGAGGAAGGCCGGTGAGCTCGAACATCCCCAGGCGCTTGTTGTCCGCGGCCATCGGCCGCTCGCCCTGGTAGACCTGGATGTTGA
>CAXTUZ010000126.1:0-5846 GCA_964247525.1 uncultured bacterium
CCACGTGCGCCGCCGTGCTGCTCTCGCCCAGTTCGAGCATCGGCCCGAGCACCGCCCAGACCCGGCCCCGTCGCGGTCGGCGCGGGTGCCCGCGGAATCGGCGCGGGTGCCGGTCCGGGTGCCGTACTCGTCGACGACATCGCAGCGGCCGCAGCGATGCTGCGGGCAGCGGTGGACCCAGGCGATCTGGTGCTGGTGAAAGCCTCCCGCGCGGAGGGGCTCGAAAAGCTCGCCGCGAGCCTGCTCACCGAGGGCGACGGCGACGAGAGGAGGTCGGCGCGGTGAAACTCGTCCTGATCGCTGCCACCACCGGGCTGGTGCTCTCGCTGCTCCTGACGCCGCTGGTCATCCGGCTGTTCCGCCGCCGCGGCTACGGCCAGGAGATTCGCGATGACGGACCCGCGAGTCATGCCACCAAGCGGGGCACTCCGACCATGGGCGGCACGGTCATCATCGCCGCGACGCTGGTCGGCTACCTGCTCGCCCACGCATGGCAACGGCATGGCCCGACAGCGTCCGGTCTGCTGGTCCTGATGGTGATGACCGGTCTCGGGGTGGTCGGATTTCTCGACGACTATCTGAAGATCCGGCGGCAGCGTTCGCTCGGCCTGACCAAGTCCGCGAAGTTCATCGGGCAGGGGCTTGTCGCCGTCGCGTTCGGCACGCTCGCGCTGCACTTCCGTTCGGGTGGTGCGACCACCCTCACACCCGCTTCGGCACACATCTCGTTCATTCACGACTCTGCTCTGACAGTGGGCGTCGTCGGCTTCGTGGCGTGGGCCTTTTTGATGATTTCGGCGACCTCCAACGCCGTGAACCTCACTGACGGACTTGACGGGCTCGCGACCGGTGCCTCGGCGATGGTCTTCGCGGCCTACGTCATCATTTCCTTCTGGCAATTCGGAAATCGGTGCGGCGAAACGGTGAGCACCTGCTACAACGTCCGTGACCCGCTCGACGTCGCAGTGGTCGCCGCCGCCGCGATGGGGGCCTGTTTCGGATTCCTCTGGTGGAATGCGAGCCCCGCCAAGATCTTCATGGGGGACACCGGATCCCTCGCCCTGGGCGGGGCATTCGCCTCCATCGCCATGGTGACCAGAACCGAGATACTCCTGTTCGTCCTGTGCGGGCTTTTTGCGGCCGTGACGATCTCGGTCATCGTGCAGGTCGCGGTGTTCCGGGCGACCGGTAAACGGGTGTTCCGGATGGCACCCCTTCAACACCACTTCGAGCTTGCTGGGTGGCAGGAGGTGACGATCGTCATCCGGTTCTGGATCATCGGGGGTCTCGCGGTCGCGTTCGGGCTCGGCTTGTTCTATGCCGAGTTCCTGGCGCACGGCACGCTCGCGTGAGCGACGATCTGCCTGCACGCGTCGTCGTTGCGGGAGCCGGGGTTTCAGGTTCCGCAGCGGCGGAGGTGTTACGGGACCGCGGCGCGGACGTGACGGTGGTGGACGCTCGCGGGGGACCGGATGTTCGCGTCGACGACGGCACCGTCCCGGCCGGCGCGGGACTGGTGATCGCCTCGCCCGGATGGACGCCGAATTCGCCGCTGCTACGAGCAGCACAGGAGGCGGGGATCCCGGTCTGGGGCGAGGTCGAGCTCGCGTGGCGGCTTCGACCCCCCGGGCAGCGCTGGCTCGCGATCACCGGGACGAACGGCAAGACGACGGCAACGTCAATGCTCGCAGGCATTCTGCGGGCGGCCGGAGTGCGGGCGGCAGCCGCGGGCAACATCGGAATCCCGCTCGTCCGGGTTGTGACGGAATCCGTGCCGTCCGACGTGCTCGCGGTGGAGCTGTCCAGTTTCCAGTTGCACTGGTCGAGCACGATCGCACCCGATGCCGGGGCGATCATCAACATCGCGCCGGACCACCTCGACTGGCACGGGGACCTGCATGAATACAGCCGGGCGAAGGAGAAGATCTGGGGTCCGGGCACGCTCGCCGTCTACGGTGCCGATGACCCGGGCGCGCGGGCGGCCGGGGCGCGCCACCGGGAGGCTGTCGGCGTGACACTGCACGACCCGTCGGCGGGAATGGTCGGCGTACGTGCCGAAGCGTTGTACGACAACGCGTTTGGCGGCGGTGCCCTCGTCCGCCTCGACGAGCTCCAAGTGCGCGGAGGGCACAACGTGACCGATGCGCTCATCGCCGCTGCCCTCGCCCGCGCGGCGGGAATCACGCCGGCCGCGATCGCCGGCGGGCTGCGGGCATATGTCACCGGCGCGCACCGCCTGACGGTGGTCGCACGCATCGGTGGTGTCACATTCGTCGACGATTCGAAAGGGACGAACCCGCACGCGACCGCCGCGGCGCTGGACGCGTACCCGGAGGCGGTCTGGATCGCCGGGGGCCTCGCGAAGGGCGCTGAGTTCGACGAATTGGTGCAGCGCCACGGGGCGCACCTGCGCGGCGCCGTCCTCATCGGAACGTGCGCGCCGCAGATCGCGGACTCGCTCGCCCGCCACGCCGCACAGGTCCCCGTGTTGTATGCCGACGGCATCGAGAATGCCGTACGCGAGGCGGCCCGCCTCGCCGGCGCCGGGGGGGTCGTCCTGTTGTCGCCGGCGTCGGCGTCGATGGACATGTTTCGCGATTACGCGGACCGCGGCGATCGATTCGCCGCCGCGGCCAAGGCATTGACCGGGCCGTGAGAGAGCCACCTCGGCGGAGGGAGACACGATGGGCGGCGCCGTGACGGCGACGGTGACACCGGCGGCGCGGCCGCCGACACCGGCGGCGCGCCCGCTGCGTGCGGTGCGGCCCGCACCGGTACGGGCGCGTGTTCTCGACCGGCCGATGACCTCGTACTACCTCGTGCTCGGCTCCACTGCGGCGCTCGTCCTCATCGGCTTGGTGATGGTGCTCAGCGCATCGAGCGTCTCGTCCTATCAGGACTCGGGGAACTCCTACGCGCTGTTCTTCAAGCAGCTGATGTGGGTGGGATTGGGTCTGCCGCTCGCACTGGTCGCCTCACAGCTGCCGATCCGGCGGATCCGTGCGCTGGGCACGCCGCTGATGATCGTCGCGGCGGCCGGGCTGCTGCTGGTTCTCGTTCCTGGGTTCGGTGTCACCGCGTACGGCGCAAAACGCTGGATCGGCGTCGGGTCGTGGACGATCCAGCCCTCGGAGTTGGCCAAGCTCGCGCTGGCTCTGTGGGGCGCCGACCTCCTGGTCCGCAAATCCCGGCTGTTGACGCGGAACGCGCACCTGCTCGTGCCGCTGTTGCCGATGGGCGTGCTGTTCTGCCTGCTGGTGATGCTCGAGCCCGACATGGGTACGTCCATCTGCCTGCTGCTCGTCGTGCTCGCCCTGCTGTGGGTCGTCGGTGCGCCGGCCCGCCTGTTCGGGGGCGTGTTCGGGGGTCTCGCGTTCGCCGGAACAGCTCTTGCCGTGACGGAGCCCTACCGGCTCGCCCGGCTCACCTCGTTCCTCCATCCGTTCCACGACGCGAGCGGTAGCGGATATCAGGCCGTGCAGGGCATCTACGCCCTGTCCTCCGGCGGATGGTGGGGCGACGGACTCGGTGCGTCGAAGGAGAAATGGGACTACTTGCCCAACGCCCACACGGACTTCATCTTCGCGATCATCGGCGAAGAACTCGGCTTGCTCGGCACCGGCGTCGTGCTCACGCTCTTCGCGACGCTCGGGTACGCGGGAATCCGGGTCGCTCAGCGCACGACCGATCCCTTCGTCCGGCTTGCCTCCGCCGGGATCGTCGCGTGGCTTCTCGGTCAGGCGCTGGTGAACATCGGCGCGGTCGTGGGGCTGGTTCCGATCACCGGGATTCCGCTCCCGCTGATCTCGTTCGGCGGCTCGTCGCTGGTCCCGACCCTGGTCGCGGTCGGATTGCTCGCCAATTTCGCGCGGACCGAGCGGGGAGTGCCTGCCGGCCGTCGATCGGCGCGCTGAGATGGCGCGGTCGTCACGGCGGCGCGACCGCTCCGGGTCCATCGTGCTTGCCGGCGGTGGGACCGCCGGCCACGTCGAGCCCGCACTGGCGCTCGCGGAGGCGCTCGGTAGCGCCGGGATGGGGCCGGTGGTGGTCCTCGGAACGTCCGAGGGGCTGGAGACACATCTGGTGCCCGCGCGCGGCCAACGGTTGGTCACGATTCCGCGGGTACCGCTTCCGCGCCGGCTCACCTGGGATCTGTTGCAGGTGCCGTGGCGGCTGGCCGGAGCGGTGCGGGAGGCGGGCCGCGCCCTCGACAGCGAGAACGCGCGCGCGGTCGTGGGTTTCGGTGGGTACGTAGCTCTTCCCGCCTACCTGGCGGCGCGCGTGCGCCGGGTCCCCGTCGTCGTCCACGAAGCGAACGCGCGCGCCGGTATCGCGAACCGGATCGGGGCGCACCTCACGGCGTACCGCGCGGTCACCGTCGAGGGCAGTGGTCTTCGCGACGCCGTCCGTACGGGTCTTCCGTTGCGCTCGGCGATCGCGCACCTGGACCGGGCGCAGGCTCGCCCGGGGGCCCGGGCGGCATTCGGCGTGGATCCCGACCGGCCGGTGCTCCTGGTGTCAGGCGGATCGCAGGGCGCCCGTAGCCTGAACGAGGCGGTCATCGGAGCGGCCCCCGCGCTCGACGCGGCGGGCATCGCGGTGCTGCACCACGCCGGCCGCGCCCATCGTGACGACGTGGCCGAACGGGTCGCCGCGTTCCCGCGCCACCGGGTCCTGGCATACATCGATGCGATGGACAGCGCTTACGCGGCAGCCGATCTCATGCTGTGCCGTGCCGGAGCGATGACATGTGCCGAGCTCGCCGCGGTGGGCCTGCCCGCGGTCTACGTCCCGCTGCCCATCGGAAACGGCGAGCAGCGGCTCAACGCCGCTCCCATCGTCGAGGCCGGTGGCGGGCTGCTCATCGACGATGCGGATCTCACCTCGGCCCGCTTGCGGGCCGAGGTGATTCCGCTGCTACTCGATCGTGACGGCCTGGCCGTGCTCGCGGCGGGGGCACGCAGGGGGAGTCCGCCACTTGCGGCCGAGGCGTTGGTGGCCCTCGTACGGGCCGCGATCGCCGGTGACCCGCCGCTACGGGACGGTCGGGCGGCTCGACCACAATGAGCGGGTGGGCGACCAGGTGAGCGATGCCGGACCGGCGCGCGGGAACCGGCCCGGGGCGTTCCCGCCGCTCGAACGGGTGCACCTCATCGGTGTCGGCGGCGCCGGGATGAGCGGCATCGCCCGGATCCTGCTCGCCCGCGGTGCCCGGGTGTCCGGAAGCGACGTGAAGGCGTCCACAGGCCTCGCCGTCCTCGAAGCCCAAGGCGGCCGCATGCACGTCGGACACGACCCGAGCAATCTCGGCGACGCGCGCGTAGTGGTGAGTTCGAGCGCGATCCGGGCTGACAATCCCGAACTCGTGGCGGCCCACGAACGCGGGATCCCGGTGTTGGCCCGGGCCGCCGCCCTCGCGGCGCTGATGCACGATCGGGTCTCGGTCACGGTGGCCGGAACGCACGGGAAGACGACGACGACCTCGATGCTTGTCGTGGCTCTGCAGGGCGCGCACGCTGATCCGTCGTTCGTGATCGGGGGTGACCTCAACGAGGCGGGCAGCGGTGCGCACGAAGGAAGTGGCGAGCTGTTCGTCGCCGAGGCCGACGAGAGTGACGAGTCCTTCCTGCTGCTGTCCCCGTACGCGGCGATCGTGACGAACGTGGCGGCCGATCACCTCGACCACTACGGCGACGAAGCCGCCGTGGAGAAGGCATTCGCCGCGTTCGTCGACCGCATCGCACCGAACGGGTTTTTGGTGACCTGCGCCGACGATCCGGGCGCGCGCCGGCTCGCGGTTGACGCGGCGGCCCGCGGCGTCGACGTCCGGACGTACGGACAGAGCC
>CAXTUZ010000127.1:0-5825 GCA_964247525.1 uncultured bacterium
CGGTACGTGGCCGCCGCAGACGGTCTGCACTCGCCGCTGCGCCATTCGCTCGGGCTCGCCGCGCCGACCCGAATGCCGAGCCGGTGGGGATTGCGTCGCCATTACTCCATGGCACCGCCCAGCCCGTACGTCGATGTGCACTGGTCGCCGCACGCCGAGGCATACGTAACACCCGTAGGCGCCGACACCGTCGGGATTGCGATCCTTAGCTCCCAGCGGGCCCCGTACGACGAGCAGATCACCGCGTTCCCCGCGCTGGCGGCCTCGCTGCGCGGCGCGGAGGCTGCCTCTAGCGTGCGCGGTGCCGGACCGCTACGGCAGCGAAGCCGGGGTCGGGTCGCCGGCCGGGTCCTGTTTCTCGGCGACGCCGCAGGCTACGTGGACGCGCTCACCGGCGAAGGGTTGGCGGTAGCATTCGGCGCGGCTGCCGAGCTGATTTCTTGTGTGCTGGCAAAAGATCCGGGTTCGTACGAACAGGCTTGGCGGCGGGTTTCGCGGCGCTCGCGGTGGCTGACCGCGGGACTGTTGGAGGCGCGCCGGGTTCCGCCGTTGCGCCGCTTGCTCGTACCGGCGGCAGCACGTCTGCCCCGGGTGTTCGGCGCCGCGGTGGACCAACTCGCCGGCTGAGGATCGGGAGGGGCGACCGCCCCGGGCGATCGTCCGGAGTTCGGCCTCACCGCCATGGTGATCCTTCCCGGGCTGGAAGCGGGGCAACATCCGCATGAGGCGAGATGCCGGTAGCACCCCTCGCGTGCGCCGACGGGCCGGTCGCGGCGGCAGCCGGGACGACGCCCAGCGCAACGGACGTTGCGAGCACCGTCATGACAGCCGCGCCCGCGCAGCCCGCGCCGATGCTGGCGACCACGCTCGTTCCGGCCGGGCCCAGCGTGTCTCTGGTCTGGCGAGAGGCGGGTAGGTCACCCGTCACCTTCAGGAGTGAGCGTCCGCTGCGCGGGTAGCAGCCCGTTACGTAACTTCTCGGAAGGATCGACATGGCCCGCAATACCGCTGCCCGCACCGCGCACGACCTCGGACTTGCCGCTTGGTTCGGTGGTTCCCTGATGGGGGCCATCGGCGTGAACGGTGCGGCGAACGACGTCAAGGATCCCATCGACCGCGTGAAGGTCGCCGCCGCGGGGTGGGGCAGGTGGGCACCGTGGAACGCGGTGGCGATCGGTGCTCACCTCGTTGCGGGGGCGCAGATCGTACGGGCGAACCGCGGTCGACTCGGCGCACAGAAGGGCGTCGCAAGTACGAGCGCGGTGAAGACCGCGCTCACCGCCGGAGCCGTCGGCGCCACCGCCTACAGCGGATATCTCGGGCTACGCGTGCAGTCGGCGGCACCTGTCCCCGCGGAAGGCGGTGTCAAGCCGTCGGAGGCGACACCGGACGCTCCCTCGCGCGACTTGCAGCTGCTGCGCGGTCTGCAATGGGCGATCCCGATCCTGACCGGCGGAATCGTGATCTGCAATGCCGTCCTCGGCGAGCAGCAACGGCCGAGCGAGGTCGTGCGGGGCGCGCTCAAGCGTGCCGGTACGAGCAGCCTGAGCGCGGCCGCACACCCCCGCGCGACTGCCGAAGCCGCGCGGGTCGCCGTCATGCAACTCGCTAGTTCCTGAGCGGTTGTGCTCCCGGCCTAGTACCAGTGCCGGCGGCCCGCCACTCCTCTGCAAAGACTGCGCGATCCTGATCGGGAATCCCCGCGCCCGTCGGGTCGTCGTCTAGACCTGGAATTTTCACCCGGACCTCATCGCGAGCGCTCGCCGGCTGAGCGTGGACGGTTACCTTTCCAAGGCGTTGTCCGCGCGCGAGCTCGTTGCCGCGCTGGAAGCGGTTCACCTCGGCGAGGTGGTCGCGAACACGATCACGTCGTGCATCCGCACGATCTACCCGAAGATCGAGATCCAAAGCCGGACCCAAGCCGTTCTGTGGGGCGTCAAGCATGGCTTCACCCGAACGAGCAGCGCATCGAACAGGGGCGCGGCGACCCCTAATTTCGTGAGAGCCGGCGAAGCGCCGCGCGCGGCGCCATCCGCATCGCGCGGGAAACCACACCGAGGATTCGAGGCGTCCACACGACGCCGGTTCTCCGGTGCGCGACAGCGTTTGCGACGAGGCCCGCCACGGCCTCGGGGGTCGTCGCGAAAGGTGCCGGGCTCAGTCCGGCGGTCATCTTGCTGTGTACGAAGCCCGGCCGAACCACGTACACCTCGACGCCGGACGCGCCTAGCACCTCGTGCAACCCGATCGCGAGCGCGTCGAGCGTCGCCTTGGCCGCGCCGTAGACCAGGTTGTCGACGCGGACCGGAACGGCAGCAATGGAGGACAGCACGATCAGGGAGCCGTGGCCCTGCAGCCGAAGGCGCTCCGCCGCGGACAGCAGCGCGGCTGCCGCTCCCACCGCGGTCGTCTCCAGGACGGCGAGCGAACCCTGCACGTCACGCTCAGGATGCTTCGCGGCTCCGAGCGCGCCTGCCGCGACGACCACCACGTCGATGTCGTCCGGGATCGACAGCAGGATCGATTCCGCCCGTTCGAGCATTGCGGCGTCCCATTCCACCCACTCGACGTGTACCTCCGCATCCACGGTGAGCTCGCCCGGGTCGCGTCGGCTGGCCAGCCAGAGCCGCGCTCCGGGCTGCCACGTCAGTGCCGAGACGATCGCCCGCCCGATCTCCGACGTACCTCCGAACAGCACTCCGGTCTGGAACCGTCCGAGGGAATCCTTCATCGCTGTCCGCCGAGCCGGGTGCCGGTGAGCTGCAGTCGCCGGTTCAGATCCGAGTCGATGCAGTGATCGGGGTCGAGCGCCGAGCGTGCTGCTCGCCACTCCTCGAGGCGGGGATACATCGACGCCGCGGCGTCCGGCGACAGCCTTGAGTCCTTGGCGAGGTACACCCGGCCCCCCGCGTTCGCCACGACGATGTCCAGTTCGTCGAGAACCGATCCGAGGCCGGCAACACCGGTGGGTACGTCGACCGCAAGTGTCCATCCCGCGATCGGGAACGAAAGGTGCCCGGGCGACGCGGCACCCAGACGCTTCAGTACTGTCAGGAAGGTCGGATAGCGCGCTACGGCGAACCGCTCGAGCACAACGCGAAGGACGTCCGTCGCGGCATCCGGAACCGCGATCTGGTACTGGACAAAGCCGTCGCGCCCGTACAGGCGGTTCCAGGACCGCACCGAGTCGAGCGGGTGGAAGAACGCGTCGACGCCGAGGAGGGCGTCGCGCTTGGTTCCGGCGCGCCGGAACCACACCTCGTTGAACGCGCCGACCGTGGCGGCTGTCAACGGGCTACGGGCCCAGGGCCACAGCGCTGTTGCGGCCGGGGTACGGGTGGACCGAAGTGGGTCGCCGCGCCGCGAGCGCGGAAGATCGTCGGCCGACGCGTGCTCGCCGTGGGTGATCACGGCGCGGCCGAGCTCACGTCCGCTCGCGAGAGAATCGACCCATGCCACCAGGTATTCGCTCTTCGCGTCGGACATCGCCGCCAGAGCGAGATCGAGGTTCGCGACCCGGGTCGTCGTCGTACGCATCGCGGCCGTCGCTATCTCGCGCAAGGTCAACGAAACGTCGGTGATCGCTCCGGTCAGCCCCATCCCTCCGACAGTTGCCCAGAACTGCGCTGGCTCGCCGGTGGGCGTGAGATGCCGGAGCCGTCCTCGGCCGTCCACGAGTTCGATCGCCGTTACGCTATGCCCGAAACTGCCTGCGCCGCAATGATTCTTGCCATGTACGTCCGCGGCGACCGCGCCGCCGACAGAGACCTCCCCAGTGCCGGGGATCGCCATGGGGAAGCGCCCGTGCCGCAGTGCCCAGCGCATGAGCGTGCGCATCGAGACGCCGGCGCCGACCCTGACGGTCGACGCGTCGCCGAACTCACGACGAATTCCGTCGAACGCGCCTAGATCGAGCACGATCCCACCGGCGTTCTGTGCGGCATCCCCGTAGGAGCGCCCCAGTCCTCGAACGAGCGCACCTCGACGCCCGGCGTGCGAGTACTCGTGCCGGATCTCGCCGACGGTGGCCACCGTTCGCACCTCCGCCACACTGGAGGTCGACCGGCCCCATCCGCTCAGCGAACGACTAACCAATGATCATGCCGAGCGCGAAGAAGACCAGGGCAGCGAGAGCCGCGAGCTGCGTCAGTCCGTCGTGCCAGAGGATGTCCTCCGGCGCTTCGGACGCGCCGGCGTGCACCAAAGATGCGTATCGACCCAAGCCGAATGTGGCGGCGACCGCGCTCGCGACGTTCGTGACCTCGGCGCCGCTGCCGCCATGGTGGAGGGCCCACGACAGGTAGCTGACCAGAGCGACCGTTCCCGACATCGCGAGCAGACCACGCAGGACGCGCTCGTCGTACACGGCCAGCACAGGTCGTCCGATGCGCCCGGTGATCGTGCACGCCCGGAGTTCGGCAAAGCGCTTGCCCAGCACCAGGACGCCGGCGGTCCCGGCCGTCACCGCCATGAACGCGAGCGATAGCGGAACGCGCGCGGCGGCGCCGCCGGCCGCTGCCCGAAGGACAAAACCCGCGGCGACGATCGCCATCTCCAGATACGGCACCGATTTCAGGCCGAACGAGTAGGCGAGGGTAAGCACCGCGTACGCGAGCACCACGACACCGAGCGAGCCGGGTCCGACGGCGAACGCGCCGCCGATTCCAGCTCCGATAAGCGAACATCCCGTGATCAGCGCGCTACGCGGGCTCAGCTCGCCGCGCGCGACCGGCCGAAAGCGCTTCGTCGGATGAACCGCGTCGACGATCCGATCGCGGACGTCGTTGACGAGATAGGTGCCGCTGGCCACGACCGTCATCAGCGCAGTAGCTGCGACGGCCGGAACGATCGCGCCGGCTGTGCCGATCTTGCCTGCGGCGAGCGCGGGCGCGAGCACCAGCAGGTTCTTCGGCCACTGGCGTGGGCGCAACGCCTCCACCAGTGGCCTGATGCGCCGGGGTCGCGACAGCGGCTCGGGCAGCGGTCTGAGGGCGGTGCTCTCGCCGTCCAACGCTGCGCTCATCAGCGTACGAAGGCAGCGATGAAGTCGCGGGTTGACGTTGTGAGGTAACGGCTGGAGCTGGGCTGCTCGTCCGAGGTCAGTTCCCGCGGGACCGCCTGCGTGGGGCTGGGATGGGTGTAGGTCATGAAACTCGTCCATTCCGGATTGATGTCGAGTTCCATCGCACGGGTCGCGCCCGCCGCCACCTCGAGTTGCGCGATGCTCTCCGCTGAGAGCGCGTTTCCTGCGACGTAGATCAACGCGCCCTGCGGTGTCACGCCTATTGCCGATCTCCAGACGTAGCGCTTGTTGCCCAGCGTGGCACCCCAGCGGGTGGAGCCGTCGCTGGTCAGCCCGCTCACGGGCTGCCCGTTCGCGACGATCAGGTCGAGGTTCTGGCGCACTGCCACGACGTCGTGCGTCAGCGCCGCTGGACCGGCCCAGGGTACGACGTCCGCGTGCCCGTCGGCGTAGAAGACGAGGCTCGCCGCGCCAGCGCGCAGCGTCCCGACGTGCTTGCCGAGCTGCCAGTAGCCGCCGCGGGCATCGCCCATGGTGAAACCGGAGTTGAACGTGGCCGCCAGAGTTCCCCGCTGGGCGACCGGAATGGTGGTCGACTCCGCCCATCTCGATCCGCCCGGAACCTCCGTACCCGGGTGCAGCGCGAACCGCAGCAGGAGCGGATCCATCCGGGCGACGCCCGCCAGATAACTCGTATGCACACTGTCGGGTCGCAGGTAGGCCACTCGAATGGCGGCCTGTCCGCGGACCGTCAGGAGCGTCTGCCATTGCCCCTCACCTGGGAGCCCCGGTGTCGCCTGAA
>CAXTUZ010000128.1:0-5745 GCA_964247525.1 uncultured bacterium
GGCCGCGAGCCTTCCAGCCGGCGCATCGTGTCGACGAAGTTCGGCCCGGGCCCGTATACCCAGGCCGTTCGGACGACGTGCCCGCCGCTCGGGTGCAGCGACCGCACCGCCAGCTCGCCGGCGAGTTTCGTACGCCCGTAGGCACTGCGCGGCTCGGGATCGTCCTGCACCCGATACGGAGGGCCGGCCACCCGGTCCCCCGGGAACACGTAGTCGGTGGACACATGCACCAAGGTGACGCCGTGCTCGGCGCATGCTGCGGCGAGCACGGCAGGTGCGGTGCCGTTGACGGCGTGTGCCTGCTCCTCGCGACTCTCGGCGCCGTCGACATCGGTCCACGCCGCGGCGTTCACGACGACCAGGCCGCCGGGCTCGTCGGCGGCGGCGATGTGCTCGGCGGCGACGACCTGCCGCACCGCGTCGGGGTCGGTCAGGTCGAGCTGTTCGCGCGACGGCGCGGACACCGTCGTCACGGCGGCGTGCCCCGGCGCGAGAAGGCGCAGCTCGGTTCCGAGCTGTCCGGTCCCGCCGGTGACGAGCAACCGCATGTCAGACGGTGACCGGGCTGGTCGTCACGCCGCCGTGGCGCTCGCGCAGCGGACGCCACCACCACTCGTTGCGCTCGTACCAGCGCACGGTCTCCTCGAGGCCGGTGGAGAAGCCGGTGGCGGGTGCATAGCCGAGGGCGGCGAGTTTCGTGCAGTCGACGGAGTAACGCCGGTCGTGCCCGAGCCGGTCGGCGACGGGCTGCACGTCGCTCCAGTCGTGGCCGGTGAGGGCGAGAAGGCGTTCGGTGAGCTCCCGGTTGGTGAGCTCGGTGCCGCCACCGATGTTGTAGACGTTCCCGCGGGCCCCCTTGTCCAGCGCGAGGGCGATGCCGCGGCAGTGGTCGTCGACGTGGAGCCAGTCGCGGACGTTGAGACCGTCGCCGTAGAGCGGGACCGACTTGCCGTCCACGAGGTTCGTCACGAACAGCGGGATGACCTTCTCCGGGAACTGGTACGGACCGTAGTTGTTGCTGCAGCGGGTGATCACGATGTCCAGGCCGAAGGTCTTGGCGTACGCGAGGGCGATGAGGTCGGCACCGGCCTTCGCCGCCGAGTACGGCGAGTTCGGCTCCAGGATGTGGTCCTCGCGCCATGAGCCGTCTTCGATCGACCCGTACACCTCGTCGGTGGACACGTGCAGAACGCGCCGCACGCCGTGGGTCAGGCTTGCCGCGAACAGCGTCTGCGCGCCGAGCACGTTGGTGACCACAAAATCCGCGGCGCCGGTGATCGAGCGATCGACGTGGGTCTCGGCCGCGAAGTTCACGACCAGATCGATGCCCGGCAGGAGCGTACCGAGCACCGCCGGATCGCCGATGTCCCCTTCGACGAAGGTGATCGCGCTCTCGACCTCGGCCAGATTGGCCCGGTTCCCGGCGTACGTCAGCTTGTCGAGCACCACCACCTGCGCGCCGGCCAACGCCGGGTAGTGCCCCGCGACGGCGCTGCGGACGAAATGCGAGCCGATGAATCCGGCGCCGCCGGTGACGAGGATGCGCATGGCCGGCAGTGTCTCAGAGACTGACCGACACGCGGCTGTGATCGCCGAGCACCAGCCGGTGTGCCCGCGGCCGCGCATCGCTGGGAACGACCTCGACGTCCCGGCCGAGCAGGGAGTCCTCGATCCGGCCGGCACCGCGGATCCGGCACCGTTCGAGCACGATCGAGTGCTCGATCTCGGTGTCCTCGATCTCGCAGTCATAGTAGATCGAGGTGAACGGCCCGACGTATGTGTCCACCAACGTGGTGCCCCGTCCGATCGCGGCCGGCCCGCGGATCGTGGACCGCGTGACCACCACCCCGTCCTCGAGGACGACGTGTCCGACGATCTTGCTCGCGGCATCGACCCGCGCACCCGGGTGGATGGTCCCCTCGGTGGACTCCAGCACCTTACGGTTCGTGTCCAGCATGTCGTCCAGGCGGCCGGTGTCCTTCCAGTAACCCGTCACCAGATGCGAATGCACATCGGCACCCGCGTCGATGAGCCACTGGATCGCATGGGTGATCTCCAGCTCGCCCCGGGCGCTCGGCGCGATCGACCGCACCGCCTCGTGCACCCGGGTCCCGAACATGTAGACCCCGACCAGCGCCAGATCGCTGCGTGGCTCGCGGGGCTTCTCCTCCAGTCGCACCACAGCGCCGGTCGCCGGATCCAGCTCCGCCACCCCGAACTGCTCCGGGTGATCAACCCGGGTCAGCAGGATCTGCGCGTCGTAGTGACCCGCGGCGAACTCCTTCACCAGGGCCGAGATCCCGCCCACGATCAGGTTGTCGCCCAGATACATCACGAACGGCTCGTCCCCGAGGAAGTCCCGCGCGATCAGCACCGCGTGCGCGAGCCCCCTCGGTGCGTCCTGCCGCAGGAACGTCGGCGTGATCCCGAGCGACGATCCGTCGCCCACCGCGGCCCGGATCTCGGGCTCGGTGTCTCCCACCACGATCCCGATGTCGGTGATGCCCGCGTCCCGGATCGCCTCCAGCCCGTAGAACAACAACGGCTTGTTCGCGACCGGCACCAACTGCTTCGCCGACGTGTGGGTGATCGGCCGCAACCGGGTCCCCGCACCACCGGCCAACACGAGAGCTCTCACGCGCGGCACGGTAGTCCACTGCGGTACGGACGCGGTATGGGCGGAGGATCCGGCGCGTTGCTCGTTACTCTTGTCGTCCGCCGCGCCGCCGGGACGCAACATTCCGGACGTGCTGTTCGTCGTACCCGAAGCGACGCATCCGGAGCGTCGTGGCGCCCCTGCCGATCCGGCGGCGGGAAGTGAACGGTCAGGAGGCACCCCGTGGTGGGCGAGCAGGAGTACGGCCGAGCGCCGCTGCCCGCTCACCTCTCGCCGCGTGGGCCCGCCGGACCGCGACCGGGCAAGGCTCGCCGTGTGCTCGGCTGGACCGCGGTCTCCCTGGCACTGATCGTGCTTACGGGGGCCGTGCTCACCTACGCGTACTACCGCAAACTGGACGGGAACGTGCGCCGCATCGACGCGCTCCCCAGGAACATCACCCACCCGCCGAAGGTCGCCGGCGCCGGGGAGAACATCCTGCTCGTCGGATCGGACAGCCGGGTGGGCGCAAGCGCCGACCAACTCGCCCAGGCGCACACCACGGGCGACGGTGGAGGTCTCAACACCGACACGATCATCGTGGTGCACATCGCCCCCGACGGCGGTCCGGTGACCATGATCTCGTTCCCCCGGGACAGCTTCGTCCCTATCCCGGGACACGGCACCTTCAAGATCAACAGCGCCTACGCGGACGGCGAGGCCGACCATCCCGGCGGCGGCCCCGCCTTGCTTGCACAGACGATCGAGAGCCTGAGCGGCATCCACCTCGATCACTACATCGAGGTCAACTTCTTCCAGTTCATCGACATCAGCAACGCGATCGGGGGCGTACCGGTCTGCCTCACCGCCCCCGCGCACGATTCGTACAGCGGAATCGACCTGCCGGCCGGGACGTCCACGGTCTCCGGCGCGCAGGCACTCGCGTTCGTGCGGCAACGTCATGGACTGCCGGCGGGCGACCTGGACCGGATCAAGCGCCAGCAGCGATTCACCACGGCCCTGGTGCACAAGGCCGAAAACATCCGGAATCCGCTCACGCTCAACGCGCTCCTCGAGAAGGTCACCAGCAGTCTCACCGTGGACAAGGGTGCGTCCGGGCTCGACCTGGTCCGGCTCGGCGAACGGCTCAGGAACGTGAAACCGGCGAATATTCACTTCGTGACCGTCCCGGTGGCCAATGCGAACGCGTCCATGCGGCTGCCGTCCGGGCAGTACGTCAGCTATGTCAAGCTCGACGAGCCAGCGACGACGTCGTTCTTCGCCAACATCCGGGCCGGGCGCGATCCGTACGCGGTTGTCCCGAGCGCGCCGGCCGCACCGAACACCCTCACCACCACCGCTCCCGCGCTACCCGCGGCGGATGTGTCCGTGCTGGTGTTCAACGGCCGTCGCACAACGGGCGCCGCCGCCCTCGGGCGCCGTCTACTGGTTGCTCGGGGCTTCACGGTGACCGGAATCGCGGATGCACCGCTGACGTCGCGGACAACGATCCGGTACGGCCCCGGCCACGCTGATTCCGCCGCGGCGGTGGCGAGCGCGGTCCCCGGCGCCGCGCTGGTGCAGGACGACGCGCTCGGCGCAACAGTCCAGCTCGTCCTGGGGACCGATGGTCTCCGCGTGTCGGAGAGCGATCCCCCCGCACCGACCCCCACTCCGGCGGCCATTCCGGCCGACGCGCCGAGCAGCGGAACCACGCAGACCGCGGAAACCACCGCCGACTCGATCAACTGCGGGGTATAGGTGGAACCCGGCCGACTGCCACTGCCGCCCGAGCTGTCCCCCCGGGGGCGCGGGTTCGGTCCGTCCGAATCGCGCCACCGGCGCCGATGGCTCACGATCGCGGCCGGCACCATGAGCCTGCTGGTCCTGTTCGTGAGCGGGTTCGCGTACGTCTACTACAACCAGCTCAACAGCAACGTGAAGTACGTCAGCGTCTTCGGGCACAGCGTGAAGCGGCCGGCGAAGGCGAACGACGGGTCGCAGAACATCCTGCTCGTCGGATCCGACGACCGGACCGGCGCGACCGCCGCCCAACTCGCCGAGGCGAGCACCACCACCGACGGCGGCAGCGACAACACCGACACGATCATCCTGGCGCACCTCGCCGCGAACGGCGGGCCGGTCACGTTCGTATCGTTCCCGCGCGATGCCGTCGTCGACATCCCCGGCCATCAGCCGTTCAAGATCAACAGTGCCTACGCGGACGGCGAGGCCGATCACGCGAAAGATCCGAGCATGAACGGGCCGACGCTGCTCACCGAGACGATCGAGAACCTGACCGGCGCTCACATCGATCACTTCGTGATGATCAACTTCTTTCAGTTCATCGACGTCTCCAACGCCATCGGCGGCGTCACGGTGTGCGTCACGGGCGAGGCGAAGTACGACGCCGAGACGCACGCCGATTTCACCACCGCCGGCAACTACACCCTCAAGGGTGCGAACGCGCTTGCGTACGTCCGCCAGCGAAAGCAACTTCCCGAAGGTGACTTCGGCCGGATCCAGCGGCAGCAACGTTTCATCAGCGCACTGGTGAAGAAGGCCAAGGCCGAGCGCAACCCGCTCACGATCAACGCGGTGCTGCAGACCTCGACCAAGTCGCTCACCGTCGACAAGGCCCTCAACGGCCAGAGCCTGCTCAAGTTGGTGAACCGGATGCGCGGGATCGACGTCGCGACGATCCATTTCCTCACCATCCCCACGCTCGACAAGGGAGGCAAGAAGTTCCTCGCCGGTTACGGGTCGCAGGTCGACTACGTGAAGGTCGATCCCGCCGCCGTCCGGGCGTACGTCCAGAACGTTCTCGCCGGCCGTGATCCCAACGCCACCCCCGTCGCCGGAACCGACCAGGCCGCTGCCATCCCCGCCTCGAACGTGCACGTGTCGGTCTTCAACGGCGCGGGCATCGCTGGCATCGCGGGCCGTACCCGCACGCAGCTGCAGCAGGACGGATTCCAGGTGACCTCGATCGGGAATGCGGCCCGCGGCGCGACCACGATCCGCTACAACTCGCTCGACGCGGGCGCCGCAAAAACGCTGGCGAGAGCGGTTGCCGGTGCGGCCCTCGTGCAGGACGACACGCTCAGCTCCGGCACGGTGCAGCTGACGGTCGGGACGAACTTCACCGG
>CAXTUZ010000129.1:0-5732 GCA_964247525.1 uncultured bacterium
GCCTTCCACCGGTCCATGAGAACGTTGCGGCCGTCCCAGACGCCGCCCTCGCCGTCGGTGACCCAGATGTGCTCGCGTTGCACCCCCATGGAGACGAGCAGGTTGAGCTTGGCGAGCGCCGCCGCCCCGGCCCCGGCGCTGCTTGGGCGCGGCGAAGACGATCTTCGCCTCGTCCAACCCGATGGTGAGAAGGGCTTCCTCGGAGTCGATCGATCTCGAGTCGGTGCCGCGCCGCAGGTAAGGCCCGTACCGGCCGTTCTGGGCCGTGACCTGCTCCCCGTCGATCTCCCCGAGCACGCGCGGCAGGGTCAGCAACCGCAGCGCATCGGTGAGCGTCACCTGGTCGAGCGTCATCGACGCGAACAGACTTGCCGTCGCCGGCTTTTCCTTGCTGCCCTCGGGCAGCACCTGCGTCACGTACGGGCCGTAGCGTCCGGCCTTCGCGACGACGGTGCGCCCGGTCGCCGGATCGACACCGAGCTCGCGATCCCCCGACGGGGCGTCGAGCAGTTCGGTGACCCGGTCCATCGTCAGCTCGTCCGGGGCGATGTCCTCCGGAATGCTCGCCCGGCGCTCGCCGTGCTGCACGTACGGGCCGTACCGGCCGACCCGGACGACGACCGGCTCGCCGTCGGCCCCCATACCGATCGGGATCGAGTTCACCTCTCGGGCATCGATGTCGGAGAGCTGGTCCGACACGAGCTTCTTGAGCCCGCCCATCCGCGCCAGACCGCCTGCGTGGCCGTCGGACGAGCCGAAGTAGATGCGTCCGAGCCAGTGGCGGCCGGCCTCACCTCCGGCGGCGATCGCGTCAAGGTCGTCCTCCATCGACGCGGTGAACGCGTAGTCGACCAGACGGCCGAAGTGGAGCTCGAGCAGGCCGACCACCGCGAAGGCGGTCCAGCTCGGGACGAGGGCGCTGCCCTTCTTCCAGGCGTATCCCCGGTCCTGAATCGTCTGCATGATCGAGGCGTACGTCGACGGACGCCCGACGCCGAGCTCCTCGAGGCGCTTCACCAGACTCGCCTCGGTGAAGCGGGCCGGCGGCTGCGTATCGTGGCCGCGCGAGGTGACTTCGCCGGCGTCGAGCTGATCACCCTCGTGCAGGACGGGCAACCGGCGCTCCCGGTCCTCGAGTTCGGCCTCGGGATCGTCCGCGCCCTCGACGTACGCACGCAGAAAACCGGGCGAACTGATCACCTTGCCGCTTGCCGCAAGGGTCAACGTCTCACCGGTGGTCGCCGGAATCGCGAACCGCGCCGAGGCGGACGTCCCGGTGGCGTCGATCATCTGACTCGCCACGGTCCGCTGCCAGATGAGTTCGTAGAGGCGGAGTTCGTCGGTCGAGACCTGACCGGCGATCTCGCCCGGGGTGCGGAAGCTGTCACCGGCAGGCCGGATCGCCTCGTGCGCCTCCTGGGCGTTCTTCACCCTGCGCGTGTAGACGCGCGGGGCGTCCGGCACCTGGTCCGCTCCGTAGAGCCGGCGGGCCTGTTCCCGCGCCGCGGCCAGCGCGGTCTCCGACAGCGTCGTCGAGTCGGTGCGCATGTACGTGATGAAACCGTTCTCGTACAGCCGCTGCGCGACGCGCATCGCGGTCTGCGACGTCATCCGAAGCTTGCGACCGGCCTCCTGCTGAAGCGTCGAGGTCATGAACGGGGCCGCCGGTGACCGGCGGTAGGGCCGGGTCTCGAGGCTTACTACGGTTGCGCTCGCACCGGTGATCGCGGCGGCCAGCGCGGCGGTTCGCGGGCCGTCGAGGACAAGAGCCTCGCTGTCCGGACGCAGCGTGCCGTCCCGGCGGAAATCCCGCCCCGCCGCCACCCGTTGGCCGTCCACGGCAGTGAGCGTCGCCACGAGCGTCCGGGGCGCGCCGGCCTCGACCGGGCCGCGCACGGCAAGCTCGGCATCCAGATCCCAGTAGGAAGCCACCCGGAACGCCATCCGCTCACGCTCGCGTTCGACGATCAGACGGGTGCACACCGACTGGACCCGACCCGCGGACAACCGCGGAAGAACCTTCTTCCAGAGCACCGGACTGACTTCGTAGCCGTACAACCGGTCGAGGATCCGGCGGGTCTCCTGGGCATCGACGAGCGCGTCGTTGAGTTCCCGGGGGTTGGCGACCGCGTTCGCAATCGCCCCCGGCGTGATCTCGTGGAACACCATCCGGTGTACCGGCACCTTCGGCTTGAGCGTCTCACGCAAATGCCACGCGATGGCCTCGCCTTCGCGGTCCTCGTCGGTGGCGAGGTACAGCTCGTCCGCGTCCTTCAGCAAGGCTTTGAGCTTGGCGACCTGCTGCTTCTTCTCCGGACTGACGATGTACAACGGCTCGAACCCGTTGTCGACGTCGACGCCCGTACGAGCCCACGATTTGCCCTTGTGGCTGGCGGGCACGTCGGCGGCGTTACGCGGCAGATCGCGGATGTGCCCGATCGACGATTCGACCGTGTAGCCGTCGCCGAGATAGCGCGCGATGGTCTTCGCCTTCGCGGGCGACTCGACGATGACGAGCTTGCCTGGCACGCGGTCTCCGTTCCGGTTCGATGGCGCCGACGGTACGGCACCGGCGAGTCCTCCTCTCAGCGAGGCTCGCTCGGCGGCTATTCCGCCGGCGATGCCCTACGATCGGCCCTGATCTGAAGGGGAGTATCCCGTCCGCCCCGCGCCCGTCATCACGGCTCGGTCCGCCGCCGCTCCCGCGGTTGCGCCCGAGCCCGGACGCGGGGGCCGCCGATCGCGGTGGGAGAGACCTTCGGTCGGTCCGTCGACCGCACCGGAGGTTTCGTATGGATGTGTCGGTCTGGGCGTACGTCGTGCTCGGCATCGCGCTCGCCCTGTGCCTGCTCGTGGACCTGCTGCTGCTCCGCAGACACGGCGGCGGATCGCTTCGCTCCGCCGCGGTGGCCACCGTCGTGTGGACGCTCATCGGGGTCGTCGTGACCATCCCGGTGATCTTCGTCGACAACGGGAGCGCCGGCGCGCACTACGTCACGATTTACCTGCTCGAGCGAGCCCTGTCCCTCGACAATGTTGCCGTCTTCGCCATCGTGCTGGCGTCCCTCCGGGTACCGATCGAGCGGCGGGAGAACCTCGTCGTCTTGGGCGTCGGGCTGGCCCTCGTCCTGCGTGTGCTGCTGATCGGCGGCGGACTGGCCCTCGTCGACGCGTTGCACGAGACGCTCTATTTCTTCGGTGCCCTGCTACTGCTCACCGGGGTGAACACGATCCGCTCGGGGCTTCCGGGCGCCCACGGTGAGCAGGAGCAGGGCGGTGGCCTGATGGTCCGCATCGCGGCGCGCGTCGGCGGGACCTCCGCGGTCCTCGCCCCGCTGATCGCACTGGCGGTCGCGGACATCGTGTTCGCGGTGGACTCCATCCCGGCAGCGTTCGGAATAACCCGGGACGTCTTCCCGATCGTCGCCGCCAACGGCTTCTCGGTGCTCGGGCTGCACGCGGCATACGTCTTGCTCCAGGGCGGCATGGCCCGCTTCCGCTATCTGGATACCGGACTCGGCGTCGTCCTCGTGCTGATCGGAATCGAACTGGTCACCGAGGACCTGGTTCGTCTGCCGTCCTGGGTCACTCTGGTGGCGGTCGTCGCGGTGCTCGGCATTGCGATCGCCTGGTCGATGGCCGCGGACCGCCGGGACCGGCACCCGCCGTCGACCTAGAGCACAAGATTGGCCCCGGCCGCCGGACGGCAGGCTCAATCCGTCTGATCGGTCTCGGGACGAGGTGCATCGGGATCGGGGACCAGGGGAGGCATCGATGCCGACGCGCGCGGCGCGCGCTTCGCGGGCGTGCCCGCTGCTTTCTTCGCGGGAGCGAGGCCGTTGGCCTTCGTCGGTGCCTTCGGCGCAACCTTCTTGGCGGGCGCCTTTGCGGCACTCGCCTTGTCCGGGGCTTTCGCGCCGGTTGCCTTCGCCGGCGTCGTCTTCGCCGGAGCCACGCTCGGCATCCCTGCCGGCGCGGTGGCCCGAGGCGGTGTCTGACGAGCCGTGGCGACCTTCGCCGGCGGCGCTTTCTTCGCCGGCGCGGTCCCGTTCAAGGAGTCGCCGGCCGGCGCCGTCGTGTCCTCGATCGCGGAGCCGACGAGCGCGCCTGCTGGGGGTTGCGGCCCCCCGCCCGCGGCCGCTTGGGGCCCGAACCCGACTCGTCGCCGCTTGCTGAAGAACACGGCGAGCACGATCACCGCCAGGGTCACGACCCCGACCAGCGTTCGAACGTATGCGTTCTCGTCGTCACTGCCCACACCAAACCGTACGACGGATGGCGCAACGAGGACAGAGACAAGGTTCATCACCTTGATCAGCGGATTCAGCGACGGTCCCGCGGTGTCCTTGAAGGGGTCACCGACGGTGTCCCCGATGACGGTCGCGGCATGCGCCTCCGACCCCTTGCCGCCGTAGTTACCGTCCTCCACAAGCTTCTTCGCGTTGTCCCAGGCCCCACCGGAATTGGACAGGAAGACGGCCATCAGCACCCCGGTGGCGATAGCACCGGCCAGGTAGGCGCCCAACGCCTCGTAACCGAGGAAGAAGCCGGTCGCGATCGGTGCCATAACCGCCAGGAGACCCGGGGTGGCAAGTTCGCGCAGCGAGTCGCGCGTGCAGATGTCGACCACGGCCGCATAGTCGGGGCGTTCCGAGTAGTCCATGATCCCGGGCCTGGTACGGAACTGGTCACGGACCTCGGTGACCACCCGCCCGGCGGCCCGGGCGACGGCGCTGACCGCCAATCCGGAGAAGAAGAACACGACCGACGCACCGATGATCAACCCGAACAGCACGTTGGGCTTGTTCACCGCGAGGCTGAAGGCCGATAGGCCGCCCGTCCCGTCGACGCCGGAGAAGCGCCGCTTCGCCGCTTCGTCGAGCACGTTCTGTCCGTACGACCCGAACAGGGCCGTCGCGGCAAGCACGGCGGTGGCGATCGCGATGCCTTTGGTGATGGCCTTCGTCGTGTTGCCGACCGCGTCGAGCTCGGTGAGCACCCGGGCACCGTTCTCGTCGATGTCGCCGGACATCTCGGCGATCCCCTGTGCGTTGTCGCTGATCGGTCCGAAGGTGTCCATCGAGACGATGACACCGACGGTGGTGAGCAGGCCGGTACCGGCGAGCGCCACGTAGAACAGGGCTACGAGCACCGAGCCCCCGCCGAGCAGGAACGCCCCGTACAGCGCGGCGCCGATCAGGAGGGCCGAGTACACCGCGGACTCGAGACCGACCGAGATGCCGCCGAGAATCACGGTCGCCGCGCCGGTCAGCGACGCCTCCCCGATGTCCTTCACCGGGCGGCGGTTCGTCTCGGTGAAGTAGCCGGTCAGGATCTGGATTGCCGCGGCCAGCACGATCCCTACGAGTACGGCGAGCCACGCGAACAGGCGCGGGTCCCCGGCGACACCGCCGAGCCCGAAGGCGCTGTAGTGCCGCGGCAGGAAGGTGAAGGTGACCACCGCGGTCAGACCGGCGGAGACGACGGCAGAGAGGAAGAACCCGCGGTTGATCGCGGCGATCGCGTTACGGTCGGAGGCGCGGAACCGCACCGCGAGGACGCCGATCAGTGCAGTCACGACGCCCACCGCGGGGATGAGCAGCGGCAGTACGAGGCCCTTCCCGCCGAATGCCTGCTGGCCGAGGATGAGTGCGGCGACGAGTGTCACCGCGTAGGACTCGAACAGGTCGGCGGCCATGCCGGCGCAGTCGCCGACGTTGTCGCCCACGTTG
>CAXTUZ010000130.1:0-2077 GCA_964247525.1 uncultured bacterium
GGGTGCCCACGTCGTAGCCGACCCGATCCATGCCGTTGTGATGGGATGCGCGCAAGGCCTCGTCGTAGCGGTCGGAGGTTGCCGCCTCCGCAAGCGCGGCCGGCAGGTCGGCCGCGGCAAGCACCTCTTCGAAGAACGCGCGGTCGCGGTCTGTCCGGCCGCCGGGATGGATCCGCGTGCCGAAGGCGGTGTACAGCGGGAGAAGGCATCCGCTGCCGTGCTCCTGCTCGGCGGCGATACACACCCGGGCGGGTCCCCAGGCCGCTGCCATCAGCTCCCGGTACTGCTCGGGAAGCTCCTTGCCCTCGTTGAGCACTGCGAGGCTCATGACGTGGAAACGAGGCTCGATGTCCCGTACCTCCGCGACGTCGAGGATCCACCGCGATGCCATCCAGGCCCATGGGCAGATCGGGTCGAACCAGAAGTCGACCGGTACCGCTGCCATGCGCGTTCTCCCTTGTGCGTGGAAGCAGGTGGTGACCTGCTGGCGCTGGACGCAACCGCGTGACGGGGCAGAACCTTCCGCGTGACAGACTTCCCCGATGTCGCATTCGCACAATCTGTCCCGTAATGAGGCGCGTGAGCGGGCGGCCGCCATCACGGTCTCGTCGTACGACGTTCACCTCGATCTCACGTCCGGCTCACGGACCTTTCGGTCGGCTTCCACGGCACGTTTCACGGCGATCCCCGGTACGGCCACCTTCGTGGAGATCGCGGCCGACTCCGTCCACAGCGCAACATTGAACGGGGAGAGCATCGACATCTCGGCCTACGACGGGGAGCGGCTCGCACTGCCCGCCCTCGCCGCAGACAATGAGCTCACCGTTCTCGCTGACTGCCTGTACAGCCGGACCGGAGAGGGCCTGCACCGGTTCGTCGACCCCATCGACGACAGCGTCTACCTCTACAGCCAGTTCGAGACCTATGACGCCCACCGGATGTACGCCTGCTTCGACCAGCCCGACCTCAAGGCGACCTTCACCTTCGCGGTCACCGCGCCGGCGGACTGGGTCGTGGTCACGAACGCCGAAGGCAGCAGCCGGGACGGGAGGTGGACCTTCACCGAGACCCGGCCCATGTCGACGTACATCACGGCGCTGGTCGCCGGTCCGTACTACGTCGTCGAGGACCTGTACGACGGGCCGGCCGGCGAGATCCCGCTGCGCCTGTTCTGCCGCAGATCGCTGGCCGAGCACCTGGACGCCACCGAACTGTTCGAGGTGACCAAACAGGGGTTCGACTTCTACCACCGCGTGTTCGACTATCCCTATCCGTTCGGGAAGTACGACCAGCTGTTCGTACCCGAGTTCAACGCCGGCGCGATGGAGAACGCGGGGGCCGTCACGTTCCTGGAGGACTACGTCTTCCGCTCGAAGGTGACCGACGCCCGCTATGAGCGTCGTGCCGAAACGATCCTGCACGAGATGGCGCACATGTGGTTCGGCGACCTCGTCACGATGCGCTGGTGGGACGACCTGTGGCTGAACGAGTCGTTCGCGACGTACATGTCGGTGCTCTGCCAGGCGACTGCGACTCGCTGGACCAACGCCTGGACCACGTTCGCGAACACCGAGAAAACCTGGGCCTACCGCCAGGACCAGCTCCCCTCCACCCACCCCATCGCCGCGGATGCGAGTGACATCGCGGCCGTCCGCGCGAACTTCGACGGCATCACCTACGCCAAGGGCGCGAGCGTTCTCAAACAACTCGTCGCGTGGGTCGGCCAGGAAGAGTTCCTCGCGGGAATCCGGGTGTACTTCGCCCGCCATGAGTGGGGCAACACCACGCTGAGCGACCTGCTGACCGCACTACACGAGTCGTCCGGGCGGGACCTGTCGACCTGGTCCGCCGAGTGGCTCGAGACGACCGGCGCAAACACCCTCCGTGCCCGGACGAGCGTCGGTGCGGACGGGCTCTTCACCGCCTTCGCGGTGCTGCAGGAAGCAGCGCCCGAGCACCCGACGTTGCGCTCGCACCGCATCGCGATCGGCCTGTACGACCTCGTCGACGGTGCCCTGGTACGACGGGACAGACTCGAGCTGGATCTCGTCGGTCCGCGGACCGAGATCCCCAAGCT
>CAXTUZ010000130.1:2087-5705 GCA_964247525.1 uncultured bacterium
CCGGAAGCCCGACGTCGTCCTGCTCAACGACGACGACCTGACGTACGCAAAGATCCGCCTCGACGAGAGCTCGTTCGCCGTCATTCGTGAGCACATCGGCGGATTCACCGAGTCGTTGCCCCGGGCGATCTGCTGGGCGGCGGCCTGGGACATGACGCGAGACGCCGAGTTGCCCGCGCGCGACTACCTGGCGCTGATCCGCGTCGGCATCGAACACGAGACCGACATCGGCGTCGTTCAGTCGCTGCTGGCCAAGGCCGACCTTGCCTTGAGCAGTTACGCCGATCCGAACGGGCGGGACCGGCTCGTCGCCTAACTCTCGGAGGCGGGGCTCGGCTGGCTGCGCGGTGCCGCACCCGGCAGCGACCTTCAGCTCGCCTACGCTTCCGCGTTCGCCGCGACCGCCAGGTCGCGCGAACACCTCATGGTCTTGCGGGCCATACTCGAGGGCACCGACGTGCCGGAAGGATTGGTCGTCGACACCGACCTGCGCTGGACCCTGCTCTCAGCCCTCGCATCCGCCGGGGAAGCCGGCGAGGACGAGATCGCCGCCGAGTTGGTACGCGACCCGACCGCTGCGGGTGCAAAGCGCGCCGCCACCGCCGTCAGCAGCCGGCCCGACGCCGCGGCCAAGGCAGCGGCCTGGGAATCGATCTTCAACGACGAGACGCTCTCGAACCACCTGCTGGCCGCCACGGTTCACGGTTTCTGGCGTCCGGACCAGGTCGAGCTGCTCAGGCCGTACGTCTCGCGGTTCTTCGCCGAGATCGGTCAGCTCTGGTCGACCCGGTCCACCGAGATCGCACACACGGTCACGAACTACCTGTTCCCGAGCGTCGTGATCGAGCCGGAGACCGTGGCCGCGGCCGAGCGATACTTGGAGGTGCTGGCGCCGTCGGATGCGCAGCACCGGCTCATCGCCGAGGGCCGGGATGGTCTGCTGCGCGCGCTGCGCGCCCAGGCGTGTGACGCGGCCGCGTCGTCCTGAGGCCCCCCGGGGGCATGCCGAACGGGTTCGTCAGATACCGGTCGTGACGGTGGACGAGGTCGAGGCGGGTCGGCCGTGATCAGGATGCGCCGGTGCCGTCGCGTCGGCGAGCATGCGCAGACCCACCACGAGTCCTCCGACCAGGTCACCCAAGCCGAAACTGGTCGTCATCGAGAGCACCGCGAGGGCGCAACCGCGGTTGTCCAAGCGCTCGCCCGCGGCAGCGGACGTGGCGATGTGCACGATCCGGGCCTGCGGGTCCACCACGACGAGCACGCGCTGCGGTCCCAGGAACGCGAGGCGCGCAAGTTCCTCCTCGGCGAACCGGTCGGGATCGTCGTGCAGGGACCCGACGTACACCGGGAAATGCATGCCGGTGTGCCGCTCCGCGGCCTCCACGGCATCGCGGAGCCGAACCTGCTGGTCGGGGCCGAAGGCGTTACCAGCTGCCACGTGCACCTCCGACACTCGGATCGGCGGAGCTCACCGCCGTGGACTCCTCCGCCTCCGGTGCCGTCAGGGCGGCTTGATCCCGCAGCACCCCGGCACCCTCCAGAGCGGGCGACCCGTGAACTTCGCGGGACGGCACTCCGATCCAGGTGGGCTCGGCGCTCCACCCGCGGTTCGGCCGGTAGCGCTGAGCGCCGGGTGCGCTGCCGGGCCGGAGGTACACCGCGGCTATCAGCAGGAGCACGGTCACCGGTGCCACGACGAAGATGAGCAGGACGTTCACCGTGCCCAGCGAGGTGCCACCGCCCCCGTTGACGTCCGGGGCCGCGGCCCACACCGAGGTGACGGCTGTGTTGAGCTGACCGGTCGAGATCACCCGCCGAATGTACCGACTGCACGGCGTTCCGGTCGTGTCCGGACCTCGATGGACACGGCCCGGGCTACGCACCAAGCGGGTGATGGCGTGCCAACCCCCGCCCGGCGCGCCATCACCCGCGGTGGTGACTTCGGCCTTGACCCCGGTTTTCCTCTGCCCCGTCGCAGAAAATCGTCGCCGGGACTACTTGCAGACTGCGACCCGCTTACGTGCGAGCCGTTCCGGTCGCGGCCAGCGAACATCACGTGCCCAGCCGAGGCCCTCGAACAGCGCGATGACACGCGCGCTGGAGTCCACCTGATGACGATCGACGCCGTGCCGTGCGGACGTCGGTTCCGCGTGGTGCAGGTTGTGCCAGCTTTCGCCCATGGACAGCACCGCCAACAGGCCCCCCACGTTCCGGGACTCATCCCGGCTCGCGAACGGACGTGACCCGTACATGTGGCAGATCGAGTTGATGGACCACGTGACGTGGTGCAGTACCCCGACGCGGACGAACCCAGCCCAGAACAGTGCCGTCCAGGCGCCCCACCAGCTACCGGTCACGAGCCCCCCGATCAGCGCCGGGCCACCGAGGGTCAGGACGGTGAACAGGGGGAACAGCGCGTGGATCTTGCGCAGGTCCGGGTCGGCCACGAGATCGGGCGCGAAGCGCTCCTTCGAGGTCTGCTCCCGGTCGAACAGCCAACCGGTGTGCGCCCACCAGAAGCCCTTCGCCACGGCCAGTGGACCGCGCCCGAAGCGCCATGGCGAGTGCGGATCGCCCGCCTTGTCCGAGTTCGCATGATGCTTGCGGTGGTCGGCGACCCAGCGGATCATCGGGCCCTGCACAGCCAGCGAACCGGCGATCCCCAACGCGATCTTCAGCCCTCGGTTCGCCTTGAAAGACCCGTGGGTGAAGTAGCGGTGCAATCCGACGGTGACGCCGTGTCCGGCAATCGCGTAAAAGCCGAACGCGAGACCGACGTCGAGCCACGACGGCCCGAAACCGGCGGCGGCCGCGCAGACGACCGCCGCGATCAACGCGACGAACGGCCCGAGCACGAAGATGTACAGCACGACCTGTTCCCACATAGGGCGGATCTCGGGCTCGACGTCCTCGGGCGCACCGGTGAGGACCGGCGCGGACACCGATACGGGAGCAGGATCAACGGTAAGGGTCACCTCTTGATGATTACTGACCCCGGCGGCAGAATCTATGACCGGGCGCAACGCCTTTCTCCCGCTCGTTTATCCCCCGGAGACAAATGGACGAGAAGGCGCGCTGGGCCCAGCTCCCCGCCGAGCTGGGACCCCGCCTGGCGGCGGCGCTGCCCGAACTCGCGGACGAGGTGATGAGCGCGGTCCGCACCGAGGTCTCCCTGTTCGACCGCCCACTGGAAGGATCCTTCGGGCGCGGCATCAGGCTGGGAGTCGCGCAGGCGCTGACGCAGTTCTGCCAGCTCGTCGAGACACAGGGACAAGCGGAAACGGGCGCGCTCGCCGTGTACGAGGACCTCGGCCGCGGCGAGTGGCGGAACGGCAGGCCGCTGGAGGCGTTGCTCGCCGCGTACCGGGTCGGAGCTCGGATCAGCTGGCGACGCTTCGCGCTGGTCGGGGTCGAGGAGGGACTGGACACCGAGCAGCTCGTCGCGCTCGCCGAGCTGGTGTTCGCCCACATCGACGAGTTGTCGGCGGCGTCCGCCGAGGGCTACGCCGAGGAGCAGTCCGCCGCGGCCGGCGAGCGCGACCGGCAACGCCTCGCGCTCCTGCGCGTCCTGCTTGCGCGCCAACGCCGCCCGGTCGCGCTCCTCCGACTGGCGAA
>CAXTUZ010000131.1:0-5166 GCA_964247525.1 uncultured bacterium
CGTGACCGGTGAAGGTCATCGCCGGGTGCAAGGCGATCGGGAGGCCGCCGGCGGCGCTCGCCGGGGCCAGTACGTCGAGTCCGAAGCGACCGGAGACGTGGACGACGAACTGGCCGGGCCGGATCCCGCCGGTCACCGCGAGGCCCCGGACGAGACCGGGCAGCGTGTCATCCGGAATCGTGAGCAGGAGCAGGGAGGCGGCCGCCGCCACCTCGTCCGCCGGTAGCCGCGGCACGTCGGGCAGCAACGGGAACGTGTGCGCTGAGGTCGTGGCGGCGACGACGTGATGCCCCGTTCAGACGCGCGGGACGAGAGGTCGCGGCGTCGCGACCCGCAGAAGAAGGCGTCACTTTCGTTCCAGTCCTGGGAAGGGGTACCGGACGAGCAGAAAAAGACTACCCGGAGTCGGGTGCAGCACAAGGCCGCCGTGGCCAACATCACTCGATCGAGCGACGCCGCCACGGCGGTCCTAGTCTTGACCTCTGAAGTCGACCATTGCAGTCGGGCTTCTGCGGCGGCACGCTAGAGTCTTCCCGAGCCGCCCGAAGGCGCGAGCGCACCGCCCACCAGTTCATGTTCTTGTTCGAGTCGGTCACCGAGCCGGCGCAGACAACGAGAGGCGCGGCTGCCGCACCCGTCATGATTACGTTCGAGCAGGTCACCAAGCGCTATCCCGACGGCACCGTCGCGGTCGATGCGCTCGATCTCGAGTGCGCGTCCGGACAGGTCACCGTGCTCGTCGGCACATCCGGCTCGGGCAAGACCACGACGATGCGGATGATCAACCGGATGGTCGATCCGACCCACGGCCGGATCCTGCTCGACGGGATGGACATCGCCAGGCAGGATCCGGTGCGGTTGCGCCGCGGAATGGGCTACGTCATCCAGCAGGCAGGTCTGTTCCCGCACCGCACGATCCTCGACAACGTCGCGACCGTACCGATGCTGCTCGGCCTGCGGCGACGCGAAGCTCGCGCGAAGGCCTTCGAGCTGATGGAACGCGTCGGGCTCGATGCCGCGATGGCCAAGCGCTACCCGTACCAGCTCTCGGGTGGACAGCAACAGCGCGTCGGTGTGGCCAGGGCCCTCGCCTCGGACCCGCCCATCCTGCTGATGGATGAGCCGTTCAGTGCCGTCGACCCGGTCGTCCGGCAGGAGTTGCAGCAAGAACTGCTGCGCCTGCAGTCCGATCTAGCCAAGACCATCGTCTTCGTCACTCATGACATGGACGAGGCAATCCGGGTCGGAGACCTCGTCGCGGTGTTCCGGACCGGAGGGCAACTCGTGCAGGTCGCTTCCCCCGAGCGGTTGCTCGCCGCTCCGGCCGATGATTTCGTCCGGAGCTTCCTCGGCTCGGATCGCGGAATCAGGCGGCTCTCGTTCGCCGGCACCGATTCCCTCGCGCTCGAGCAGGCAGCGAGCATCCCGCTCGGCGCTCCCGTCGCCGACGCGCGGAGCGCCGCCGGGTCGGCCCCGTGGGTTCTGGTCGTCGACGGGGACGACAAGCCGGTCGGCTGGCTGCGAACGGCCCGGCTTGCGGGCGAGGCGCGGGTCGAGAAGGACCTCGTGGAACCGCTCGGCCATCCGTTCGTCCGGGGCCAGGACAGCTTGCGAAGCGCACTGGACGCCTCCGTGCTCGCGCCGACCGGAAAGGCGGTGGCGGTCGACGGACACGGCCGGCTCGCAGGAGTCGCGACCGGGGCGCAGATCGCGCTGGCCATCGCCGCCGACCTACAGCGCGCCCAGGATTCGAACGAGGGCCCCGAACCCGCGCCGCGACGTGCCGGGGACGGCTGATGGACTGGAGCTGGGTCAACGACCACCTCGGTCAGGTGTTCCACTACACCGGCCGGAACGCCTACCTCGGGCTTGTCTCGGTCGGGTTCGGGCTGCTCATCTCGCTCCCGTTGGGCGTGCTCTGCGCCCGTTACCGGTGGCTCTACGCTCCGGTCGCGGCTGTCGCCACGGCCCTCTACGCCATCCCTTCGCTCGCCTTCTTCGTGGTCCTGCTCGACTACTACGGGCTGCAGGATCAGACGATCATCATCCCGTTGAGTCTGTTCTCGCTCTCGGTGCTCGTCCCCGCCGTCGTCGACGGCGTACGCAATGTGCCCGAGCAGGTCCGGCAGTCCGCGACCGCGATGGGGTTCGGACCACTGCGCCGGCTCGTGATGGTGGAGCTGCCCATTGCGGTGCCCGTGGTGACCGCCGGGATGCGAGTTGCCACGGTGTCCAGCCTCAGCCTCGTCAGCGTCGGTTCGCTGCTCGGAGACAACTTCGGCGGACTGGGGTACTTCTTCAACCTCGGCGATCGGGAGGGCTTCCCGACGGCGGTGTGGACCGGGATCATCGCCGTCGTTGTGCTCGCGTTGCTCTGCGACCTGTTCCTGGTCGTCGTCGGGCGCGTGTTCACGCCCTGGGCCCGTGCGCGATGAGCGTCTTCAGAGATTTCTGGGACTGGGTGACGACCCGCGAGCACTGGTACGGATCCGCGGGCATCATCCATCAGACCGGGGAGCACCTTCGGTACGTCGTGCTGGCGCTGGCGCTGGCGCTTGCGGTGGGGATCCCGCTCGGACTGCTCACCGGGCACTTCCATCGCGGCGGAACGGCTGTCGCCGGCCTTGCGAACCTCGCGCGCGCCGTCCCCACGTTGGGAATCCTCTACATCATGGCGGCCTACGAGCCGTTCAAGGAAGCGCCCGTGATCGGAGTCCTCGCGGCACTCGCACTGCCCGCGATCCTCCTCAACACCTACACCGGGGTGATCTCGGTGGACCCGGACGCGGTCGACGCGGCCCGGGGCATGGGGATGACCCGCCGTCAGGTCCTGTGGCGGGTCGAGGTCCCCAACGCACTTCCGCTGATCTGGCTCGGCCTTCGCCTCGCCTCGTTCCAGGTGGTCGCCACCGCGACGATCGCCGCGTTCGTCTCGCTTCAGGGTTACGGCACCTACATCAGGTTCGGGCTCGCCGCCCGTGACTATCCCCAAGTCGTCGCCGGCGCCGGCCTCACGGTGATCCTCGCCCTGCTCAGTCTTGCTTTCGTCACCCTGCTTTCCCGTCTCACCGTGTCCAAAGGCATCCGAGCCCGGACGTGACAGTCACACGACAGAAAGGTTTCACCCTCGTGATCAGCATCAAACGGTCTTGGCGCCTGCTTCCGGCGGTCGCCGTCACGGCCATCGCTACCGCGATGGTCGCGGCGTGCGGGTCGAGCAGTAACCCGGTCTCGGCCTCGTCCACCTCGTCCACCGCGTCGAATTCGTCGAGTTCACCGAGTTCCGGTGCGAGTGTGGTGATCGGCTCGGCGAACTTCACCGAGAACGAGATCCTCATGAACGCGTACGCCGACGTGCTGCGGGCGAAGGGCGTCAAGGTCACCCTGCAGCCCAACATCGGCAGCCGAGAGATCTACATCCCGTTGCTCGAAAGCGGGAAGCTCACGATCCTGCCCGAGTACAACGGCGCACTGCTGGCCAACTACGACAAGAAGACCACGGCGACGACCAAGGCGCAGACCGACGCCGAACTGAAGGTGAAGCTGCCCTCGCAGCTCGAGTTGCTCAACGAGTCGAGCGCCGAGGACAAGGACTCGCTGAACGTGACGAAGGCGAACGCCGACAAGTACGGCCTCGCAACGATCGCTGATCTGTCCAAAGCGCCGGCCGGCTTCAAGCTGGGCGCACCCCCGGAGTTCAGCACCCGGCTACAGGGTCTCCTCGGTCTCAAGTCGGTCTACAGCCTGGACTTCGCCTCCCGATTCGTTCCCCTCGACGAGGCCGGCGCCCGTACCGTGGCCGCACTCAAGGGCGGCCAGGTGGGTGTGGCGGACATCTTCTCCACGGACGCGTCGATCGTGGCGAACAAGTTCGTCACCCTCGAAGATCCGAAGGGCGTGTTCGGTGCACAGAACGTCGTGCCTCTGGTCTACACGGCCGGCGTCAACCCGACCATCGTGGACGCGCTGAACGCGTTCTCCGCGAAGCTCGATACCCAGGCGCTGCTCGACATGGTGAGCAAGGTGTCGAACGATCACCAGGACGCGTCGAAGGTCGCTGCCGACTACGTGACGAGCATCGGCCTCGGCTAGGAATCCTGCGCTAGGCCGCATGGGCGCGTGACTGTTCACGCTCATGCGGTGGGGGCGGCGCTCGGCAGACCCACTCCAGCCAGAGCGCCGCTCCTACCAGCAGGAGCGCGGCGATCAGTCCGGCGATCGAAACCCGCCGGTCGACGTCGACGGCGTCGACGCTTCGCCGGGCGAGCAGAACGACGAGTAGTCCCGTCCAGGCGCCGGCAGCGATTGCGCCGGCGAGTGACGACGCTCGGGCCAGCACCGCGTACCGCGCGACGAGCATCGGCTCGATCGGCTTGATCAGTGATCGGTCGAGCTTCTTTTCGTGTTGCTCGCGCATGGCGCGCAATCGATTACGCGTCGTCCAGGCGAGGAGCATTTCGATGAACGCCACGGCACCGATCGTGATGACCGGGCCTCGCGGCAACGGCGGGAGCTTGTCGTAGGTCAGCTGGGCGACCACGCCGACCACCACCGCGGTCACGCCGAACCACACGGCGAGTAACGACGGCGCGGTGGACTTCATCCGAGCGCCAGGTCGTCACGCAGGCGCACCTCGTCACCAGCTGCCAACCGGGCCGCGAGCAACTCCGCGACGCGCCCGCGCCCCGGAACGACGGCGTCCGGCAGTAGGTCGTGCCATGGGGCCAACACGAACGCGCGCTCGTGCGCCCGCGGGTGCGGCAGCGTGAGGACGTCGTTCGTGCTCAACTCCGCGTCCACCGCGAGCACGTCGACGTCGAGGGTCCGCGGCCCGAACCGGACGCCACGCTCACGGTTCTCCGCGGCCTCCGCCGCATGCGCGGCGACGAGCGCCGCGGCTCCGTCGGGCACGCCGACCAGGACCACCGCGTTGAGGTACGGACCCTGTTCGGGTCCCCCGACCGGGGCGGTTTCGTACACGGGAGAAACGGCGTACACCGCAAGCAGTTCGCGCAGGACCTTCACTCCGGCGGACAGGTGCGCCAGCCGGTCGCCGAGGTTGCTGCCCAGAGACAGGACCGCGTTCTTCCGCTCCCGTCGGATGGTGACGGCCACATCGGCGAAGGTCAGCGGGATCGGGGCCTGCGGCTTGTGCACCGTGATCGG
>CAXTUZ010000131.1:5176-5696 GCA_964247525.1 uncultured bacterium
CCCTGCCCGGGAAGATGAAGCTGTCGACCGGGGTGATGGTCCTCTACGCCGACGAGGAGTCCTTCACGCTCATGACGCCCCAGGGGCACATGTTCGCGGGCTGGATCACGTTCTCGGCGACCGCGCGCGACGGCGAGACGGTGGGCGAGGGTTTCGAGGAGATCGACCGGCTCACCGGTGACGATCGCGTGCAGAGCGCCGGCGAGGGCACCGTAGTCGAGGGTTTCGGCGAGGTCGTCGGACGAGGCGGCCCGCGCAAGGTCGAGCTCGATGTCGGCGTCGATGACGAAGTCCTGACCGTCGCGGCGCTCGAACGGGAAGACGCCGTGGAAGCCCCGCGCGCGCAAGCCCCGTAGCGTGATGGGGTCGGTCACCACGACGCGGCCGGTCCAGCCTGCCAGGAGGCGGCGACGCGGACGGCGTCGAGGTTGGCCGGGACGTCGTGGACGCGCACTCCCCAGGCTCCCGCGGCTACGGCCAGGGCAGTCGTCGCGCAGGTCGCCCCGCCGCCGAACGGGAC
>CAXTUZ010000132.1:0-844 GCA_964247525.1 uncultured bacterium
AGGCCCGATTCATCGAGCAGCAGTGCCTGGCTCTTGCCTGCAGTTGTCGCCGGCGTCGCCCTTGTCGGAGTTGCGGGCGCCGGAACGTATCAGTGGAGGCGGCGCAGTTCCGGCCGAGCTCGATCAGGATGAAGAGTTTGACTACGAGAGGACATTTCATGCGGGTCCGGTTGACGTTCGCTTCCATCGTCGCGGTGTTTCTCGCCGCGCTCGGCGCGCTCATTGTCGGCGCCGCGGGCGGCGCGGCCGCCGCGGATCCTCCCTTCGAGCCAGACAGCGTCAACCAGTACGGCCAACTCAACTTCTATGATTCGACGGGCGCCGTCGTCACCAGCGGGAGCATCAACGCCACGCCGTTTGCGACGTACATCGTGGCCACGAGCGACAAGCCGGCCGGGGTGACGCCGAATACGAAGGCACAACTCTACGGTTATCTCCCGAAGGACGGAGCGGTTCCGGGCCTGTGGTCGGGTGATCAGCTCTCGGTGGCGACGACATTCCCGAACACTGCCGCTCCGAAGGCGATCTCGTCGCTCGGCGCGAACCGGCCGGTAGTAACCCAGACCGCCGACGACATCACGCTGTCGCAGCTCGTCGAAGACTTCCCGAACAAGGCGACCGATGCGTACGCCGGGCTCTACCAGCTGCGCCTGAAGATCGTCGGCGCACCGAAGTGGTGGGCAGCCGACATCAAGATTACCGGAACGACGTGGACGCAGGTCTACCCGACGCCCGCCATCGTCGCACCGACCACGCCCACCACGACCGCTCCGGTGACGCCGGCAACTCCCACGACGCCGGAAACTCCCACGACGACGGCGACGGCGACCACGCCGACAACCAC
>CAXTUZ010000132.1:854-5471 GCA_964247525.1 uncultured bacterium
CCCAGGCTCGCTCGACGATCCGCCTGCCGAGGGCCACCGACCCCGCGCCCCCGCCAACGACCCCCGCGACAACCCCAACCGCAACACCCACGCCCGCAACACCGACGACGCCGACGGTTCCCACGACGACGGCGGCGCCGACGACCCTGGCGCCGACCACCGAAACCACCGAACCGACCACCCCGACCACGACGGCGGTGCCTGTGACCACGGCCACGGCGCCGACCACCACCGAACCGACCACCACGGCGCCGACCAGCGCGGCGCCGACCACCACCCACACGACAGCTCCGCCTACCAGCCTCTCGCCATCGACTGCGCCGCCATCGTCGTCGAGCGGGTCACCGCGGCCCGGCTCGAGCTCGCCGAGCGGTTCGCGGTCACCGAGTGCGCACCCATCCGGTAGTGCGAGTTCGTCGAGACCGAGCACAGGAGGTTCGAGCTCGTCCGGTGGTCCGGGAATCTTCTCGACGCTCGTCAACGGCGAGTCCGCGAGTCCCAGTCCGGAACTTCGTCCGGGCGACAGCGTCACTCTCGCCCTGCGGGGCTTCGCGTCGAGCCACGCCATCACCGCAACGCTGTTCTCCGTGCCGCGATCGCTGCCGGCTACCACGTCGAACTCCGTCGGGACCGTGTCCTATCAGTTCGTCGTCCCAGCCGACCTTCCCGCCGGGGCGCACCACCTGGTGTTGTCCGACGGGACGGCGTCGATGACCTTCGCGTTCGACGTCAACTCAGCGGCGCTCGCCGGCGGAGCGGCAGGAGCTGGAGGGGTCGCCGGAACGGGTGCGAGTTCAGCCGGGACGCTGCCGAGGACGGGAGATAGTTCCTCGCTCGTCCTGATCGCCTTCGGGTGCCTCTTCGCCGCCGGCGGGGCACTCGCGCTCACCTACAGCCGCCGCCCAGCGCTGGCCGGCCGCCACCGGTACTGACGGGAGCCGGTTCGTCGGTACGCGCCGGGCCTTGCGCGTGATGCGTACCGACGCCTACATTTCCCCGTCCGTACCACGAGGGAATGAGGCACCGGCGATGGGACGATTCACCGGCAAGGTTGCTGTCATCACCGGGGCGGCGCGTGGCCAAGGTCGGTCCCACGCGGTTCGGCTGGCCGAAGAAGGCGCGTCGATCATCGCTCTCGACATCTGCGAGAACATCGCCACCGTCCGGTACGACCTCGCCGAGCCCGCTGACCTCGAGGCAACGGTCAAACTCGTCGAACAGACCGGGGGCCAGATCGTGGCCAGGCAGGCCGACGTACGAGAGCTGGCGCAGGTGGAGGCCGTCGTCGCCGCCGGCCTGGAGCGTTTCGGTTCCATCGACGTCGTCTGCGCGAATGCGGCCGTTGCCGGCTACGGGCCGTCGTGGGAGCTCGATCCCGCTGACTGGCGGAACATCATCGATGTCAACCTGACCGGTGTGTGGCACACGATCCGTGCGTGCGTGCCGAGCATGATCAAGGCGGGCAACGGCGGCTCCATCGTGATCACGAGTTCCACCGGCGGCATATACGGCATCCCCTACGGCTCTCACTACAGCGCGTCCAAACACGGCGTCCACGGCCTGGCACACAGCTTGGCGCAGGAACTCGCCCCGCATTTCATCCGCGTCAACTGCGTCAATCCGACCTGTGTAGCCACCGACATGCTGCAGAACCCGGACGTCTACGGCCGCTTCGCCCCGGACAAGGGTGCAGCTGCGTCGTTCTCCGACGTCGAGCCGCGATTGAAGGCGATGAACTCCTTGCCGATCGCGGCTATCGATTCCTCGGACGTCACCAGCGCGGTGCTCTGGCTCGCCTCGGACGAGGCCCGTTACGTCACGGGCGTCTCGCTGCCCGTCGATGCCGGCAGCACCCAGAAAATGCCGTCGACGTGACGAGTGGCCCGGCCCGTGGGCCGCGTCAGACCGGATGACATCCTGCTCGTATGGCCGCGGCGAAGATTGTCGGGATCGGCGGAACCGTCCGCTCGAACTCGACCTCGGAGACTGCCCTTCGGGTCGCGCTGGACAGCGCCCGAGCGGAGGGCGCCGAGATCGAGCTCATCGCCGCCGGCGATCTGGAACTTCCGTTCTACGACACCAGGTCCCGCGATCGCGCGCCCGCAGCGGCCCGGTTGGTCGCCGCGCTCCGGGGGGCTGACGGCATCATCGTCGCGAGCCCGGGTTACCACGGGGCGCTGTCCGGGCTGATCAAGAACGCGCTCGACTACGTCGAGGACCTCGCCGGGGACGAGCGCCCCTATCTCACCGGGCTTCCGTTCGGCTGCATCGGAGTCGCCTACGGCAGCCAGGCCGCGGTGTCGGTCCTGGCCAATCTCCGCGGCATCGCCCACGCGCTGCGCGCCTTCCCCACCCCGTACGGGGCCGCGATCGTGGCAGGTCCGCACACCTTCGGCGCGGGCGGGGTGATCGACCCGACGACGGTCGAGCAGCTGACGCTCGTCGGCCGGCAGGTGGTCGAGATGGCGCGGCTGCTGGGGCGCCCCGAGTCCGGAATCCTCACTCGTACGAGTGATTAGCCCGTGTTACGCAGTCCGGCGGCGATCCCGTTCACGGTGAGCGCGAGCGCCCGCGCAAGATCCGGGTCGGGGCTCGTCGCGGCGCGCTGACGCTCCAGCAGGGAGATCTGCAGCCGGTGCAGCGGCTGCAGATAGGCCTCGCGCACCTCGAGGGATCGCCGCAGCAGCGGATGCCGGTCGAGCAGTTGCGAGGTTCCGCTGATCTTCAGCACTTCGCGCACCGTTCGCTCGTGCTCGTCGCGGATCGCCTCGAACACCGGTCGATGGGCGGGCGTGACGAGCCGGTCGACGTACGCCGCGGCCACCTCGAGATCGGTCTTGGCAAGTGTCATCTCCACGTTCCCGAGGAAGGCGGCGAAAAAGGCCCAGCCACCAAGCATTTCCGCCAATGTCCCGCCGAGACCGGCGTCCCGTGCCGCGGCCAGCCCGCTGCCCAGGCCGAACCAGCCCGGGATCACCATCCGGCTCTGCGTCCACCCGAACACCCAGGGGATCGCCCGCAGGCTCGACAGCTCGGCCGGGCCGCTGCCCTGTTGCGCCCGCTTCGCCGGGCGCGAGCCGATGTTCAGCGACGCGAGCTCCTCCACCGGGGTGGCCGCCGCGAAAAAGGCTGGGAGTTCGGCGGTCTCGATGAACGACCGGTACGCGGCGTGCGCGTGCGAGGACACCAGCGCCATGGTCTCGTCCCAGCGCGCGAGCACCGTGTCCGGCACCCGGGACGTACGGTGCACCAGCGACGCCTCGAGCACCGAGGACAGCAGGACGTCGAGGTTGTGCCGGGCCAGCCGCGGCAACGCGTACTTGTCGGAGATGACCTCGCCCTGTTCGGTGAGTTTCATCTCCCCGTCGAGCACGCCCCACGGAGAGGCGAGCACGGCCTCGCCGGCGGGACCTCCGCCGCGCCCCACCGACCCGCCTCGGCCGTGGAAGAGGCGAAGCCGGATGCCCTGTGCCACAGCGACATCCCGGAGCTTGCGCTGCGCGAGGTGAATCTCCCACTGGGAGGAGGTGACACCGGCGTCCTTGTTCGAGTCCGAGTAGCCGAGCATCACCTCCTGGACGTCGCCGCGGGCACGCACGATCGCGCGGTACGACGGATCGGCGAGCATTCCGGTGACGAGTTCGCCCGCGGACCGAAGCTCGCGGACCGTCTCGAAGAGCGGGACGATTCCGAAGCGAGCCGTGGCCGGGTCCGGGCCGAGGTCGATCAGGCCGGCTTCGCGGGCGAGGACGGCGAGCGCCAGCGCGTCGTCCACGCCCTGCGTCATCGAGACGACATAGGCGTCGATGATGTCCGGTCCGTAGGTTGCCAGGGCGTTGCCGATCACCGAGAACACCCCGAGGATCTCGTCCGCCGCCGCGGGTAGCTGCCCGTGCGCGCGCAGCGGACGCCGACCGCGAAGTTCCTGCGACAGCAGGGCTTCTCGTGACGACGCCGGAAGAGATCGGTACGGGGTGGCCAGCTCTCCGAGCGAGTCGTACAGCGCGCCGAGAGCCGCATGGTGCCGCTCCGCGTGCTCGCGTACGTCGAGCGTCGCGAGCTGCAGTCCGATCGCGCGGGAGACTCGCAGCGTGCGCAGCACCACGCCGTCCGCAACCCGTTGCCCGCCGTTGGCGGCGAGCGACTCCCGGATGGCTTCGAGCTCGGAGCCGAGCTCGTCGTATCCGAGGTAGTCGACGCCGGCAACGTGCGGCGTGGACGCGGCGATGCGGTCGTGGGTGTTGAGCAGCCGTTGCCGTAGGTAAGAGCATTTCAGGCGATACGGCTCGTGCATGTTCAGGCGGATGAACCGCTCGTACACGCCCGGAAGCGCGAGCCGGTCCCGGCGCAGGCTCGCGGTGAGCTTCTCGGAGATTCCGACGAGACGCGTCGAGATCGACAGTTGCTCGATCAGATCGTCCAGCAGCCCGATCTGCAGGCGGATCGCCCGGTCCGCCTGCAACCGCAGCACGTCGTCGGTCACCTCGGCGTTCACATTCGGGTTGCCGTCGCGGTCGCCGCCGACCCAGGATCCGAACCGGAGCGGCGTCGCCTCGGCGGGCACGGACGCGCCGAGGGCGCGCGCCGCGTCCTCGAGATCGGTGAGGACCGCGCCGA
>CAXTUZ010000133.1:0-5463 GCA_964247525.1 uncultured bacterium
CGTAGGGCGCGATCGCGAACACCGGCAGTCCGCCGGTACGCACCGCCTTCCGTATCCGCAGGAAGACGATCGGTGACTCGTCCTCCGGCTCGAGACCCACCAGGGCTACCGCACTCGCGGTGTCCAGGTCGGTGTAGCGGACGCCGAGTCCGGTTGCTGCGACGGCGTGCAACAGGAACGCGGTCTCCTCAGCCGAATGCGGTCGCGCGCGGAAGTCCACCGCCTCCGTGCCCAGCACCACGCGCGCTCGATCGGCAACCGACCGCCCGCGTGCACGCCGATGGCTGCGCTCGGCTCCGCGGCCAGCTGCCGCGCCACGGCGAGACCGTTGGCCGCCGCCCGCAGCGCCTCGCTCCACGACGCCGGCTGCAACGATCCCGACTCGTGGTCGCGGATCATGGGGGTGAGGAAACGGTCGGCAGCTGTTGCGTAGGCGAACGCCCAGCGGCCCTTGTCGCAGTTCCACTCCTCGTTGACCTCGGGGTCGTCACCGGCGAGCCGGCGAAGTACCTTGCCCCGCCGATGATCGGTCCGGATCGCGCAGCCACTCGCGCAGTGTTCGCACACGCCCGGCGAGGACACCAGGTCGAACGGACGTGAACGGAACCGGTAGGACGCCCCGGTCAACGCCCCGACCGGGCAGATCTGCACGGTGTTGCCCGAGAAGTAGCTCTGGAAGGGCTCGGACGGATCAATCGCGACCTGTTCGAGTGCACCCCGTTCGTAGAGTTCGATGAACGGGTCGCCCGCCACCTGTTGCGAGAAGCGCGTGCACCGCGCGCACAGCACGCACCGCTCCCGGTCGAGCAGGATCTGGCTGGAGATCGCGAGCGGCTTGGGGAACGTCCGCTTCACGTCCTCGAAGCGCGTCTCCACGCCACCGTTGGTCATGGCCTGGTTCTGGAGGGGGCACTCGCCCCCCTTGTCGCACACCGGGCAGTCCAGCGGATGGTTGATGAGCAGCATCTCCATCGTTCCCGCTTGTGCCTTCTCGGCGACGGGGCTGGTGAGCTGTGTCCTGACGACCATGCCCTCGGCGACGGCGATCGTGCACGAGGCGACGGGCTTGCGCTGGCCCTCGACCTCGACGATGCACTGGCGGCATGCCCCGACGGGATCGAGCAACGGATGATCACAGAACCGGGGAATCTGGATGCCCAGTACCTCCGCCGCGCGGATGATCAATGTCCCCTTGGGCACCTGCACCTCGATGCCGTCGATCGTCACGGTGACGAGATCCGCGGGCGCTGGAGCGGGCGGCAGTCCCGCGGGCTGCTGGGGCGCAAGGGTCATGGCTCGTCGTCCTACCTGTCAGTCCGCGATCGCGAGCGCGCCGAGGGGCGTCAGCGGGCAGCCACCGTGTGTCATGTGGGCGACGTATTCGTCCCGGAAGTACTTGATGGAGCTGGCCACGGGGCTGGTCGCGCCGTCTCCGAGGGCACAGAACGACCGTCCATTGATGTTGTCGCAGGTGTCGAGGAGCGTGTCCAGATCATTCTGGGTGCCGTGACCGCTCTCGAGGCGTTCGAGTATCTGCTGCATCCAGAAGGTGCCCTCTCGACACGGGGTGCACTTGCCGCAGGATTCGTGCGCGTAGAACTCGGTCCATTTGAGAGTGGCCCGCACCACGCAATCGCTGTCGTCGAAGATCATCAACGCACTCGTGCCGTTGAGCGAACCCGCTGCGGCGACCGAGTCGAAGTCGAGCGGCGTATCGAGATGTTCCGAGGTGAACAACGGTGTCGAGGAACCACCCGGCGTCCAGAACTTGAGCTCGTGGCCCTCGCGTATTCCTCCCGCCATCTCGAGCAACTCACGCAGCGTCGTCCCCATCGGCGCCTCGTACTGACCGGGGTGGTTCACGCGGCCGGACAACGAGAAGATGCTGGTACCAGGCGATTTTTCCGGACCGATCGCCTTGAAGGCAGCGCCGCCCCCGAGCATGATCGGGGGCACCGAGGCGAGCGTCCCGACGTTGTTCACGACCGTCGGCGAACCGTAGAGGCCATGAGTGGCCGGGAAGGGCGGCTTCAGCCGGGGCTGTCCGCGGAACCCCTCGAGCGATTCGAGCAGGGCCGTCTCTTCCCCGCAGATGTACGCACCCGCCCCGGCGTGAACGACAACGTCCACGCTGAGATCAGACCCGAGGATCTCCGCGCCGAGATACCCGGCACCGTATGCCTCGGCGACCGCGGCCTGCAGCCGGCGTATCACCTGGGGGACCTCGCCCCGAACGTAGATGAATGCGCGTTCGGCGCGGACCGCGTAACAGGCGATCACGATCCCCTCGATCAGCGCATGCGGATCGGCGAGCATCAGCGGCACGTCCCGGCAGGTCCCCGGCTCGGACTCGTCCGCGTTGACCACCAGATAGTGCGGCTTCCCGTCACCCTGCGGGATGAAGCTCCACTTCATGCCGGTGGGGAACCCGGCTCCTCCTCGCCCGCGAAGCCCGGACTCCTTGACCTCGGCGATCACCGCGTCGGGCGTGAACTCGGCAAGCGTCTTACGGAGCGCGCGGTAGCCCTCGGTGCGCTCGTACGCGGCGAGGGTCCAGGACTTCTCGTCGTTCCACCGCCGGGTGAGCATCGGTGTCGTCGGCATCACTCGGCCTCCGAATCCCGGGTCGAGGCATGCCGGAGGCCGACAAGCGTCGGCGCTCCCGGAAGCGCCGCATCGACGACCCCCTCGCGCGCATCGGCGAACCCCGCAAGCACCCGCTCGGTCGCGCGGAAGCTGCTCAGCGGGGCACCCCGAGTGGGGTCCGGCGCCTCACCGGCACGGAGATGATCGAGCAGGGCGAGTGTCGAGGGCACCGTCTGCTGGTCGTAGAACTCGTAGTCCACGGTGACGACCGGGGCATAGTCGCAGGCCGCGAGGCACTCGGCGTGCTCGAGGGTGAGCGATCCGTCCGGAGTGGTCTCGTTGTGGCCGACGCCCAGCTCGGCCTTGCAGGCCGCGTAGATCTCGTCCCCGCCGAGGAGCGCACACAAGGTGTTGGTGCACACGCTCACGATGTGCTCGCCGACGGGCCGGCGCTTGTACATCGTGTAGAAGGTGGCAACCGCGCCGACCTCGGCCTTGGTCAGGCCCAGCATCTCGGCGCAGAACGCGATTCCGTGTTGACTGACGTATCCCTCCTCCGACTGCACGAGATGCAGCATCGGCAGGAGCGCACTGCGGCTTCGGCCAACGGGATAACGCGCGATGATCTCGCGCGCGTCGGAGCGCGTCGCCTCGGTGAAAACGCCACCTGCGACGGCGCTCATCGGTCCACTCCGTGCCCGTTGGTCGTGGACGTCTTCGCGCCACCTGCGACGGCGCTCATCGGTCCACTCCGTGCCCGTTGGTCGTGGACGTCTTCGCGCCACCTGCGACGGCGCTCATCGGTCCACTCCGCCGAGCACGGGGTCCAGGCTCGACAGCGACGACACCACGTCCGCGATGTACGAGCCCTCGACGAGGGCAGGCACCGCCTGGAGATTGATGAAGCTCGGTTCGCGAAGGTGTACCCGGAACGGCCTCGTACCGCCGTCGGAGACAAGGTGAACGCCGAGCTCACCGCGGGGGGATTCGACCGGCATGTACACCTGACCCGGCGGAACCCGGAACCCTTCGGTGACCAGCTTGAAGTGGTGGATGAGTGCCTCCATCGAGGTTCCCATGATGTGTTTGACGTGATCGAGCGAGGTACCTAGACCGTCGCTGCCCAGCGCAAGCTGCGCCGGCCAGGCGATCTTCTTGTCGGCGATCATGACCGGTCCGGGAGACAGCTTGTCCAGCGCCTGCTCGACGATCTTCAACGACTCGCGCATCTCGCCCATCTTCACTTCGTACCGGGCCCAGCAGTCGCCCTCGGGGCGGGTCACGACGTCGAAGTCGTACGCCTCGTAACCGCAGTACGGCTGTTCCTTGCGCAGATCCCACCCGACACCGGCCGCGCGCAGCATCGGACCGGTCAGGCCGAGAGCGATGCAGCCCGGGCCGTCGATGAAACCGATGCCCATCTGACGCGCGCGCCAGATGGGCTGACCGGTCAGTAGCTGCTCGTATCCGTCGCGCGCCTTCGGGAGCTCGACGAGCAGTTGCCGGATCTTGTCGACCGAGCCCGGCGGAAGGTCCTGCGAAACGCCGCCGGGCCGGACGTACGCGTGGTTCATCCGCAATCCGGTGACCATCTCGAAGATGTCCAGGATCTGCTCGCGCTCGCGGAACCCGTACAGCATCATCGAGATCGCGCCGAGTTCCATCCCGGTCGTGGCGATCCACACCAGGTGCGAGGAGATCCGGTTGAGCTCCATCATCAGGACGCGGATCACCCTCGCGCGCTCGGGCACCTCGACGTCGAGCAGTTTCTCCACGCCGAGGCAGAAGGCCGTCTCGTTGAAGAAGGGCGACAGGTAGTCCGCGCGGGTGACGAAGGTCGTGCCCTGCGTCCAGGTCCGGTACTCGCAGTTCTTCTCGATCCCGGTGTGCAGATACCCCACGACGACCCTCGCCCGCGTCACGAGTTCGCCATCGAGTTCGAGGACCAGCCGGAGCACTCCGTGCGTCGAGGGGTGCTGCGGCCCCATGTTGACGACCATGCGCTCGTCGCCGGACCTGGCGCCGGCGATGACGTCGTCCCAATCGCCACCGGTGACCGTGTAGACCCGGCCCTCGGTCGACTCGGTGTACGGCGCGTAGGTGCTCTCGCTCACGTGTAGACCCGCCGTTCGTCGGGCGGGGGGATCGTCGCGCCTTTGTACTCCACCGGGATTCCGCCCAGCGGATAGTCCTTGCGCTGCGGGTGGCCCACCCAGTCATCCGGCATGAAGACCCGGGTCAGACCAGGATGCCCGTCGTACTCGATCCCCATCAGGTCCCAGGTCTCCCGCTCTTGCCAGTCGGAGGTCGGATAGACGCCGGTTGCGCTCGGCACATGCGGATCGGCATCCGGCACCGCGACCTCCAACCGGAGCCGGCGACGGTAGGTCATCGACGTGAGGTGGTAGACGCTGTGCAGCGGACGGCCGGTGGGATCGTCCGGGTAATGCGTCCCGGACACCGACGAGAGCAGTTCGAACCGCAGGTTCACATCGTCCCGCAGGGTGCGCAAGAACTCGAGCAGACCGTCGCGGTGCACGTGGATGGTCATCTCGCCGCGGTGGATGACGACCCGCTCGACGAAGTCGCTGTGACCGGGCCACGCCTGCGCAAGCGCCGCGTCGATGTCGTCGAGGTAGCCGCCGTAGGGTTTCTGTGCGCTTGGAGCGAGGGGGACACGGCGCTGGAGTCCACCGAATCCGGAGGTGTCGCCCGACCCCCGCACCCCGAACATCCCCGTGCGGTAGACCGGCGCGCCGGGCACGGCGGGGGGCACGCTGTCGACCTCGGTCGAGGGCCCCGCGGTGTCCTGCCGAGGCGCGATCTCGGCGGCGACGGACGCCGAGGCGCTCGGCCTGATGTTCGCCTCGGTCTCGG
>CAXTUZ010000134.1:0-5392 GCA_964247525.1 uncultured bacterium
CCCCGCGCGAGGGCGGTCGCCTGGGCGGACAGCACACCCGCGGCGGTCTGCACCTCCGGTCGCGCCGCGGTGCGGCGGAACGTCCGGGCAAGCGCGTCGAAACGAGCCCGTCCGGCGCGGGTTCCCAGCACGTACCCGGCGGCTACTCCGAGAACAAACGCGGCACGCATCACGCTGACTCCTTCGGCTCGGTGGGGTGCAGGTTAGCCTCCCGACGCGTCCTCGCCGACCGCGGTGGGTGCCGTAACATCTCCGTGCTTTGCTCTCCGAATGGCCAATCCGATCGAGGTCTTTATCGCGGGGATGCCGAAGGCGGAACTGCACGTCCACATCGAGGGCACCCTGGAGCCCGAGCTGACCTTCGCGCTCGCCGCGCGCAACGGCGTCACGCTGCCGTATTCGACCGAGCAGCAGATCCGCGACTCGTACGCGTTCGACTCGCTGGCCTCGTTCCTCGCGGTGTACTACGCGGGGATGAGCGTCCTGCTGCGCGAAGAGGACTTCTTCGAGCTGGCGTGGGCGTACCTGTCGAAGGCGGCGTCGCAGAACGTTCGGTACGTCGAGTTCTTCTTCGACCCGCAGGCGCACACCTCTCGTGGGGTGCCGTTCGGGACGGTGGTCTCGGGGTTGCGCCGCGCGGTGCGGCAGGCGCAGCGCGATCTGGGCATTCGCGCCGAACTCATCCTCTGTTTCCTGCGCGACCTCGATGCCGGCTACGCCATGGCCACGCTGCTCGAGTCGCTGCCGTACAAGGACTGGATTCTCGGCGTGGGCCTGGATTCGGATGAGCGCGGCAATCCACCGGAGAAGTTCGCGGCGGTGTTCGCCCGCGCGCGGGCGGAGGGTTATTTCCTCACGATGCACTGCGATGTCGACCAGCCGGGGACGTTGACGCACCTGCGCCAGGCACTCGTCGACATCGGCGTCGACCGGATCGATCACGGCTCGAACGCGATCGAGGACCCGGAGCTGGTCGCGCGGCTCGTGGACACCGGCGTCGGGCTGACGAACTGCCCCATCTCGAACGGTGTCGTCTCACCCGGGATGAAGGCTCGGGAGATCGCCCAGCTTGACGAGGCCGGTGTACGGGTGTCGATCAACTCCGACGATCCCGCGTACTTCGTCAGCTACGTCACCGAGAACCTCGTCGCGTATCAGCGTGCTGCCGGACTGAGTGAGAGCGATCTGATCCGCCTGCAGCGCAACGCTTTTGAGATCTCCTGGTTGCCGACGAGGCTGCGGGAACAGTTCCTGGCCGAGCTCGAGGCGTATCCCGCCGGGCTTGGCTCGGGCTAGTCCGGCGGGTTGCCGGGCGTCAGTGCCTCGGCGAGCGGTGAGCGACGGGTGGTGACGGCGGTCCCGACCGCCCCGAGCGCAATGACGACCAGGCCGATCCACACACTGCTCGCGCCGCGGCCGTCCCAGTAGACGTCCCGCAAATTGATCAGCAGGGCCGCCTCGTCGGCGACGAGCGCCACCCCGATGCCGAGCGCGACGCCCATCCACGCCCGCCAGGAGGGGGATCGCTCGACCAGTCCTGTCACTCCGACGAAGACCAGAAGCAGGATGCCGTACAGGTAGTGGTGGAGGTGGACACCGCCCGCGTCAACGTTCCCGAAACCACCGACGTGAATGTGGATGAGCCAGGTAAGCAGCCTCATCACCCCGAAGGTGATGGTGAACGCGAGCCAGGCGAGGACGAGTCCACGCCTGGCCGGATGTACCTCGCTGAGCTTGCGCGGGCGGTGCGCAGGTGACGTCATCGTTCTCCTGCAGGAAAGAGGGGAGCCGTGTCGGGGGCGACCTTGCTGCGGTGGCGCAGAAGCAGCAGCCTAGGCTCGGAAGTATGTTCGACGTTCTCCGCGCACTCGGTCCGGACTCCGGAGACCTCGTCGTCGCCGCTCCCGCGCCGCGTCCGCATTACTGGGCCGGGGCTCCCAGCGCGGTCGTGCACGACGGAATCTGGTGGCTCGCGTACCGCTTGCGACGGCCGGTTGACCTCGGCCGGGGATACGCGAATGTGGTGGCCCGATCGCTCGACGGCGTCCGGTTCGAGACCGTCGCTACCGTGACCAGTGCCTCGATGGTGTGCGCTTCCCTGGAACGGCCAGCGCTGGTGCTGCGACCTGACGGCGGTTGGCGCTTGTACGTCAGCTGTTCGACACCCGGGTCCAAGCACTGGTGGGTCGAGGCGATAGACGCGTGGGAACCCGCGGAGCTGGCGGACGGCAAGCGGACCGTGGTTCTGCCCGGGAGCGCGAGCGAGGCCTGGAAGGACGTCGTCGTCCGCGTCCAGAACGGCGAGTGGGAGATGTGGGCCTGCCGCCATCCGTTGGACCACGGGGACGACGAGGCCGACCGGATGACGACGTGGTACGCCACGAGCCCCGATGGGCTGTCGTGGACGATGCGTCGCGAGGCGTTGCGACCCGGCGGTGGATGGGACCGGCGCGGCGCGCGCGTGACCTCCGTCCTGCCGGACGACGAGGACGGCTGCTGGGGGCTCTACGACGGGCGTGCGTCCGCAGACGACAACTGGTTCGAACGAACCGGGCTGGCGCGCGGCCGGGCGGACGCCTTGTCGGCGGTGGCGGGACCGGTCCCCGCCGAGCCGGGACTTGCTGTTCGTTACACGAGCGTCGTCGACGACGGGGCGGGGCTGCGCGCGTACTTCGAGACCACCGGGCCGAACGGTTCTCACGACCTCCGGACGGTGTACGTGCCGCGGCCGATCGGTGAGAGCCAATCGGTGTAGTCCTCGCCGAGCAGGTCCGACAGCGTCGCCACGTCGTCGGTGAAGTGACCGACGAGCGCCGTGCGATCCTCGCTCGTCAGCAGATCGCGCGGTGCCGAGCCACGTTGCAAGAAGGCGAGCAGTGGCTTGGACGCCTGCCGCCACACCTGGGGCGGCAGGTACGCGCCAAGTGCCGCGCCGGTACGCATTAGCCGCCGCAGCTGGGTGTTCACCGCGTTGTCCGGGGCCCAGCGTCCGAGGTTCGAGGCCGGAACCTCGGTGAGCAAGCCTGTTCGCACCCCGAGGAATTCGCACAGGCCGTCCAGGGTGCGTACCGGATCGTCGACCAGCCGCCGGTAGCGCACGACACGCACGCGGTCCGGGTCGACCACGGAGTACAGGTGCGTCAGTTGCTCGCCGTACCGGCCGAGATCGAGATAGCGCCAGAACGGTGCCCATCCCGCGGCGGCCCGCTGCGGTTCGCGGGCGCACGCTTCGGTGAAGTTCGGTATCGGCTCGAGCCCGTCGGCCCACAAGTGGGTCCAGTTCGAGAAAGCGCGATCGACGGGATCTCTGATCACGGCGATGAGCTTCACATCCGGTAGCTGGTCGGCGATGCGACGGTGGGACTCGGTGTCCCACAGGTAGAACGGAGTGCTCTCGAAGCGCAGCGATCCCGTTGGCGCGCCGGCGAAAAGGCGCTCGTAGTCGTCCGTACGCCAGACCCATTCCTGTGCGCTGTGCGCGTCGCCGGGGCCGCGTTGCTCCGTACGGGCGGGGGGCTCGCCTCCGCACATGAAGTACTTCGGCTCCTTCGGCGACGAAGCGAAGAGCTGTGGATGCAGGGCAAGCGCGGCGTGCAACGCTGTCGACCCGGCTTTCGGTGCTCCGATGACAAGAAAATCGGGCGATGCCATGGTCGTACCTCCCGGCGCGGCTGAGCCGGAGGGCGCCTCCGACACTCTTTACCGGATGGTACTGATCCGAGATGTCGACTCTTGTCTTCGGCAGGTAGATGCAGCCCAGCACGCCGCTTCCGTCCGGAGTCGTGACGCCGATCGGCGTTCCGTCGCACACATCCACTTCGACGTCGCCGCGCTGCCCAGGCAGGACGGCATCGGTCGTTTTTCGCGCACGACGCACGTCTGTATGTCGCACTCAGCGAGTGCGACATAGGAGCCTGAGTCATTCGTCACGACGAACTCCGAGACGTCGCCCGGCGGTGGGTCCAAGAAGCATCCGCCGTCGAGTGCGCCTGTGACTGATTCATAGCATCAATCGACGGCCGCCCTCGGGATCCGGCCTCGGAGCCTCGCTGCCGGTGCTGCTTTGGTGCGAACAGGCTCCCGTTCGGGGAGCCGCGCAGCTCGAAGGACATCCCGCCGAGTGTCGCATTTCCCGTGAGGAAGCGGACCGGAATCGTGAGATCACGGCAGCGGCGTTACCAGCATTCCGTGGTCCTCGCCGAGCAACTCATACCAGATTCCGATCGCTACGACGTAGTCGTGGCGGGAATCTGCGTCATACGACACGAGGCTTCGGCCTCGACCCTCATTGAGCCGCGTTGGAACCGGCCGGCTTGATGATCGAGAAATGGGCGCCTGTCGGGTCCTGCAGGTCGGCGTGCCGCCCGTACGGCATGTCCAGGGGCGCTCGGATCACGACGGCTCCCCGCTTGACCGCAGCGTCGACAGTTTCGTCGGCATCATCGACCGCGAAGTAGGTCCGCCAGTGAGCGGGTACGTCCGCCGGGACATCAGGCCGGAGAGCACCGATGCCACCGACAGTGTTGCCATCCACTTCCACCGTCGCGTACTCGAAACCGTCACCGCTCATATCGGTATAGGTGTGGCCGAATGCGCTGGCGTAGAAAGCCTTTGCCTTCTCAAAGTCTCGAGTCAGAATCTCGTTCCATATGACCGAACCCGTTTCGTTCGCCTTCTGGAATCCGGTGTGTTCGTCGGCCTGCCAGATACCGAAGACCGCTCCGGTCGTGTCGCGTGCCAGAGCCATGACACCAGCCTCCATCACCGTGGTGATCGGCATGAGGATCGATCCGCCGGCTGCAGCGATCGCCTCGACGGTGGACGCGGCGTCCTCGACGGCGAGGTACACGGTCCAGACGGACGGATGCCCGGCCTGTTCGGCGCGGTGCGGCATGGCGCCGGCGACGTTCTCACGACCGAGCGTGGCGAGCTCGTAGCCTCCTGTTCGCTCTGGGTCGGCACCAGCGGTGAATGTCCAGCCGAACAGCTGCTCGTAGAACAGCCGGGCCGCCCCGAGGTCGCCGGTGAGCAGGTCGACCCAACAGGGCGTGCCAGCCGGCCATGGGACGTTGCGATCGACCATGATGAACTCCTTGGTGATGAGGGCGCCCCCGACGCTAACGACCGGCACCGACAACGACAACGCCTGTGTCACGATCGGCCGGCGTTGAGCCGAGCGGCCTGCCGCGTCAGGTGGTCGCGTTCGGCGGCGTTGGTCGCCTTGCGCGCCGCCTCGGCATACAGCCGTGCGGCCGTCACCGAATCGCCGTTGCGCTCGTGGAGGTACGCGGCAACAGCGGTGTGGCGAGGCAGTGAGTCGTCCAGCGCCGCAAGCGCTGCCAGCCCGGCGGGCGCTCCGTCGGCCTCGCCGACAGCGACCACTCGATTGAGT
>CAXTUZ010000135.1:0-5298 GCA_964247525.1 uncultured bacterium
AGTCAAGACTGGGCGGGGGTGCCCTGTTCGATTCCAGGAACCGAACAGGTTTCCGGGCCCCGGAGCGTTCGATTCCAGGAAACGAACAACACCCCTCTCCGTGCGCGACACTGAAGCGGTGAGCCAGGACCAGCCCGCCCCGCTGCGCCTCGCCCTCGCGCAGATACGTCTGGTCGTGGGCGACCTCGCCGCGAACTCGGCGACCGTGCGCCGGTACGCACGGTCGGCACGAGACGCCGGCGCCGACGTGGTGGTCTTCCCCGAGCTCGCGCTTACCGGCTACCCGCCGGAGGATCTGGTCCTGCGCAACACCTTCGTGGAGACGACGTGCGCGGCGACCACCGCACTTGCGGAGTCGCTCGCCGCCGATGAATGCGGCGAGTTGGCCGTCATCGTCGGATCGCTCGGACGGAACTCCCACGGCGCACCGCAGAACACCGCCGAGATCTTGTACGGGGGAACCGTCGTCGGCCGCACCGCGAAGATGTTCCTGCCGAACTACGGCGTCTTCGACGAGGTCCGGTACTTCGCTCCGGACGACGACCTGCTCGTCCTTCGGGTGGCCGGCGCCGAGCTCGCGCTGACGATCTGCGAGGACATCTGGCGGGCCGGCGGCCGCGCCGCCGCGGCGCGTACGGCGGCCGTCGACGCCGTGATCTGCATCAACGGCTCACCGTTCGAGCGCGGCAAGGACGCGTTCCGGCGCGTTCTCTGCGCGGACCGGGCCGCGGAGGCTGGGGCGCCGATCGCGTACGTCAACCAGGTCGGCGGGCAGGACGAACTTGTCTTCGACGGCGGATCGATCGTGGTCGCCGCCGACGGCACGCTCCTCGCGCGAGCGGCGCACTTCAAGGAGGACCTACTGGTCGTCGACCTGCCGCTCGGGACGGCTCCGCACTCCGCGTTGGCAGACGCCCCGATCCCCATCCGGCGCGTCGAAGTGCCAAAAACACCTGTGCCCCAGAGAGTTCGACAGGAAAGCCGGATCGAAGCTGATCTTGACCAACTGGCTCAGATGTATACGGCGATCGTGGTCGGAACCCGTGATTACGTCGAGAAGAACGGCTTCGCGTCGGTCGCGCTCGGACTCTCCGGCGGAATCGATTCCGCGCTCACCGCGACAATCGCCGTCGACGCGCTCGGCGCGGCGCGGGTGCACACCGTGGCCATGCCCAGCTCGTACTCCAGCCAGCACTCCCTCGACGACGCCGAAGACCTTGCGCAACGCCAGGGCACGCAGCATCGGGTGGTCGAGATCAAGCCGATGGTGGAGGCGTACCAGGACGTGCTCCGCCTGACCGGACTACCCGAGGAGAACCTCCAGTCCCGGGTGCGCGGCACCCTGCTCATGGCGCTGTCGAACGCCGAAGGCCACCTGATCCTCACGACCGGCAACAAGAGCGAGATCGCCACGGGCTTTTCGACGCTGTACGGAGACAGCGCCGGCGGTTTCGCGCCGCTGAAAGACGTGCCTAAGACGCTGGTATGGGAACTTGCTCGCTGGCGGAATGCCGAAGCGCTGCGCGGCGGCGATATCGAGCCGATCCCACCGAATTCGATCGCCAAGCCTCCGTCGGCAGAACTCGCGCCGGGGCAGCTCGACGAGGACCGCCTCCCTCCGTATCCCCTGCTCGACGCGCTGCTCCAGGCGTACGTCGAACAGGATCGTGGGCGGGACGACCTGACCGAGGCCGGATACGACCCCGAGGTGGTCACGAAGGTCACGCGGCTCGTCGACGTCTCGGAGTACAAGCGGCGGCAGTACCCGCCCGGTCCGAAGATCAGTGCCAAGGCGTTCGGGCGCGACCGCCGAGTACCCATCACGAACCACTGGCGAGAGGGCTGACGCCGATGCCTGATCTGACGCAGCCTGCCCCCTACGCGGCGGCGGGCCGTATCAAGCGGATCACGGTTCGCGACATCCAGGCGTACAAGACGCGGGGCGAGCGCTTCGCGACACTCACCAGTTACGACCGGCAGTCGGCCGCGGTCTTCGACGAAGCCGGGATTCCGTTGCTGCTGGTCGGGGACAGTGCCGGGAACAACGTCCTTGCCTACGACGACACGCTTCCGGTCACCGTCGAGGAACTGCTGCCGCTCTGTCGTGCGGTCGTGCGTGGCGCACGGCACGCGATGGTCGTGGCGGACCTGCCCTTCGGCTCGTACCAGGTGTCCGCCGAGCAGGCCCTGACGACGGCGATCCGCTTCGTGAAGGAAACCGGCGTCCAGGCGGTCAAGCTCGAGGGCGGCGCGGCCCTGGCGCCCTCGATCCACGCGATCGTGGCGGCGGGCGTACCGGTCGTGGCCCACCTGGGGTTCACCCCGCAGTCGCTGCATGCCTTCGGCGGCTACCGCGTCCAGGGCCGCGGTGAGGACGGCGCGGCAATCGTGCGCGACGCGAAGGTGCTCGCGGAGGCCGGGGCGTTCGCGGTCGTACTCGAGATGGTGCCCGGCCCGGTCGCAGCGCGGGTGACCAAGGAGATCGGTGTTCCGACGATCGGGATCGGCGCCGGTCCCGACTGCGACGGGCAGATCCTCGTCTGGCAGGACATGGCCGGCCTCTCGCCGCAGCCGACGCCCAAGCTCGTGAAGGCGTATGCCGATCTGCGCGGCGCACTGCGCGACGCCGCAACCGCCTATGCCGCGGAGGTCCGGGACGGGGCATTCCCCAGCGCCGACCACACGTACGACTGAGGCCTCATCCCACCGGGTCGGAGGCTCCGAAGTGGACGTCGGTGACCCGGAGCCCCGCGTGTGCCTGGTAGCGGCGGTTCACGCTGATGAGGTTGGCGGTGAGCGCCTCGACCTGCCCGGCGTTACGCAGGCCTCCGGCGTAGATGCCGCGCAGACCGGGGATCCGGGCCGCGAGCTCCTGCACCAGGTCGGTTGCCGTGCGGTCGTCGCCGAGGACAAGCACGTCCGTATCGACCGACGCGACGAGTTCGTCGGCGAGCAACACCGCCGACAGGTGGTGGAAGGCCGCGACGATCGAGCTTTCCGGCAGCGCGATCGCCGCCTCCTGCGCCGCACTGCCGGCTTCCACGACCAACGGGTACGCACCCTGCTTGTCGAATCCGAGCGGGTTGACGCAATCGATGACGATCTTTCCGGCGAGATCCGCGCGAAGGGCGGAGAGCAGTGCGAGGTGACCGTCGTACGGAACCGCGGCGATGACGACGTCGGCGCCGGCCGCTTCGGAGTTCTCACCGCCCCGTACCGGCAAGCCCGCGGCCGCGAACGGCGCGGCGATCTCGGCCGCCCGGTCGGCGGAGCGCGCGCCGATCGTGACCTGATGCCCGGCCTGGGCGCAGCGCCGGGCGAGGCCTCGTCCCTGCGCGCCGGTACCCCCCAGGATGCCGATGCTCAGCGCTGCGACGCGCGCACGAAGGTCGTCGCTCGAAGACTCGTGTGAAACGCCCACGACGGGCATACTGCCTCAAGGGGACCATGAGGCTTCGACTGCGCGTGGAATGGGCGAAAGGACGAGCGGTGAACAGAGGTGTGATCGGTCGCGCCGTTGGACGGTGCGGCGACGCACACCGCCGCGGCGACTCGGCCGGTCTCTCCCCGCTCAGCGCCGCGACGATCCTGGAAGTAAGGACGGCCGCAGAGCGCTCCGGGGAGGACCCGGATGTCGTCGTTGCTCAGGTCCGGGCGTTCCGGCGCGTGCTCGACGTCGACGACGACTTCCTCGACGTACTCGCCGGTTCCGACCCTGTCGAGGTTTCCTCCCGCCTCGCGGGACCGCCCGGGCCGCGGGCACATCAGGCCTGGCGTGTCCGCGGAGCTGTTGTCGCCCTGTTTCTCGCCGTCACCGGGACCACCGCTGCGGTTGCCCTCCACACGGCTCACCACGCCGGCGCGAAGCAGACGTCGGCCGTTGTGGCCTCTACGCCGGTACGGGCCGCCGCCGCCGCCGAGGCCGCGGAGTTCACCCGTGTGACGCAGGAGCGTGCGGTGCGCCAGTACGGCACGCTCGCGCTCGCCGCGAACGACAACTCCTCCGTTCGTATCGCCGAAGCCGCCACAGCGCTCCAGGAGACGCTGGGTCCGCTGGTGGCCCGCGCACCTACGGATCCCGTCGCGCGCGACGCAGCTCGGCAGTTGCTGAGTGGAGAGCGCACGATCCTCGCCTCTCATCAGACGCCCGTCACTCCGCAAGTGGCCGTTCTGCTTGCGCAGGCGGATGTGTTGCTGGCGCAGCTTCCACCCGAGCCGACCCCGACTTCGGCCCCAACCGCGACGCCCGTCGCCAGCGTCTCGCCGACCCCCATCGTGGAAACCCCGCCGACCACGACGCCTACCCCGATCGTGACCGCAATTCCGACGGTGACCCTCGTTCCCACCGAAACCGCCACCGCTCCGCCGGTCACCCTCCCGACGCCTCCGGCGCAGGTCATCCCCGGCCTGCCGCAGGCCGTGCCGGCGGTCCCCGTCCCTGACACAACGCCTCACCCCGCGCCCTGACAACCGGCGCTTCCCGGTTGGGGTTATAGTTATCAAAGCTGCTCGTGAAAGTTTTCACATTCACAAGAGGCGTCCGTGCGATGTCGCAACAGAAAGCGGGCGAGACATGAACACAGGTCTTGATCACGGTCTGCACGACCACTCGCCCACCGTCGTCGACAACTGGGACTGGCAGGTGCACGGCTCTTGCCGAGGCACGGACGGTGAACTGTTCTTCCATCCGTACGGCGAACGCGAGCCGTCCCGCTCCCGCCGGGAACGCGCCGCTCAGGCCATCTGTGCGACGTGCCCGGTGCTGCTCGAATGCCGGGCGTATTCCCTGGCGGCGCGTGAACCGTACGGCGTCTGGGGCGGTCTCACCGAGACCGACCGTCTGGACATCCTGGCCGGGCGCCAGCACGAGGAGCCCTCGCTCCGGAGCACCGCGCACGTCGGCTAGTTGCTCGCGGCTCCCACCCACCGCTCGATACAGTCCGGTACGCACGGGGCGGTAGCTCAGCCGGTCAGAGCAGGGGACTCATAATCCCTCGGTCGTGGGTTCGAGCCCCACCCGCCCCACCATGTTGCTTGCACAGACGGTCGGCGTGAGCTAGCGGGCGCGGATCTCGCGTTTCGTAAGTGATAGACGTCGCACAGCGCGGATTCCTGCACACTGAGCACGGCAGACCCGCGCAGGCCCCGCCGGCCGCCGATGTGGAGATGCGGCTGTGCGCGATGTGGTGCGTGCCGGTGAGTTGCGTCTCAACGTAACTTTGCGAGTCGCCGCGCAGGAAAGCCGCGGCGCTCGGCGCGGAATTGACTGCGGCAGCGTAGCGCTGCCGCAGTCAATTC
>CAXTUZ010000136.1:0-5135 GCA_964247525.1 uncultured bacterium
ATCTGCGGAATGCCCGGCGGCGCAGTTGGACGGCCGGTGAGCTCGAACATCCCCCGGCGCTTGTTGTCCGCGGCCATCGGCCGCTCGCCCTGGTAGACCTGGATGTTGACCGACGGCTGGTTGGCCTCCGCGGTGGTGTAGACCTCCGAGCGCTTCGTGGGGATCGTGGTGTTGCGCTCGACGAGGGTGTGCATGACACCGCCCTTCGTCTCGATCCCGAGGCTCAGCGGCGTGACGTCGAGCAATAGGACGTCCTTGACCTCGCCCTTCATCACACCGGCCTGGAGCGCGGCGCCGACCGCGACGACCTCATCAGGGTTCACGCCCTTGTTCGGTTCCTTGCCGCCGGTGAGTTCCTTCACCAGGTCGGTGACGGCCGGCATCCGAGTCGAGCCGCCGACCAGGACGACGTGGTCGATCGCAGCGACCGAGATTCCGGCGTCCTTGATCGCCGCGTGGAACGGCGCCTTCGTACGGTCGAGGAGGTCCTGCGTGAGGCGCTGGAACTCGGCCCGGGTGATCTTGATGTCGAGGTGCAACGGTCCCTCGGAGCTCGCCGTCACGTAGGGCAGGTTCACGCTGGTCTCGGCAGAAGCCGACAGCTCGATCTTCGCCTTCTCGGCGGCTTCACGTAGCCGCTGGAGCGCCATCTTGTCGATGGACAGATCGACGCCGTGCTGGCCGCGGAAGGTCTTGACCAGGTGATCGACGAGGCGCTGGTCCCAGTCGTCACCGCCGAGATGGGTGTCACCGGAGGTGGACTTGACCTCAACGAGGCCGTCGCTGATCTCGAGCAGGGAGACGTCGAAGGTCCCGCCACCGAGGTCGAACACGAGGATCGTCTGGTCCTGCTCGCCCTTGTCGAGCCCGTACGCCAGCGCTGCGGCGGTGGGCTCGTTCACGATCCGGAGGACGTTGAGCCCGGCCACCTGGCCGGCCTCGGTCGTCGCCTGACGCTGCGCGTGGTGGAAGTACGCGGGAACCGTGATGACCGCATCGGTGACGGTGTCGCCGAGGTAGGACTCCGCATCGCGCTTGAGCTTCGCCAGGATGAAGGCGCTGATCTGCTGCGGCGAGAAGGTCTTGCCGTCGATGTCACCGCTTTCCGGGAAGTGCCAGCTGTTCTCGCCCATGTGGCGCTTCACCGAGCGAACCGTGCGATCCACGTTGGTGACAGCCTGGCGCTTGGCGACCTCGCCGACCAGCACCTCACCGTTCTTCGCGAAGGCGACGACCGAGGGGGTGGTGCGACTGCCCTCGGCATTGGCGATGACTGCCGGCTCACCGCCTTCGAGGGTGCTGACAACGCTGTTGGTGGTTCCCAGGTCAATACCGACCGCTCGTGCCATGAGTGCCTTCCGGTGCTGTGAGAGAGGTGGAACGTTCGTGTCCCACCATACGTCTGATCGGTCCAACCACCCGCATGCCTTGAGTCTTCCCGACTCAAGTCAGTGATTTTTCGGGACGCAACCGCCTCAACATGAACGCTGGGTAACCCGGCGGTACTGTTCGACGCGTGCGACTCGTCATCGGACTGATCATCACCGCGGTCGCTCTCGGTATCGCAGCGCGTCGGCTGTGGTTCCTGCTCAGCCTCGCTCGCAGTGGCCAGCCCGCACCGGATCGCTTCCAGGATCTGCCCCGCGGACTCGCCGCTCAGCTGCCCGAGGTGTTCGGCCAGCGCAAGCTCCTCAAGTGGTCGGTCCCCGGCATCGCCCACTTCTTCACCTTCTGGGGCTTCCTCATCCTCAGCCTCACGATCGTCGAGGCGTACGCGGCCCTGTTCAAGCAGGACTGGGCCGGTTTTGGGCACGAGGCCTGGCTCGGGGCCGTCGAGGACGGGTTCGCCGCCGCTGTCGTACTTGCCCTCGTCGTGTTCGGATTCATCCGGGTTCGCAACGACCCCCATCAGATCGGTAAGCGGTCCCGCTTCTTCGGGAGCCACACCGGCGCGGCCTGGGGCGTTCTCGCGATGATCTTCCTGGTCGTGGCGACACTCGTGATCTACCGCGGTGCGCAGATCAACACCGGTCGCTTCCCGTACGACGACCCGACGCCGAAGGCGTCGTTCTTCTCGTACGCGGTGAGCAAGGCTCTCGGCTCCGGGGACTACAACAAGGGCATCGAGACGACGTTCATCCTCCTGCAGCTCGCCGTCGTCCTCGCGTTCCTCGTGCTCGTCGTCTACTCGAAGCACCTGCACATCTTTCTGGCGCCGCTGAACGTCACGTTCTCGCGGCGACCCAACGCTCTCGGACCGCTGCTGCCGATGACCTCGGGCGGCAAGGCGATCAACTTCGAGGATCCGGGCGAGGACGACATCTTCGGGGTCGGCAAGGTCGAGGACTTCACGTGGAAGGGCTTTCTGGATTTCGCCACCTGCACGGAATGTGGGCGCTGCCAGAGCCAGTGCCCGGCGTGGAACACCGGGAAGCCGCTGTCCCCGAAGCTTCTCATCACGACCCTGCGCGACCACGCCTTCGAAAAGGCCCCCTGGTTGCTCGCGTCCGAGGCCGATCGCGAGGGCCTTCCCGCCGACGTCAAAGCCGCGGGCGAGCGGCCGCTGATAGGCCCGGCCGGAGAGTCCGGCTACCTGGGCGCGGGCGGAGTAATCGATCCGGACGTGTTGTGGTCGTGTACGACCTGCGGGGCATGTGTCGAGCAGTGCCCGGTCGACATCGAGCACATCGACCACATCGTCGACATGCGCCGCTACCAGGTCCTCATCGAGTCGGCGTTCCCGAGCGAGGCCGGGGTGATGCTGCGCAACATCGAGAACAACGGCAACCCCTGGGGCGTCTCTCCCCGTACGCGTAAGGACTGGATCACCGAGGTGTCGTTCGACGTCCGGGTGGTCGCGCCGGGCGAGCAGATCCCGGACGAGGTCGAATATCTGTTCTGGGTCGGGTGCGCGGGCGCCATCGAGGACCGTGCGAAGAAGGTCACCAAAGCGTTCGCCGAGTTGCTCCACGTTGCCGGGGTCGAGTTCGCCGTGCTGGGCGAGGGCGAGACGTGCACCGGTGACCCCGCGCGCCGCCTCGGCGCCGAATACGTCTTTTTTGGGCAGGCGGTGCAGAACGTCGAGATGCTGAACGGGATCGGCGCGGCCAGCAAGAAGATCGTCGCGACCTGCCCGCACTGCTTCAACACGCTGAACCGGGAGTACCCCCAGCACGGTGGTAACTACGAGGTCGTGCATCACACCCAGCTGCTGGCGCACCTCGTCGAGACGGGCGCGCTCATACCGGTGACGCCGGTCGAGGGCTTGGTCACATACCACGACCCGTGTTATCTCGGTCGCCACAACAAGGTCTACACGCCGCCGCGCGAGGTGCTCAACTCCGTCATGGGGCTGCGCCAGCAGGAGATGCACCGCTGCAAGGACCGCGGTTTCTGCTGTGGCGCAGGGGGCGCCAGGATGTGGATGGAAGAGAAGATCGGCAAGCGGGTCAACGTGGAGCGCGTCGACGAGGCACTCGAACTCGATCCGGACATCGTGTCCACCGCGTGCCCGTTCTGCATGGTGATGCTGGCCGACGCGATCACCGCCAAGAAGCAGGAGGGCGTGGCACGAGAGCACGTCGAGGTGCTCGACGTGACGCAGATCCTGGCTCGCGCCCTCGCGCCGGTGCCCGAACTGGTCGGCGTCGGTGCCGGCCCGATGCACTCCGATCCCGATGCGACGGCGGGTGCCGACGTTCCGCAGCTCTCACCCGATTCGGTGTCCGCGGCGGAGGCCGGGGCGCAGCGTGAGTCCGACGCGGCAGCGGCGGGTGAGGCTGCGCCGGTGAGCGGAGGCTCCGCGTACCGGCCGACGGTCAGTGGCCGGGAGCCGTCCACCGTGCTGACGACCGATGGGCAGGAGCCGCAGACCGATGCCGCGGTGACGGACCAGATGCCGATCGCCGCCGACGGGGTGACGGGCACCGAAGAGTCAGACGGCGGGCGCTGAGGGGTGCGCCTCGCGACCTGGAACGTGAACTCGGTCGTAGCGCGGTTGCCACGGTTGCTCGAATGGCTCGACCTGGCCGAGCCCGATGTGTTGTGCCTGCAGGAAATCAAGACGAGCACTGAGGCCTTCCCCGACGAGGGAATCGTCGAACGGGGCTACGAGCTCGCCGTACACGGCGAGGGCCGTTGGAACGGCGTCGCCGTGCTGTCGCGGATCGGGCTCGACTCGGTGAGCACCGGGTTCCCGGGGCAACCCGGCTGGTCGCCGAGCGTCGACGGTGAAGACGACGCACTTTTCGCGAGCACCGCGGTGCCTGTCGTGGAGGCGCGTGCGGTCGGGGCGACCTGCGGACCGCTGCGGGTCTGGTCGTTGTACGTGCCGAACGGGCGCACCGTCGACGATCCGCATTACGCGTACAAGCTTTCCTGGCTCGCCGCCTACACCGCGGCCATGGCCGTAGAAGTGCCTGCTGCGCAGGGATTTGCGGCCTGCGGTGACTTCAACGTCGCGCCGGGTGACGACGACGTGTGGGACCTCGCCGCGTTCCGCGACTCGACGCATGTGACGCCGCCGGAACGCGCTGCTCTCGCCGAGCTGCGCGGGCTCGGACTGCATGATGTCGTGCCGCGACCCATGAAGTACGACAAGCCGTACACGTATTGGGATTACCGCGCCGGCATGTTCCACAAGAACCTCGGGATGCGTATCGATCTCGTCTACGGCAACAAGACCGTCGCCAGCGCTGTCCGCGACGCCTACGTGGACCGGGACGCCCGCAAGGGCAAAGGCCCTTCCGACCATGCTCCGGTGGTGGTGGACCTCGAACTGTAGGCAGAACTCGCCTCGACAACGCTCGGTCCCGCGATAGGGTCGACCGGCTGGCTGGAGCCAGCCGCGCGGGCGTAGTTCAATGGCAGAACATCAGCTTCCCAAGCTGACAGTGCGAGTTCGATTCTCGTCGCCCGCTCTCCCGGCGGTGCCGGTTGGCTCACTGCGAGATGGGGTTCGCTGACGGCGCTGGTGTCGCGACATTGATGATGTGTCGCTCTTGTTCGGCGCCGTACAGGTCACGTGTTCGGCCAATGAGATCGGGCGCCGAGGTCGGCGTAGAACACTTCGTAGGAGAACCCCGCAGGCCCAGCAACAACCGTCGCTGTGACCATGTGGCCGGTTCCGTCGGTCA
>CAXTUZ010000137.1:0-5103 GCA_964247525.1 uncultured bacterium
CTTTTCTACGACTGGCGCCGAGGGCGGCTTCAGCGCCAGCAACCGGAACACCGCAAACCGCTCGCAGTCGGCGACAGTTCTCACAGCCGGGACGGTCGGCGCGACCAGCGAGTGCGACCTGACCGGGGCCACGTACAGCCCCATCACTGCGGCGAACATCGCCGCCTGCACGGGCACGTTGGCGGCGAGCGGCATCGTCCCATCGAGCGGCAGCGCCACCGCATCCACCGTCGTCGCCGACAAGGGCAGCGTGTCGACGACGAGCGCGAAACTCACCAAAAGCTCCTGCGGCCCTGTCCAACTTGCGAACGCGGTCGCCGCCGCGAACCCCATGCTGGTCCGCGGCGACACGCTCTCGTACGCCCAGAGCGGGCCCCTGACGGGCACCACCGGACTCGGACTCAGCGGCGGCGCGTCCGGCACCGGATACGCCGCCAACGTGACCCTGACCAGCGCTCCGACGACATTCACCGAAGTCGTGTGGTTCAGAACCACCAGCAACGGAACCCTTCTGGGCTTCGCCGACTCCCCCACGACCGCCGGGCTCACGATGTCGGACCGGATGCTGTGGCTCGACAACAGCGGACACGTCGTGTTCGGCGTCGCGAACGGCTCCAACAACGAGCTCACCAGCCCGGCGGCAACCTACCTCGACGGGAAGTGGCATCTGGCCGCCGGCACGGTCGGCTCCGCCGGCATGGTGCTCTCCGTCGACGGCGCCACGGTCGCCAGCAACGCCGCGGTAAAAACTGCTACGGCCTACAGCGGCTATTGGCACGCCGGCTGGGACAACGAAGCCAAGTCATGGACGAACCCGCCGACAACACCGTTCTTCGCCGGCACCTTGGCGGACGCAGCGATCTTCCCGCCGCTCACAGCGGACCAGATCACCAAGTTGCAAAGCGCAACGACCCAGACCGCGTGGAACGGATACCTCACCTCGCTCGCCGCGACCGGCGGGTGGGCACTCGGCGACGCCGGCACGACAGCGTTCACCGGGACGGTACCGGGCGTGAGCCCAGCCGCGTGCGCGTTCATCGACGTGACAATCGGCGTCACGGGAGCAGCGGCTACTTGCGCCGCGCCGGCCGCCGCTTCGGCCTGCAGCGCGCCCACGTCTTCGTTGACCTTGGCAGCGCTAGGAGCGACGACCGCGTTCACGGTCTTCCCGACCCTCGCTCAGAACGTCACCGTGGCCGTCACGATCGCCCGCGATGCGACGAACACGGTCGCATCGTCGCCGAACGCCGCGGGGCTGCATCTGACCGTACCTATGACGATCGTCGCTGCGCAAGGAGCGTTCAGCGCGACGCTGTCGTGGCCGACCGAGAACCTCGAGCTGTGAGCCTCGATGTCTTGAGGCGGGCAACGTCCGGCGCGAAGGTCGGCATCACGACGTTGACGTCCATCGTGCTCCTGCTGGTCGCGGACGTGCTCGTCGCGCTGCAACGCAACGGGTGGCGCAGCCATGTCATGACGACACCGAGCATGGGGCGCGATGCGCCCGTCGGAACGCTCGTACTGAGCCGTCGGGTCGACGCCTCGCGGGTGCACGTGGGCGAGGTGATCGTGTTCCATCCCCCGGGACGCACCGACACGACCTTCGTTCATCGCGTGGTCTCCGTATCACGCGGGCCCGATGGACCGCTGATACGCACCAAAGGCGATATCAACGGGTCTGTTGATCCGTGGGTACTGCGTAGCCGAGACCTAATCGGCAAAGCTACGACCCGGCTGCCCGACGGCGGCTTCCTCCTGCAAATGCTGCCACTTTTGCTGGCGGGGATCTTCGCTCTCATCTTCCTCACCTATGGCATGCGACGCGCGGTCCGTGGTCCAGCGCGTGTCCTCGGCACAGCGTTGCTGTGCGCAGCCATGGTGGCGTACTACCGGCCGCTGGACCGGTTGGCACTCATCGGCGAGGCCTCAACACCGACCGGCGGCGACGCGGCGGTCGTTCCGACCGGCGTCTTGCCGGTAAAGGTCGAGGCGGTAGGTGGGAGACACGTCAACCTCGCTCCCGGTCAGGTGGGTGCGCTCCATCTAAATCACATCCCTGCCAGTGGCGCGTTCGAGCTCCGCGCACACGTCGCACTCTCGGGCTGGTGGTGGCTGTTGGCATGTGCGTGGATCCTCCCGCTCATCGCGGCGTTGCGCTACTCCGTACCGCGATCAACCCCTCCGGAAAGATCGACTGTTGTCGGAGATAGCCGATCCCGTAGTTGCGCGTCGCCCGTCAATGTGCGTAATACCAATCCGTCGCCGAAATCAACCTCGGCCCACGGCGGCTAGGACAACCCACCGATCTCGGCAATGACGTGCCCCGCTTTCCGGCAGCGCCACACGGCGCAGTTGTGCACAATCTCAGGCCAAAGGCCGACGTTGTGGGCCTTGCACACCGGCCACATCTCCCAGAGTTCTTCGACCACGAAATCACGCAGGTAATCGGCCGCTTCGCACGTGAGCTCGGGTTGGCGAATCGAGCACACGGCCGGGGTTTTGTAGTCGCCGTTCAACGTGACGATCATGAGGTCGTCCTCGGCCCATACCCTAACCCTGGCATCGCGCAGCTTGGTGGTGCGGCGGATGTCGCGTTCGACCAAAAGCACCGCCGCACGCGTCACCTCGATCATGCGGTCCGCCCAAGCCGCTTCTACTTCTTTCCCGGACACAGCGCCACGTTCCTGGAAGACCTCGCGGAGAAAGTCGATCCCTCCCGGCACACACGCACCTCGGTCACCGCCGTCAGGTGATTGCAGCCCGTTCAACCAATCGGTAAATGCCGTGTCCATTTCCTCAGTGTCGCTTACGCGAAAAAAGCGAGTCGATGCGCATTCGCGATCGACGTGACGCAAGCCGTTCGTCGATTGGATCGTCACGACGTCGAGCGCCTCGACGCGAGCGCGAAGGTCGCCGATGTCCTCGTCGACCCGCGAGGTGTAGACCCGGCAGCGTGTCGCCCTCGTTTCGGTGCGAGACCCTCTGACGGGTTGCTCAGACCTATGTACTCAGCCAAGCGGTCGAAGACTCCAAGGCGCGATGCACGGTTAGCCCTACGCTCATCTTGGGACATTAAGCCGCAGCAGCGGGACTCGGCTTCGGAGGTACCGTCGGCGCCGCCCTCACCCGCCTCGATGCCCACCGTGCCGCGGTGCAGGCCGCCGAAGGCGCAACGGACCCCTGGCGGCACAGACGGCACGCTGCCTGCTGTCGCAAGCCCAGCGTCGCTTGCTATTGCCGCAGTCTGCGGTGGGTTCGTATCCGACGCCACTTAGCCCGCTGCACGGGCACCTCTGTTAGCACCAGCGCGAGGGGAAAACCGCCCGTCTTACGAGGAGCAAACGGAAAGCCGCCAAATTCATGCTCAAGATCTCAAAACAGAGCCGACGTCGGGATTCGAACCCGAAACCGCCCGATTACAAGTCGGGTGCGCTAGCCGTTGCGCCACGCCGGCGAAGAGACCGAAGTCTACGGACGCCGAGAAGTTCGAGCCGTGGCCGGAGCCAGAGGCAGCGACCAGGTCCTCAGCCGGCCTCAGCGAGCATCCGCTCGCGCAGGCGCGCATCGAGCTTCCGCTTGCCGCGCTGAATGGCGTTGTCAGCGGTTTTCGGCGAGCGGCGGAGGCGAGCAGCCACCTGGACGTGGGTAGCTCCCCCGAGGTGCAGCCGTAACGCTTCCAGCTCAAGCGTGGTCAGGCACGCATACATTCGCTTCCGCATGTGTTTGTGCCAGTCCGCCGCGCCGACCAGGTCCGCGGGGTCGGTGATCACCGCGACGACCGGACCGTACACGCCGACCTTCGGATCGGGCGCCGCCTCCAGCGAGATTGCTGTGTTCAGCGCTCGATGCTTGAGGCACTGCGCCGTCCGGATGGCCGTCACGATCTGCCGGCGGACGCACAGGTGCGCGAAGCCGGCGAACGAGGGCGAGCGTCCGCGGTCGTAGTCCCGGATCGCACTGAGCAGGCCGATCATGCCTTCCTGCGCCAGGTCGGCGTGTTCCCCTCCGGGGAGGAAGTAGCGCGAGGCGGTCCTGCGCACGAGACCTTCGTGGCGCGCAACCAATACGTCGAGTGCACGCTTGTCGTCCGCCCGCGCGGCGTCGACGAGGTCTTCGTCGGCGTGCGTGGTCAGATCACACACAAGCACCCTCCCGATCGATCTACTTCCTAACCGGAGAGTTATATACCGTTTCGGGAAGGGATGGCGTCCCGCCGCGCTACGGGATCAGAGGCGGCCGGCAACACGGCGGCGTCGCGCCACCTCGGCAAGGGCCACACCTGCCGCCACACCGGCGTTGAGAGACTCGACCTGGCGCGACAGCGGGATGTGGACGCGCAGGTCGCAGCTCTCGCTGACCAGACGAGACATGCCGTGGCCTTCGCTTCCGACCACCAGTACGAGAGGGTCGGTCGCCGCCTCCAGATCATCGAGCGACACACTCCCCGACGTGGCGAGGCCCACGACCAGCATTCCGGCGTCCGAACACTCGCGCAGCGCCCGCGTGAGATTGGTCGCCTGCGCAACCGGAAGGCGTGCCGCGGCCCCGGCGCTCGCCTTCCACGCCGCCGCGGTCATGCCCGCGGCCCGACGTTCGGGAATAAGGACGCCGTGCCCGCCGAACGCCGCGGCGCTGCGGACCGAGGCGCCCAGATTGCGGGGATCGGTCACGCCGTCGAGAGCGAGGAGCAAAGCCGGCTCGGCGTCGTCGTCAGCGCGGGCGATCAGATCCGTGGGATGCATGTACTGGTAGGCCGGTACGCGTAACACGACGCCCTGGTGGAGCGCGCGCCCGGGGAGCCGATCAAGGGCGGGCTTTGTCGATTCGATCAGCGGAACACCCTGCGCCACAGCAAGTTTTGTGGCCTCGACGATGCGCGGGTCACGATCTCCCGTAGGAGCGACGAGCAAGGCGATCGCGGGAATCCGCGCCTGAAGGGCCTCGAGAGCGGAATTGCGGCCCGCCACGTGCTCGGTGTCCGCGCCCCGGCTCGGCGAGCGCACCGTCGTAACCGTTCTGGGCGGGGTACTGGCCCCGGCCCGGCGCGCCGCGGGATGGCCTGTTCGCTCCTCCGCGCGCGGCGTAGGCCCCTTTCCTGCCAGC
>CAXTUZ010000138.1:0-303 GCA_964247525.1 uncultured bacterium
GTGCACGGTCGCCGCGTACGACCTGCTGCACCTCGAGCAGGACGTGGACGGCGTCGTGGTGGCCGCTGTGCGCGCCCGCCCGCCGAGCTGAGCGTCCGCTGAAGGCCGCGATCTGCGTGCGGTTCGGCGCGCCACGCCGAACTACGATGAGCCGGTGGTACGCAGTCGGCAGCCGCCTGCTGCCCGGCCGCGTCCGGAACGTCCTCGTCGGAGCGGTCTGAGCGCCCGGATCCACGGGATCCCGGTCCAGCTGCACCTCTCCTTCCTCGTGTTGGGCGTCGTCCTGTTCGCGGTTCTCGACCC
>CAXTUZ010000138.1:313-5045 GCA_964247525.1 uncultured bacterium
TCGAGATCATCTTCCGCTCCGAAGCCGGCGACCGAGACCGACTCCTGCGCGACGAGCAGCCGTCGCGGACGGCCGGATCCGCCCACGTGATCGCGACGGCGGTGACGGTCGCGTTGCTCGGATCGGTGGTCGTGCACGAGCTTGCGCACGCATTCGTGGCACGGGCTCTCGGACTGCGAGTCAGTGGCGTACACCTGTGGGGTCTGGGTGGGACGACAGCCTTGGAGGAGGAGCCGCCGACCGCACGAGCGCAATACCTGGTCTCTGTCGCCGGTCCACTGGTGAACGTCGGCCTCGGTGCGCTCAGCGCGGGCGTCTGGGTCAGCACCGCGCAGAGCAGCGGTGCACACGAGATCGCGGCCCGGATCGCGGGTGCGAACCTGTTCCTCGCGCTGTACAACCTGCTCCCCGGCCTCCCGCTCGACGGCGGCCAACTGGTGCGCGCCGCCGTGTGGGGATGGCGCGGCGACAAGGTTTCGGGCATGCGTGCCGCCGGCTACGGGGGATACGTCGTCGCTGCGGCGACCGCGCTTCTCGCGGTTGCCGAGAGTCGTCAGGGCGGCGCGTACGGGCTGGTGACGTTGTTCGTGGCGGCATTCATCGCCGCTCAGGCCCGTCGCGCAGTCCGGGGCGCAGGCGTTGCCCGCCGCCTGCCCGCCCTCGTCGCGGGCATGCTGGCGCGGCCCGCCTTCGTCGTGGCCGAAGATCTCCCGCTCGCCGAGGCACTCCGCCGCGCCGAGGTCGCCGGGCGGGCCTCGGTCGTGTTCGGAACGGCGGAGCATCCCGCCGGCGTGCTGTCCGAAGCACTGCTGGCCACTGTTCCGACGCTGCGGCGCGCGTGGGTTCCGCTTTCGAGCGTGCTCGCCGCACCGGCGCCACTCGATGCGGCGCTCGCCGGCGAGGACCTGCTGCGGGCGCTCAACGCAAACGGTCAGCGGGAACGGATCGTGATGAGCGGCAGCAAGCTGGTGGGTGTCCTGCGGATCGCGGACGTCGCCGCGGTGCTCGCCGGTCCCTCACCGGTACGTTCGGCTGCGTGAGCACGGGTATCACGGCGACCGGGCCCTTCCAACCGGGGGACAGCGTTCAACTGACGGACCCGAAAGGCCGGCTGCACACGGTCGCGCTGGTCCCGGGAAAGCAATTCCACACGCACCGCGGGGCGGTGGCCCACGACGATCTGATCGGAAGCCTTGAGGGAAGTGTCGTCACCAGCACGGGCGGTACCGGCTATCTCGCGGTCCGTCCGCTGCTCCACGACTTCGTCCTGTCGATGCCCCGGGGTGCCACCGTCGTGTATCCCAAGGACCTCGCCGCGATTGTCGGGTACGCCGACGTCTTCCCCGGAGCCCGAGTTCTCGAGGCAGGCGCCGGGTCCGGGGCGCTGTCGTGCGCGCTGCTCCGCGCGGTCGGAACCACCGGGACCCTGGTTTCCTACGAACGCCGTGCCGAGTTCGCCGCCGTCGCCCGCCAGAACGTCGAGCGGTTCTTCGGCCACCTTCCCGGCAGCTGGTTCCTGCGGGACGGCGACGTCGCGGAGATCAGCGACGCGGCCTTCGACAGGGCCGTGCTCGACATGCTCGCGCCGTGGGAGGTACTGCCGTCGGTGAGCGCGGTGGTGGTGCCGGGCGGAGTCCTCTGCGGGTACGTCGCCACGACCACCCAGCTCTCCCGTACGGTCGAGGCTCTGCGCGAGAGCGGCCAGTGGACCGAGCCCGCAGCCTGGGAGTCACTGGTGCGCGGATGGCACGTCGACGGGCTTGCCGTGCGCCCCGACCACCGGATGATCGGACACACCGGGTTCCTCCTGACCGCCCGCCGGCTTGCACCGGGCGTGATGGCGCCGCCGCGCCGTCGCCGTCCGGCCAAGGGCGCGCGACCCGAGGAGAACTAGACGGCCACTGCGGTGCGGGGACCGCCCACGTACACCGATGTTCCGGCACGCGACACATGGATGCATTCGCCGGGGCACCCCTCCGCGGAGTTCAGCACGTCGAGGACGAGGTTGCCGGGTACCGGCACCCGGGCGCCCGTTTCCTGGCGGAGCACCCCGTCGGACCCCTTGACGTAGGCGAGTCCGTCGATGTCGAACTCGAACAGCTCGGGCGCGTACGTCACGCACAGCCCGTCACCGGTGCACAGATCCTGATCGACCTCGACCTCGAGGGAGTCGTCGGGAGCCGCCGGGACCGTCTGTGTCACCTGACGATCGTATGTCCGGCGTGCGGAAGGTGCGGGATGCGGTAACGGGCTCCGGCCCGCGCCGCCAGGTACTGTTAGCCAGGAGCTAGCAGCGCGGCACATCAGGTGATGGCGCGTCGGTCTGTGGGCGGAGGTGTCTTGTGGGCGAGGACCTGGCCTCGAGCGGCCCGGACATCACGGCGCATGTGTCCTTTCTCGAGAACGAGATTGCGATCCTGCGCCGGCGTCTGCACGAGCGGCCGCGTCATTCGGATGCGATCGCCGAGCGGCTCTCCGACGCGCAGCGCGAACTCGCGCGTTTGACCGCGCAGAACGAGCGCCTTGTCTCCACCTTGCGCGAGGCGCGCGACCAGATGGTGGCGCTCAAGGACGAGGTCGACCGGCTTGCCCAGCCGCCGTCCGGCTTCGGCGTCTTCCTGTCCGCCCGCGAGGACAACACGGTCGAGATCTTCACCGGCGGGCGCAAGCTCCGCGTCACGGTCTCGCCCTCGATCGAGCTCACCTCGTTGCTCAAGGGCCAGGAGGTGATGCTCAACGAGGCGATGAACGTCGTCGCCGCTCTCGACTTCGAGCGGGTCGGCGATGTGGTGCTGCTCAAGGAGGTCCTCGACGACGCCGAGCGGGCACTGGTCATCGGTCACACCGACGAGGAGCGGGTCGTACGGCTGGCCGATTCTCTTCGCGACACTCCGTTGAAGGCCGGCGATTCGCTCCTGGTGGAAACCCGTTCGGGCTGGGCGTACGAGCGCATCCCCAAGTCCGAGGTCGAGGAGCTGGTCCTCGAGGAGGTACCGGACATCGACTATTCCCAGATCGGCGGCCTGCGTGACCAGATCGAGATGATCCGGGACGCGGTCGAGTTGCCCTACCTGCATGCCGACCTGTTCCGGGAGCACGCGCTGCGCCCGCCCAAGGGCGTACTGCTGTACGGCCCGCCCGGCTGCGGCAAGACGCTGATCGCCAAGGCGGTCGCGAACTCGCTGGCGAAGAAGGTCGCGGAGGTCACCGGGAAGTCCGACGGCCGCGCATTCTTCCTCAACATCAAAGGTCCCGAGCTGCTCAACAAGTACGTCGGTGAGACCGAGCGTCACATCAGGCTGATCTTTCAGCGCGCACGCGAGAAGGCCTCCGAGGGCACGCCCGTGATCGTCTTCTTCGACGAGATGGACTCGATCTTCCGTACCCGCGGATCGGGCGTGTCGTCCGATGTCGAGACGACGATCGTGCCTCAGCTGCTGTCCGAGATCGACGGGGTGGAGGGCCTCGAGAACGTCATCGTCATCGGTGCCTCCAACCGGGAGGACATGATCGACCCGGCGATCCTGCGTCCCGGGCGCCTCGACGTGAAGATCAAGATCGAGCGGCCCGACGCCGAGTCCGCGCGGGACATCTTCTCCATCTACATCAATGACAGGCTGCCGCTGCACGCCGACGACGTCGCGGAGAACGGCGGGAGCCGCGAGGCCACCGTCTCCCAGATGATCCAGCGCACCGTAGAGCGGATGTACACCGAATCCGACGACAACCGGTTCCTCGAAGTCACCTACGCCAACGGCGACAAGGAAGTTCTGTACTTCAAGGACTTCAACTCCGGCGCGATGATCCAGAACATCGTCGACCGTGCCAAGAAGATGGCCATCAAGGATTACCTCGACGGCGGCGCGGTCGAGTCCGCCAAAGGACTTCGTCTTGCGCACCTGATGGCGGCCTGCGTCGACGAGTTCAAGGAGAACGAGGACCTGCCGAACACGACGAATCCGGACGACTGGGCCCGGATCTCGGGCAAGAAGGGCGAGCGGATCGTGTATATCCGTACCCTCATCACCGGTTCGAAGGGTACCGAGGCCGGTCGGCACATCGACACGGTGGCGGGGACGGGCCAGTACCTGTAGGCGTCGCCTACCCTCAAGGGATGACCGTGCGCCGGATCGTCGGCATCGAGACCGAGTACGGCGTCTCGATGCCGTCCCAACCAGGCGCGAACCACATGATGGCCAGCTCGCTCGTGGTAAATGCGTATGCCAGTGGTTTGGGGCTGACGGGCGGTCGCGCGCGATGGGACTTCGAGGAGGAGAACCCCATGCGCGATGCGCGGGGTTTCGAGCTCGACGTCACCCGCGGCACGGTCGACGCGCCGCCCAACGACGAGGACCTCGGTCTCGCGAACGTCATCCTTACCAACGGTGCGCGGCTCTACGTCGACCACGCGCACCCCGAGTACTCGGCGCCCGAGTGCACCAACCCGCTCGACGTCGTGCGTTGGGACAAGGCGGGCGAGCGCGTCATGGCCACGGCAGCGACACTGGCGCTGCGGGTTCCGGGCACCGTCCCGCTTCAGCTCTACAAGAACAACACCGACGGTAAGGGCGCCTCGTACGGCACCCACGAGAACTACCTGCTGCAACGGAGCACCCCGTTCGACCGGATCGTCACCCAGTTCAGCGCGTTCCTGGTCTCCCGGCAGGTGTTCACGGGCGCCGGCCGGGTCGGGATCGGCGCCGATGGCCGCGGCACGGGCTTCCAGGTCAGC
>CAXTUZ010000139.1:0-5041 GCA_964247525.1 uncultured bacterium
TGGCCGATGCAACCCTGACGATCGAGTACGGCGCGAAGCCGGGCAACTGCACGTACAACGGCCACACGTTCTCCGGCTCGCACGCGATCACCGTGTCGAAGAACGACGACGATGACGTCGAGGTCGATCACACGTGGACAAACCTCTCGAACGGCATCGTGAAGGTGACCGTCACCGCGCACGTGACGTGGGACCTCACGGAGAAGTCGCGTCACGTGCAGCACGATCTGACCTGGACGCGCATCTCGGACGGCCGCACCGGCAAGGGTACCGGCGACCGCACGCAGACCCCGCTCGCGGGCGGCGTCAGCGACGACCTCCCGGGTGATGCGCGCGAGATCGCCGGGCGACCTCAGGACGGCGCACGCGGCGACGTACATGTGCGCGAACGCGGCGAAGCTGCCGAAGCCGCGGACCGGCGGGACGTCGAGACCGTCCCGCTCGGCGAGTTCCCGTAGCGTCGCCGGGCGCATCGCACCCTCGAGATGCAGGTGGAGGTGGCCCTTGGGCAGGGCCGCGAGATCACGCATCGGCGGAACGCTCGCGCGCCGCGTCGGCGAGCAGCGTGCGCCAGGCAAGGGAGAGGCGGTCGGAGCGCGTGTGCAACTCGGTACGTGGATCGAGCGCCAAGGCGGTGCTGTGATATCGCTCGAGGATCGCCAGGTCCTCGGTGAGAATCTGGTCCTCGGACTTCACGAACTCGTCCAGAGCGGCGTCATCGGCGATGTCGTCCCTGGCAAGGAGTTTGAAAACCCTTGTGCTGACGGCGGTTTCAGGAAGACACGCGAGAAGGATCCCCATCGTCGCGCCGCCGTCGATGGCAAGGCGAAGGTGGACCCACAGCGCCGGCCCGACCGTCTTGGTGACCGTGTGGTTACGGACCACGCCACCCTCCCGATACGGCGTACGGAAGCTCGCCACCACCGCTCCGTCCGCGCGGGTCACCTCGCCGCCCCCGACCTCCGCCTCGTCTGTTCCGAACGAGGCGGCATGGACGTACGGGAAGGGGGCGGCGTCGCGGAAGTTGTCGATGAGCTGTCCGGCACCCGCGTGGGTGCGGAGCACCTCGGAGCGCGCAGTACGGAAGGCCGGATCACCCCACTCCGCGAACTCCGGCAGCGGATACAACGGCTCGACGGGCGCGAGCCAGACCAGCCCGTACGCCTCGGCGAGCCCGGCCGGAGGTCGCAACGTGGCCCGCTTGGAGATGTTCTCGCTCTTGCCGAGCGCGGGGATGAGGTCACAGCGGCCGTCGCTCTGGTACCGCCAGCCGTGATAGCCGCACTGCAGCCGGGCGCGCCCGTCCTCGGCGCGGATGACCCGGCCGGAGGTGATGGGCGCGAGTCGATGCGGGCACTGGTCGACGAACGCGACGAGAGTGCCGTCGAGGCGGGCGAGCATCCAGGGGTCGCCCGCGACCCATACCTGATGTGGCTGGTCGCCGACCTCCTCGCTCAACGCCACCGCATGCCACATCGCGCGGTTGTGGGCGCTGACGTTGGTCAGGGCCGGTACGTCACGCGCGTCGGAGAGCACCTCAGCAGGCATGTCACGAGGGTAGGCATGCAGCGTTTCGGTGTGCTACATCAACGTTAGGGACGCGTAACGGACGCGGCAGCGAAACACGTCGGTCACACGCTGCTTCTACCGTGGACCGATGTCAGTAGCACCGCCGACAACGCCCCTGAACCCGGCGCGCGCCGCTGCGGCAGCCCCGTCGTATCTTTCCAACGAGGAGCCGGCGCTCGCGCGAGGCTGGCATCCCGTCGCGAGGAGTGCGGAACTCGCCGCGCATGTCGAGGCTCATCCCGAGGCGCCGATGGTCGTCGAGTTGCTCGGGCGGCGCTGGCTGGTGCAACGGGGGCGCGCGGTCACCGCTACAGGCGAGTACGGCCCGCCCCACGGCGTCTGCGAACACCTCGGCCTGATCTGGATCGCTCCTGAGAAACCGGTTGCGCCGCTCCTCGATGCGCCGGAGGCGGCCGACCCCAACTATGTCGGGGATTGGCTGCCGACCGGTGAGTTCATTACCGCCGCCTCGCTCATGCTCGACAATCAGCTCGACGCCACGCACTTCCCGTACGTCCACGCCGGCACCTTCGGCAATGATGCGGCGCCGGAGGTGGCGGATTACGAGATCGTCCGAAACGCGGGCGGATTCTGTGCCGACGTCGAGCACGCCTTCAAGAACGTGAACGACCCCGCCGTGGCCGCGGGGGCCCGTCCCCTCGAACAGCGACGCCGGGTCAGCTACCGCTTCGCGCTGCCGATGCAGCTCCAGCTACGGATAGAGCACCTGCAGACCGGCCAGCACACCGTCATCCTGTTCGGGCTCCAGCCGGCCAGAATCGGCCGAACCCGCTTCTTCACCCAGATCCTGCGGGACGACCTGCCGGGCTATCCCGAGGCCACGGCGGAGAAGACGCTGCCCGTCACGATGGCGTTCGAGGAGCGCGTCGTCACCGAGGACATCGCGCTGCAGAACGCCTTCACGATCCCCGGCCTGCCGTTGGACCTACGTCTGGAGATGGCCGTACGCGCCGACCGCTCGGGTCTCGAGCTGCGCCGGATGCTCGCCGACATGTGCCGCCCGCGATGACCACCCTCGCCGGCCGCCCGTCCCGCGGCGTCAGCTCCCGCGAACTCGGCGATGCCGATCCGCTGCTCGACTGGTGGCACCCGGTCGGCTGGGCCCACGACATCGGCGAAACCCCCTATGCCACAGTCCTTCTCGGCCGGGGCCTCGTGGTGTGGCGGGACGACGCGGGCACCGCGCACTGCTTTCGGGACCTGTGCCTGCACCGCGGTACGGCGCTCTCGCTCGGGCAGGTCGAGAAGGGCGAGCTCATCTGTGCCTACCACGGGTGGACCTACGGCGCGGACGGCCGGTGTACGAAGATCCCCCAGCTGCCGGCGGGACAGCCGATACCGGCCGGGGCCAAGGCGATCTCCTTCGCGTGCGAGGAGCGGTTCGGGCTGATCTGGGTGTGTCTCGGGACGCCGAGCGCCGACATCCCGGAGTTCCCGGAGTGGACCGATCCCACGTACCGGCACGTGCCGTGCGCCCCGTACACCTGGCGCACCGGGGCCGCCCGGATGGTCGAGAACTTCACCGACTTCGGGCATCTCGGCTGGCTCCACGACGGCCTGCTCGGGGTGAAGAACGACCTGGTCGTGCCGCCGCACCGGGTAGATACCGACGGCCACGAGCTTCGCTATCAGCTCACGATGCAGGTTCCGAACACGAACGAGGAGTACGCGGTCACGGACGTGGCCGGGGCGACCGGCCTTCAGACGAACACGTACGTGCTGTCGTTGCCGTACGCGATTCATCTGCAGTGCACGTACACCGACAACGACAGCCATCGGACGCTGTTCTTCGCGGTGCAGCCTCGTAGCGACGACGAGTGCACCGGCTACTGCTTCCAGTCACGCGACTTCGACCTCGGCGGCGCCGACGAGCCGTACGCCGAGTTCCAGGAGGTGCTCGCCGAGCAGGATCGTCCCGTCGAGGAGAGCCAGAAACCCGAAGCACGCCCGCTCGACGTCGCCGACGAGCTGCACGTGCGCTTCGACCGGGTCGCCGTCGCGTACCGGAAGGCCCTGACCTCGTACGGCCTGCGCTGACCGGCTCTCACCCCCCACGCCGTTCGATTCCAGGAAACCCTCGGCCCGGAGGCCTTCTTGACGTGAGTTTCCTGGAATCGAGCGGTAAACCTCCGGTCTGTGGCGACCGAACCGGCTGGTTACGACAAGCCCTGGATTCGGCGAGATACGGCCTGGTGGGCGCGCAATTTCTCCTCCACACCGGGGGCGGTGAGGATCCCGTCCCGGACGACGACGCGCCCGTTGACGATGGTGTGACGCGCGGCATTCGGGCCGCAGCGGAGCCATGTCTCGATGGGATCGGAGACGGCGCCCGCGAACGCGATGCCCTCCAACGGCCAGCACACCAGATCCCCGACCGCACCGACCGAGAGCTCGCCGATCTCACCCCGTCGCCCGAGGCACCCGGCGCCGCCGAGGGTCCCGATCTCGAGCACCTCGCGTGCGGTCATCCCCGTCGGACCCTTGCGTTGCCGGCCGAGCAGGAGGGCCGTACGGGATTCGAGCCACAGGGATGCGGCGTCGGTCGAGGCCGACCCGTCGCAGCCGAGGCCGACGGGCACACCGGCGGCCCGGTACTCGCGGACCGGCGCGAAGCCGCCGCCACCGATCAGCATGTTCGAGCTGGGGCAGTGCGCCACTCCGACGCCGGCGGCACCCAGCCGGGTGACCTCCGCGTCGTTGGGGTAGATGCAGTGCGCCACCCAGGAGCGGTCCGAGAGCCAGCCGCACTCCTCGAAGTGCTCGATCGGCCGGCGCCCGTACGTCGCCAGGCAGTAGGTGTCCTCCTCAGGATCCTCCGCGAGATGCGTGTGCAGCCGTACGTCGAGCTTCTCGGCAAGCGCGGCCGTGCGCTGCATCAGCCCCGGGGAGACGCTGAACGGCGAGCACGGCGCCAGCGCGATCCGGAGCATCGCCCCGTACGCCGGGTCGTGGTAGGAGAGAACCAGTCGTTCGGAGTCGGCGAGTATCTCCTCGTCGTCCTGCACGACGGTGTCCGGAGGCAGCCCGCCGTCCTTGACCGACAGGCTCATCCAGCCGCGGGTCGGGTGGAACCGCCGCCCGCTCTCGTGTGACGCGGCGATCCGCGCCGACCACAGATCCCCACCCCCCCTCGGGCTGATGTAGAGATGGTCGGTCGAGGTCGTGCAGCCACCGAGCGCCAGTTCGGCCAATCCGATCCACGCGGCGAGGTACGAGGCCTGCTCGTCGATCGCGGCCCACAGCGGATAGAGGCCGGTCAGCCAGTCGAACAGCGAGCGGTTGACGACCGGGGCGTGCGAACGGGTGAGATTCTGGAACATGTGGTGGTGGGTGTTGACCAACCCGGGCGTGACGAGGCATCCGGACGCCGAGATGATCTGCGCGGCGGCCGGCTCCTGGTCGAGAGAACTGCCGACCCCGACGATGATCCCGTCGGTGACGGCGACCCAGC
>CAXTUZ010000140.1:0-2501 GCA_964247525.1 uncultured bacterium
GCGTGCCTCGAATGCGAGCAGCAGCGGCAGGCGTTGCTCGAGCGCGTTCCCCGATTCGGGTGGGGATGTGGGGAACTGGGCGTCGATGTCTCGGGGGATGTCGCCGTGCTCACCGTTGTACCGGGCTGCCCGAGAGCCGGCGATGAATGCCCGCTCAATGCCGGTTGCCGGCGAGCGCGGCCTGGATCTTGTCGATCATGTCGTTATGCGCCGGCCCCGCGCCGCGGCCGGTCGCCGCCGCCTGACGCACCGCGGTCAGCACGGCACGGCGGAACTCGCCGACCTCGGCGGGTGCCTTCGCGGCGAGGGTCTCAACCGTCTCGCCGAGCGCGGGAAGCACCTGGTCGGCGATCTCGGCTGCGCTCGCGCCCTTGAGGTAAAACTTTCCCTTGCCGGACAGCACGCGCCCGACGATTCCCGTTGCGCCGGTAAGGATCTTCGCGCCGGTGACGTTCTGCCGCGTGGCGGACACGACACCGGGCAGCGCCAGCGAAATCAAAATGACCGCACCGTACGCAGCCGTGCGAAGTGTCACCTGCTCGCTCCGGGTCAGCGGAATCAGGGTGCTATCTGTCTTGGCCATGCAGGCCTCCGAGTTCACTTGGCGGTAAGGTATCTTGAGTGTAAAGCAAGAATCGAGCGATTGTCAAGATACTTATATGTCAAGCGATAATGGGACGAAAGACGACGTGGGACTGCCGCCCATCGCCGCCGATGTCGGTGAGGCCGTGCGTGCCTATCAGGGCGCGGTCGATGACTTCGACCGGGAAGTCGCGCGTCTGCTCGGCGTTAATGAGACCGACCTGCGGTGCCTGGAGATCCTGCTTCAGGACAAACCTGAAGCCGCCCCCGGTTTCCTCGCCGCCCGACTCGGCCTGACCTCCGGCGCTGTCACGCCGATGCTCGACCGCCTCGAGCGCGCGAGTTACATCGAGCGGTCGCCGCACCCGACCGATCGCCGCAAAACAATCGTGCGCGCAACCCGGGAGGCGCAGCAAGGCGCCGCCGCGCTCCTCGGCCCGCTCATTGCTGACGGGGCCCAGCAACTGTTGAGCCAGTACACGGTCAAGGAACTTCGGCTCGTCATCGACTTCATGCGACGCTCCACCGAGCTGCAGCAACGCCACGTCGAACGGCTCCGATCGCTAGACGCCATCGAGGGCTGAATGCGCGGCGCCTCGACAGAGTGACGCTGCTCCAGGTCGACTTCGCCACTCCCGAGGCGTTACCCGCCCTTCCCGCGGCGATCGAGGTAGCGGCGTATCGGATCGTGCTGAAGGCGCTCAGGAATGCGGCCCGGCACAGCGGAACCGACGGCGCGCGCGTGCGGTTGGAGGTCGTCGAGGGCGCGCTGCTCGTCGAGGTGCGAGATCGCGGTCGAACCGTGGACGGCTGGATTGCCGGGGTGGTCTGTCGTCGATGCGGGAGCGGGCAGTGGAGGTGGGCGGTGACATCGTCGCGCGCGGCGGTCCCGACGGCGGCATGGTCGAAGCCTTTCTGCCGCTTGCCGTCGGCACGCCACCCGCTGCGTCGGCACGGGCGTCGGCATGCGCCGACAACCCGGGGCCGTTACGTCAGCACGCACGTCGATATCTGAACGGGTGAAGTTGGGGTCACTAGACGGGGGCAGCGCGTCGCGCTACTCGTGACGCCCGCGAGGCCCGGATAGGTAGCACATGTGCTAGCGTGCACGTCATGACGAGAACGGGTCTGCGCGAGCTGCGACAACAGGCCAGTGAGCTGGTGCGGAGAGCCGAGGCCGGTGAAGTAATCACAGTCACGGTTTCTGGCCGGGAGGTGGCTGAGTTAGGCCCTGTACGCAAGAGCCGTTGGCGACGGAGCACCGACATCGCCGAGGTGTTCGGTGGGGCCGCCGACAAGGAGTGGGTGCGCGACCAAGACGCGATCGACAGCGCCGTCGTTGACCCGTTCACCCGATGAGAGCCGTGCTCGATACGAGCGTGTTGTTGGGTCCCGATCCGGGTCTGAGCGACGCCGAGGTCGCAATTTCCGCGGTGTCGTTGGCGGAACTTCATTTCGGTGTGCTGGTTGCGACGGCGCCCGCAGTGAGGGCGGAGCGGCTCCGCCGGTTGAGCATCATCGAGCGCACTTTCGATGCTCTGTCAGTCGATGGCTCGGTGGCACGTGAGTACGGCCGCCTGGCCGCGGCGGTGGTCGCAGCGGGGCGCCAGCCGCGCGCGCGCGTCGCCGACCTCCTTATCGCTGCGACCGCCGCCGCTCATCACGCAACGTTGTGGACGTACAACGCGGGCGACATGAAAGGCCTTGAAGGCTTGATCGAGATCCACCAGCCCGTGTGACCGCTCCTGTCCGTGGCGTCGTCGGGCCGGCTCAGGGCTGTACTTCGCCCGAGTGCACCAACTCGTAGACCGCCGGGATGGATGTGAACGGCGCAAACTCCGGTCGCATCGCGAGAGCGCGGAAGCCCTCGTCGTGGGCGGGGCGCGCCAGCGAGGCGCGCGGCCCCACGGGCCCAATGA
>CAXTUZ010000140.1:2511-5013 GCA_964247525.1 uncultured bacterium
GGCTGAGCGCACATGCTCGGCGCTCGCCCACTCGGCCACATTGACGAACTGGAAGCGCGCGTCACCCGAGAGTGACCGCAGCAGGTGATGACCGACGTACCCGGGCTTTTGCACCATGTACGCGTTCACTTCTTTCCATAGAGCGTAGAACTCCTGCTCGCGTCCGACAGGAACCTCAAAGCAATTGACAAATCGAACCATGATCGGCGTCCTCACATTGCATAGGTGTGCATTGGGTGCATTCAGATATACTAGAGCGCATGGCCCAGCGTCAAGCCCCCGCCACGGCGGAATCACCCAAGTCCGAGGGGCCGGGACGTTCGGCGCAACGGCGACGTACGCGCGGCGTGATTCTGGCTGCAGCAAGCCGCCTCATCGCTGGCGGCGCGGACCCCTCCATCGATGACATCGCCCTCGCGGCCGATGTCGCACGCCGCACGGTCTACCTGCACTTTCCGACGCTCGACCAGCTGCTCCTCGACGCCACCGTGGGCGCACTGAGCGCGCAGACCGTCGATGCGGCGCTGGGCACGGACGGGGGCCCCGGCGAGACGGGCAATGCCGCGGAGCGTGTCGACGCGTTGCTGCGCAGCATGGCGAGTTCGGCGCCCGAAACACTGCCACTCGGGCGGAAGATCATCCGCCTCACTGTGGACGCACCGCCTCGCGCCGCGGGCGAACCGCGCCGAGGATATCGCCGGCTCGAGTGGATCGAACGAGCAATTGAACCCCTGCGCGACACACTGACCGACGAGCAATTCGACCGGCTACGCGGCGCCCTCGCGCTCGTCGCGGGCTGGGAGGCGATGGTCGTCCTGCGCGACATCTGCGGGATGCAACCCGACCGCGAAGAAGACGTCCTCCGGTGGGCCGCCCAAAGCCTGGTCACCACCATGCTCAGCGAGATAACCACGTAGGCTCCGACGGTGGCCAGCGAGCTTCCCGAACCGTCCAGGCGGGCACGCGACCTCGTGCGAAAACGTGCTCGCACGCCACTGCCCCAGACGGGCCGGCGGCACCACATCGGTGCCGTACCCGCCGAGATGCCAATTCTGGGCGAGTCGGGACCTGGCGGATTCACGAGGACGACCAAAGTTCAACTCGAGGCGCTTCACAACAACGAGTTGGGGCCGCTACTCGCGCGGATCGAATTGGAGATGGCGCAGGCGGCGGCTTCGGAGGAGTTCGAGCTGGCCGCTCACCTTCGCGACCAGCGTTCCGCTTTGCTCGAGGAAATGGCCGATCGGCGGCGAGACGTGTCCTCGGAGTAAAACGACCTGCGCCCCTTTATAACGCGTTCGGACCGCGAACGTGGGACCGCGAAAAGTCGTCGATCGCCCAGTGCGTACGTGCCTGCGACGGCAGCGAGCACGATCGTGACGAGCAGCGCGTTGAGGATTACGCGAGGATATCCGTGGGTCACGACGTCGAGGAAGGGATACGGATACCAGCGCCAGATCGCGCCGCGAACAAATGTGTAGATCAGCCATAAGGCCGGGAACAGCACAGAGCCGAACACGGCGTTCCGGTCGATTCGGGGGCGTGGCCCGAACGCTAGCCAGCCCACGACCATCATGATCGGTACGAGGTAGTGCACGAGGGTATTGACGAATGTTTCGGCGGTGCCGTCGGGCTCGTGGATTTGTGCGAGCACGGTCGAGTACACGATGCCCGTCACCGTTATACCGACCACCGACGCGAGCCGAAGGCTGCGCCAAGCTATGCCATCCCGGTCGGGACGGAGCGCGAGCTGCGCCGCGACCATGCCGCTGAGCACGTTGCTTTGGATCGTGAAAAAACTCAGGATCCGAATGATTCGGCCGGCCAACGAACTACCGCGAACAATACCCGCCGTTGTGTCGTGGGGATGACCACCGACGCGGATCGCGATGACAAGTTGCGTAACGAGAGCGGCCACGACGAGCAGAACAATGACGGCGTTCCACACCCGGGCGAGCACGGCGACACACTAACCGCGCTCGGGTCGCCGTCACCGGGTCCGGCGGACCCCTATCGATCTGAACAGAATCCGAACACCTGCCGAACCGCCTTCGATCCTGGACCGAGCACGGTGGACATCGCGTACAGGCCGCCACAGAAGGCGGCCCGCGATCGATCGGAGAATCACTGTGAACCGAACCCGTTCCGCCCTCGCCAGCGTCGGTGCCCTTGGGACGGCGACCGCCGGCTTGGCCTTACTTGCCGGTCCGGCGCTCGCCGGAGCGCCCAGCCCGTCCACCACGCCAGCTCCGTCGACCAGCCCCACTGCGTCGGCGCCCGCGTCCTGCGATGCGGGCGCGTGGGGAGCGCGGGTGCAAGGCGCCCCCGCCGGCTTCGATGCCGGCGATCGCGGCGGGGACTACCTGTGGCACGACCAGAGCGGGTTCCACCTGCGCGTCACCCATCGCGGGGATGACCGGGTCGTCTACTCAGGTGTCATTACGAGCCCGACACCGATGCACATCGACCCCGTCCGGCTGGAAAAAGGCGATGTCGCGAAAC
>CAXTUZ010000141.1:0-4916 GCA_964247525.1 uncultured bacterium
CATTTCGCTCGCGCCGGTTACGCGTTGCGCGCGGTGCGGGCCTTCGACGCCTTCCCGATGACGCACCACGTGGAGTGCGTCGCGCTGCTCGAACCCCCCGATCCGGTCGGAGCAGCAGCCTAGATTCGGGTCGTGTACCTGCCCGCGAGCTGGCCGCCGGAAGTACCGCCGCCTGCGAGCGAGGACTTCGCCTCCGGTGCCGTCAGCTGGCTGCTGGACCTGTGTCCACCGGACTTCCGCTCGTACGAGGTGCTGCGCCGCCATCCGCGACTGCTGGCCCGGCTCGCCGGCGAGCAGCTCGCGGCGGCGGTGGAGGGCTGCCGGCAGGGGTATCGCACCGCCCGCGCGGAGCTCGGTCCTGTCGTCGCACCCGAAGTTCTCAGTGCCCTGCTCGGGGTGTACGAACGCGAGGGCCGACGGCTGGCCGCCGCGGCCACGTCGGTGGCGGTGGTCGCCTCGGCACTGAACGGAGAGCGTTTCCGCCGCCCGCTGTGATCGCTCCAGGAATCGCCGGACCCCGTCAAACACCCCGATCGGGCGGCTCGGTCGTACGATCGCGACGTGTCTTTGCTCGAGCGTGTGCACTCGCCCCAGGACCTGCGGCGGCTCACCACCGACGAGTGCGTCGCGCTCGCCGTCGAGATTCGCGACTTTCTGGTGCACACCGTGTCGCGGACCGGCGGCCACCTCGGGCCGAATCTGGGCGCGGTGGAGCTGACGCTCGCGCTGCACCGCGTGTTCGACTCCCCGCGCGACCGGATCATCTTCGACACCGGGCACCAGGCGTACGTCCACAAGATCGTGACCGGGCGGGCGGCGGACTTCGCGACGCTGAAACAGGCCGGTGGCTTGTCCGGTTATCCCAGCCGCGCCGAGTCCGAGCACGATGTCATAGAGAACAGTCACGCGTCGACGGCGCTGTCGTATGCCGACGGGCTGGCGAAGGCGTACGCGCTTCGGGGTGAACACGACCGGCGGGTGGTCGCGCTGGTCGGTGACGGCGCCCTCACCGGAGGCATGTGCTGGGAGGCGTTGAACAACATCGCGGCGGCCCAGCAGCGGCCGGTGGTCATCGTGGTGAACGACAACGGGCGGTCGTACGACCCGACGATCGGCGGGTTGGCCGAGCACCTCGCGAGCCTGCGGGTCAGCCAGGGCTATGAGCAGGTCCTCGATGTCGTCAAGACCGTGCTGGCCCGTACCCCGCTCGTCGGAGCGCCGCTGTACGAAGCGCTGCACGGCATGAAGAAGGGCCTCAAGGACTTTGTCGCCCCGCAGGTGCTGTTCGAGGACCTCGGTCTCAAATACGTCGGCCCCATCGACGGTCATGACCTGCCGGCGTTGCAGGCGGCGCTGACGCGCGCGCGCGACTTCGGCGGCCCGGTCATCGTGCACGCGGTGACCCGCAAGGGTTTCGGCTATCAGCCCGCTCTGGACGACCTGGCGGACAACCTGCACGGGCCGGGCGCCTTCGATCCCAAGACCGGCAGGCAGCATCCCGGCGGCCGCAGCTGGGACCACGTCTTCGCCGAGGAGATCGTCCAGATCGCCCGGGAGGATCCGACCGTGGTGGGGATCACCGCGGCGATGCAGGCCTCCGTCGGCCTCAACGAATTTGCGGCCGAGTTCCCCGACCGGGTGTTCGACGTCGGCATCGCCGAGCAGCACGCCGTCACCTCGGCGGCCGGTCTGGCGATGGGCGGCATGAAGCCGGTCGTGTGCGTGTACGCGACGTTCCTCAACCGGGCGTTCGATCAGTTGTTGATGGACGTGGCCCTGCATCGCCTGCCGGTAACGTTCGTGCTCGCCCGTGCTGGGGTGACCGGCCCGGACGGGGCTTCCCACCACGGGATGTGGGACCTGTCGTTCACCCAGCTCGTCCCCGGGATCTCGGTCGCCTCCCCGCGGGACGCATCGCGGGTGGTGTCCCTGTTGCGCGCGTGCCTCGCGATCTCCGACGGCCCGAGCGTGCTGCGCTTTCCCAAGTCGGCGGTCGGTCCGGATATCCCTGCACTCGAGTCGTACGGATATCTCGATGTGCTGGCACGGGGGGAGAACAAGGACATCCTCCTGGTGAGCGTCGGGTCGATGGCCACGACCGCTCTCGCCGTCGCGGAAAGGGCTGCGGCACAGGGAATCGGTGTGACGGTGGTGGATCCTGGTTTCGTGCTGCCCGTACACCCGCGCCTCATCGAATTGGCCCGCGAGCACCGCCTGGTGGCGACGCTCGAAGACGGTGTCCGGGTCGGGGGAGTGGGGGCCCGGCTCGCGCTGGAATTGGCGGATGCCGGGATACGGACCCCCGTCCGCACCTTCGGCCTGCCGGCGGAGTTCCTCGCGCACGGTAGCCGGGACGCGATCCTGCGGGAGCAGGGACTGTCTGCCCAGGATGTTGCCCGCGTGTTGGTGGAGGCGATCACGGCGGTCGAAGACTTGACCGCGGAGTCGTCCGGTGATCCATTGTCCGGTGCTGAGCGACGCGCCGACTAGGGTGATCGTCAGCAGCTCATGCCTAATCCTGCGTTGAGCGACCTGGAAACGCTGGTCGGCCAGTGGCGGATCGAGTTGACCAACGCCGAGTTCATCGAGCCCGATGCCGTCATGTCGGGAGCGATGAGTGTCGAGTGGCTCGACGACGTGTTCCTCGTCCTTCGTTCGTCATTCGAAGAAGGTGGTCCACCTGCGTCGGTGTCAGTCGTAGGGCGCAACGAAGCCCGCGAGGACTACGAAGTGCTTTACGCCGACGACAGGGGCGTCTCTCGGATCTATCGCATGACCTTCGAGGACCGCGTATGGCGCCAGCATCGCGAAGATCCGGGCTTCCACCAGCGCTTCGAAGGCCTCATCGATGCTGCCGGGAACAGTCTCACCGGGACATGGACGAGATCGCACGACGGCGGAGACACGTGGAGGCACGATTTCGACCTGACGTATACGAGGCTTCGGACCCGGCCGAGCTAGTCCGAGGCCACATCAGCGCGGAGGCACGGTCACGTCGGTCGGACCTCGCGTGACCGACTCAGGCAGGGGCGCGCTGGGCGTCATCGCCGTTCCTGACCATTGGTACGAGATGTCGACCGGCTGAAGCGAGGGGCAACAAAGTGCGTCGGCATCGGAATAGGCGTTGTAGGTGACTAGGAATCCCCCGCCTTCCTTTCGGCGTATGTCTCTGATAGAAAGCGCTTCGGGCGGCGCGGACACACCAACGAAGTCCTTTCCATGCCAAAAGAAGATCACTTGCCCCTTGCCGTCGCCCGTCGGGCTCCTCGTGGCGAATACGGCCGTGAGCGTGCCGGATCCCCCATCGGTTCCGAAGCTGTAATCTTTCTCTCCGCTCAATGCACTGAAGTGTACGGACGGGGATTCCGTCTCGAAGGAAGCGGAGAGGACTCGCTGGACGTCGTCGCTCGTCGGCCGACCAGGCTGCGCGGCAGCCTCACTACTATCTGTTGACGACGGCGAGCGTGACACGGATGCCGCACTGCCGTCGTCCATTACGTCATGCGCCGCATCCCGCGATGCGGAGCCGCATCCCCCGACGAGCGCAAGGCATGCCGCAATCGAGCACGTCGCTAGGCTGTAGACCAGCGCGTTCAACCCTCGATTCCTGTCCAACTGTTACGCCCCCCTAGCAGCCAACGCACGAACGAGAATAATGTGCCTACGACACACCCTCGGGTCCAGGTCCCAAACTTTCTCTGGCTGGGCACGGATTGTCCGCCGGCCGTGATGCGGGCGGTACCGCTACTCCTCGACCGCCTCCAATATGGGTTCGGTAACTCTTTTCAAACTTGCCCGGCGATCACCCCTTATTCCCTGAAATCCCCTTGTAAAGAAAGCGTTCTAAGTCTGACCTCGGAATCATAAATTGCGAGATCCTGACGTTGATCTTCTTCAGGTCAGCGCTGGGCGGCCATGTCATCAATACAGGTCCTCGATATGAAGAATTTCGCCACGGCGTCGTCGAACCCGAGAACGCGGACCGTCAGAGGCATCGCTAGCTGGCGCGCGCCGCCAAGTGCGTCTCGCGTACCGGGTCTTCGGCGCCTAACAGCGTCCGCGGGCCGTCCGCGGCGAGCGTGACCTCGTCCGCCGTGATGAGCAGCGGACGAACGAACCCGCGTTCGGCCGGGGCGGTCGCGGCGGCTGCCGCGGGTGCGAAAGCAGGGTCTAGCCGGGACAGCGAAGTCCAGCCGCGCGCACGCATCGGTACGGCGACCGGGCGCATCCCGCCGGCGCTCTCGGCGAGCACCGAGCGCAGCGAACGAGCTCCGAGCAGGGTGACGACGTCACAGCCGCCCATCGGACGCAGCACCTCCTCGCTGCGCTGCCATCGCGTGGCGGCGAGGGCACCCATCCGCTCCAGGTAGCCGCCGCATCCCGTCCACAACGCGCCCGGTGAGATCCGGGCCGCTCTCCAGATGCTGCTGGCGACCACCTGTACGTCGTCCGGTAAGGCCGGATCCAACCCCAGCACACCCACGCCCAGAATCAGTGCACCGCCGAGGACCGCGTGTTGCACCCAGCTGCGACCCGGGTCCAGGGCGTGGCCGATCGGCAGACCGACGGGGCGGACCTGCTCGTGCAGGATCTCGGTGGGCAGGTTGTCGAGCTGCCGGCGCACCCGTAACCAGTCGACGACACGCAGCCGGGCGACCGGTGAACGAAGCGGCGCGCCGCGCGCCGCGGCGAGCAGCGATGACCATCGCACGGGCAGCGGTGGCCCGTCGGTCAGCACGACACCGGTCGATCCGATGTCCAGATCGACGTCGTCCAGGACCTGTGCGGCGAGCAACAGCTCGCGCAGCGCGGGCGACGGTGTCGGCATGAGCGAAAAGTACCCTTTCGTCCGGTCCGCACGAACCGCGCACTCGGGTGATCCGCAGGGGTGACGCCTTCGGCCAGCTGCGCAATCA
>CAXTUZ010000142.1:0-4448 GCA_964247525.1 uncultured bacterium
GCCTTGCACTGCGGTACGGCATCCGCTCGGACGTCGGGCACGTCCGCGAGGGTAACGAGGACTCCGGGTACGCCGGGAGCAGGCTCGTCGCGGTCGCCGACGGGATGGGCGGGGCCGCCGCCGGTGAGGTCGCGAGCCGCGTGGTGATCGGCCGCCTCGCCGACCTCGACGAGGACGCCGCGGGGCCGGACGTGCTCGGCGCGCTGTCGCGCAACCTGACCGAGGCGAACGACGAACTCCGGGCGCTGGCCCGCGAGGACCCGCGTCTGGCGGGCATGGGTACGACAGTCACCGCGCTGCTCGTCGCGGGGCAACGGCTGGGGCTCGTCCACATCGGCGACTCGCGCTGCTACCTCTATCGGGGCGGCGACCTGACGCTCGTCACCAAGGACCACACCTTCGTGCAGCAGCTGGTCGACGCCGGAGAGATCAGCGAAGAGGAAGCGGCGGTACACCCGAAGCGGTCGCTGATCCTGCGCGCGCTCGACGGGCGCGAGGGCATCGAGATGGACCTGTCCGTACGAGAGGGTCGAGAGGGCGACCGGTATCTGCTGTGCAGCGACGGACTGTCCAGCTTCGTGTCTCCCGAGACGCTCGCCGCCGCGCTCGCCGTGCGCGATCCGCAGGCGGCGGCCGACCGCCTCGTCGATCTCGCCCTGCGCGCCGGTGGGCCGGACAACGTCACCGCCGTCGGCGCCGATGTCGTCGAAGCCGGCGAGGGAGGCGGCAGCCACACCTTGATCGGCGCGGCCGCCGATCCCGCGCCGCCGGTGACGGCGCTCCCCACCCGGAACAAACGGCGGATCGCCGGACTCGGGTTGCGCCGGCGACAGCAGCCGGACGCCCCCCAGCCGTCCCGGCGGCGCACCTGGGTGATCCCCGTGGTGGCACTCGGGCTCGTTCTCGCCGTGCTGCTCGCGGGCCTCGCGGGCTGGCTCTACATCCGTACGCAGTACTACGTCGGGGTTTCCAAGAATCACGTCGCGGTGTTCCGCGGCGTATCGGGGACCGTCGGCCCGCTGCACCTGTCGAGCGTGGAGGAACGTGGCCCGTTGGTGTCGTCCTTGCCGCCGGAGTCGCAGCTGCAGATCCAGCAGCACATCGTTGCGGACAGCCACGCCGATGCGCGCCGCATCCTCACCGACCTCGAACGCGGCACGAGCGTGAGCTCCACCGACACGAGCGCACCGGCGGCGCCGTGACCGCGCCCGCCACCATCGGCATCCCCGTCGCCCGCCCGAAGCGGCGGGGGACCGAGCTGTGGCTCCTGATCGTCGCGGTCCTCGTCGCCGCCGGCGCGCGGGCGGCGGTCCTGCTCGGCGTCGACGAGCGGGTCGATGCCGGCGTGCTCACCTACGCCCTCGCGCTCGCGGCACTGTTCGGGATCGCGCACGTGGCGGTACGCCGCTGGGCGCCGTACGCGGACCCTGTTCTGCTCCCGCTCGTCGCCGGGCTGCTTGCGGTCGGGACGTCCGTCATCTACCGACTCGATTTGGCCACGCCCGACGGCGCACCGGCCGATGCCCCCCTCCAATTGGTATGGATAACGATCGGCATCGCGTGCTTCGTCGCGTTGCTCGCCTTCCTGCCGGACCACCGAACACTTTCCCGGTTCGGCTACACGTCCGGTCTGCTCGGAATTGTGCTTCTGCTATTGCCGAGCCTGCTGCCCGCGCGTTTCAGCGAAGTGAACGGCGCGAAGGTCTGGATCCTGCTCTTCGGATTGTCGTTCCAGCCGAGCGAGATCGCCAAGCTGCTGTTGATGGTCTTCTTCGCCTCGTACCTCGTCGCGAAAAGGCCTGTGCTGTCGGTGGTGACGCGGTCGATCGGGCCGCTGGAACTACCGCGCGCTCGTGACCTCGGGCCGGTGCTGATCGCGTGGCTGGCGAGCATGCTCGTGCTCGTAAGGGAGCGCGATCTGGGTTCGGCGCTGCTGTTCTTCGGCATTTTCGTCGTGATGCTCTATATCGCGACCGAAAGGGTGTCCTGGCTGCTGATCGGACTCGTGCTCTTCGCGGTCGGCGCCTATGGCTCCTATCTCGCGTTCGGCCACGTTCAGCAGCGGGTGAACATCTGGCTGCATGCCTTCTCCGGAAACAATCCGAACGGATCGAGCTACCAGCTCGTGCAGGGATTGTTCGGCTTCGCGACCGGTGGAATTCTGGGGACCGGACTCGGTCGCGGCCAGCCGCAGACCGTGCCGTACGCCCGGACCGACTTCATCTTCTCCTCGATCGGTGAGGAACTCGGGCTGGTCGGCGTGATGGCAGTGCTCGTGCTGTTCGCGCTGATGGTCGCCCGTGGCCTTCGCACGGCGGTCGGGGTCCGCGACTCGTTCGGCAAGCTGCTCGCCGGCGGACTGGCCGCGAGCATGGCGATCCAGGTGTTCGTCGTCGTGGGGGGCGTCATGCGGGTCATCCCCCTGACCGGACTCACCCTGCCATTCCTGTCGTACGGCGGTTCGAGCGTGGTCGCGAACTTCGTCCTCATCGCGTTGCTGATCCGGATCTCGGATGCCGGCCGGCGGCCGGCGACATGGCCCGCGGAGCCCGCGCGATGAACTCACCGCTCCGCAAGGTCGCCATCGCGCTCGCGCTGCTGTTCGTCGCGTTGCTGGTCAACGCGAACGTCGTCCAGGTCGGTCAGGCGCATTCGCTGACATCGAACCCGCACAACCGCCGGGTGCTGATCGACGACTACGCGCGCCAGCGCGGCGACATCATCGCCGGAGGACAGGCCGTGGCGCTGTCGACTCCGACGAAGGACAGGCTCAAGTACCTGCGCAGCTACCCCGGCGGGGCGCTCTTCGCACCGATCACCGGCTACGACTCGCTGACCCTGGAGACCAGCGGCGTCGAGCACAGCGAGGACAGCGTGCTCGACGGGAACGACAACCGGATTTCGATCAGCTTCGACCGCCTGAGCCAGTTGTTGACCGGAAAGACCCTCCGCGGCGGCGCGGTGACGTTGACGATCGACCGCGCCGCCCAGCAGGTGGCGGCGAAAGCGCTCGGCGCCAAGCGCGGCGCGGTCGTGGCGCTGGACCCGCGCACCGGAGCGGTTCTCGCGATGGTCACCAGCCCGTCCTACGACCCGAATCTGCTCACCGGCCACGATTCGTCGGTCATCGCGAAGAACTACCAGACGCTGCTCGCCACGCCCGGCGATCCGCTGCTGAACCGGGCCACCCAGAAGAGCTATCCGCCGGGTTCGACCTTCAAGCTCATCGACAGCGCCGCGGCCCTCGCGACCGGCAAGTACACCCCGCAGTCGCTGCTGCCCGCGCCGAGTTCCTACCTCGCCCCGGGCACGCGTACCGCGATCCACAACTTCGCGAACGAGTCGTGCGGCGGGGTGACGACATCTCTCCTGCACGCGCTGCAGATTTCTTGCAACACGGCTTTCGCGGGTCTCGGGGTCACGCTCGGCGCGAACGCCCTGAACTCGATGGCCGAGGCGTTCGGATTCAACGCGAGCCTGAAAGGGGTCGGCGTGCCGGTCGCGACGAGCCGATTTCCCGGCCGGCTTGACCTGCCGCACACAGCCCTGTCGGCGATCGGGCAGTTCGACGTCCGCGCCACGCCGCTGCAGATGGCGATGGTCGCGGCCGCGATCGGGAACGGCGGGAAGCTCATGAAGCCGTACGTCGTCGCGCAGGAGCAGGGACCCGCGCTCAAGGTGCTGTCGCGTACCGAACCCGAGCAGCTCGGGCAGCCGATCTCCGCCGGCGTGGCCGCGCAGCTCACCACGATGATGCAGGCGGTCGTCACCGGTGGCACCGGAACCGGCGCCGCGCTCCCCGGCGTCTCCGTAGCCGGCAAGACCGGGACGGCGGACGACGTACCGGGGGCTCCCCCCGACGCGTGGTTCACCGCGTTCGCGCCGGCGCAGAACCCGGTCGTCGCGATTGCCGTCCTCGTCGAGGAGGGCGGCGGGGAACTCAACGCGACCGGCGGCGCGGTAGCCGCCCCGATCGCCCGGCAGGTCCTCGCGCAGGTGTTGGCCGATGCGAAGTGACCCGCTCATGACTCTCGACGCCGCCGGCGCGCCGAGTCCGGCCGCATCCGCGGCCACCGGCGCCACGATCGGCGAGCGCTACGTGCTGTCGCGGCGGATCGCCGGCGGCGGGATGGGCGACGTATGGCGCGCCCACGATCGCGTCCGCGAACGCCCGGTCGCCCTCAAGCTGCTCCGCGTCGAATACCTGAACGAGCCGGCCTTCGTGGCGCGGTTCCGCGCCGAAGCGCGGCTGGCCGGGATGCTCGACCACCCGGGCATCGCCGCCGTCTACGACTACGGCGAGTACGGCGGACCCGGAGGGACCGCGTGGATCGTGATGGAGTACGTCGAAGGCGAACCGCTCTCCCGGCTGCTCGCGCGCCGGGGTGCGCTCCCGCCCGAGCAGGCCCTCGACGTCGTCGGGCAGGCGGCCTGCGCGCTGCAGGCGG
>CAXTUZ010000142.1:4458-4911 GCA_964247525.1 uncultured bacterium
CCGACCCGACGGGGTCGTGAAGATCACCGATTTCGGCATCGCCCGGGCAGTCGGATCGGTTCCCCTCACCCGTACGGGCACCGTGCTCGGCACCGCTCACTACCTGTCCCCCGAGCAGGCCCGGGGCAGGACCGCGTCGCCGGCGTCCGACGTCTACGCGCTCGGTGTCGTCGCGTACGAATGTCTCGCCGGCCGGCGGCCGTTCGAGGCGGACAGCCCCGTCGAGGTGGCGCTGGCACATCAGCGCGACCCGATTCCGCCGCTCCCCAGCGGGCTGCCCGGCCCGGTGGTCTCGCTCGTGGTCCGCGCCCTCGCCAAGGACCCGGCGGAGCGTCCGAGCAGTGCGGGCGGTCTCGGCCGGACGGCTCTCGGGATCCGCGCAGCGCTGTACCTCACCGAGGACGCCCCGGCCGAGCGGGAAGCGGCCGGGGCGTCCTCGGTGAGGTACAGCGC
>CAXTUZ010000143.1:0-471 GCA_964247525.1 uncultured bacterium
CCCTCCCGCCACTCCCGCCACCACGCCACCAGCGACCACCCCGGATTGCGGCCCATGCCCGCCGCGGCGCTCCTCACGGCGCGTCTTGCCGCGGACCCCGCCGCACCGCTGATCACGTTCTACGACGACTCCTCCGGAGAACGGGTCGAGCTCTCCGCGGCGACCTTCGCCAACTGGGTGGCGAAGACCGCAAACTTCTTCGTCGACGGTCTCGGGCTCGAACGCGGGGACCGGGTCCGGCTGGTTCTCCCGCTGCACTGGCAGAGCCTGGTGCTCGTGGCAGGCGCCTGGGCCGCCGGGCTGGTGATCGACCTCCCCGGCGAGGAGCCGGGGCAGCAGGCACCGGCCGCGACGGTCCTGGCGGAAGGTTTTCCGGACGATGCCGAAAACGCCGCGGATGTCCGGGGTGAGCTTGGGATGGTGTCGCTCCGCCCGATGGGGGCGGGTCGGCTCCGAGCCGACGAGACGACC
>CAXTUZ010000143.1:481-2171 GCA_964247525.1 uncultured bacterium
GTCTTGGGCTACGGCGATCGCTTCAGCGGTCCCGCACCCGGCCGGGACGACCTCGCGCTCGGCGCGCTGTCCCATGGCGAGCTGCTCGAGGAGGCCCGCGCAGCGGCGAGCCCCCGCCGCATCCTGCTGGCCCCCGAAGGCGATCCACCACTGACCGGCGAGCTGCTCGGAACGGCCTACCTCGGCCCGCTGAGCGGCGGTGGCAGCGTCGTGCTCTGCCGGCATGCCGACAGCTCGGTCTTGATTCGCCGAGCCGAAACCGAGCGGGCGCTCAGACCTGATACGTAGCTCTCGGTGATGGATGCACGCTTACCAAGCCGATCAATCCGCTACGTTTAGTGACGAAGATGACAGCGCTCTTGTCCCGTGCAGCCGTTACGCTCCTCGCCATGACAGTTACGGAGCGGCCGCTGCGTCTCACCGTCCTTGGCACCGGATATCTCGGCGCGACCCATGCGGCGTGCATGGCTGAGCTGGGGTTCGAGGTTCTCGGTCTGGATGTGGACCCGGCCAAGGTCGAGATCTTGCAGTCCGGGCGGGTGCCGTTCTTCGAGCCCGGGCTCGACGAGGTTCTCGAACGCAACATCGCTGCGGGACGGCTGCGGTTCACCACCTCCTACGAGGAGGCCGGCGCATTCGGCGATGTGCACTTCGTCTGTGTGGGGACACCTCAGAAGAAGGGCGAGTTCGCCGCGGACATGAGGTATGTGGACGCGTGCGTGCAGGCGCTGCTGCCGACGCTCCGCCCGGGAGTGCTGGTGGTGGGGAAGTCGACGGTCCCGGCGGGCACCGCGCACCGACTCGGCGAGCTCGTGGCGGGTGCTGGCGCCCGGCTGGCGTGGAACCCCGAATTCTTGCGGGAGGGCTTCGCGGTTGAGGACACGCTGCGTCCGGACCGTCTCGTCGTCGGCGTCCAGGACCCGGCGGACGAGGCGACGATGCGCGCGGTGTACGCGCCGCTGCTCGAAGCCGGGATCCCGATGGTGGTGACCGACTTCGCTACTGCGGAACTGGTGAAGGTCGCGGCGAACGCGTTCCTCGCGACGAAGATCTCGTTCATCAACGCGATGGCCGAGGTGTGCGAGGCGACCGGCGGAAACGTCACCGAGTTGTCCAAGGCGCTGTCGTACGACACGAGGATCGGTGGGCGTTTCCTGCACGCCGGACTCGGGTTCGGGGGCGGCTGCCTGCCCAAGGACATCCGGGCGTTCATGGCACGCGCCGGTGAGCTCGGGGTGGACCAGGCGCTGTCGTTCCTGCGCGAGGTCGACGCGATCAACCTGCGGCGCCGCGACCGGGTCGTCGACCTGGGCCGCGAGCTGCTCGACGGGTCGTTCGCCGGCGCCCGCGTCGCGGTGCTCGGCGCAGCGTTCAAGCCGGACAGCGATGACATCCGCGACTCGCCGGCGCTCGACGTCGCAGCCTCCATCCACCGGCAGGGCGCGCAGGTACAGGTGTACGACCCGCACGCGATGGACAACGCGCGTCTGAAGTACTGGCAGCTCGCGTACGCGCCGAGTGCGAACGAGTGTCTGGCCGAGGCCGATCTGGTGCTGCACCTCACCGAGTGGCGCGAGTTCCGGGAGCTCGATCCGGCCGCGACCAAACAGCTCGTCGCGGTGCCGCGCCTCGTCGACGGGCGGAACGCTCTCGACCCGCACGCCTGGCGGGCCGCCGGCTGGACCTACCG
>CAXTUZ010000143.1:2181-4824 GCA_964247525.1 uncultured bacterium
GCCCTGAGCACCGTAGGCTCTGATTCGTGCCGTACGGGAGTGACACCGAAGCACGCGAGGTCCTGACCGGATCGGCGACCTGGGCGGTCGTGGGACTCGGCGCCGGGGAGAGCCGTACCGCACACACCATCGCGAGTTGGCTTCAAGGCCAGGGCAAACGGATCGTCCCGGTGCACCCCGGTGGGGGCGAGGTTCTCGGCGAGCGGGTCTTCCCGAGCCTGATCGACGTGACCGGCGCGGTGGACGTCGTGAACATCTTCCGCCGCAGCGAGGCAGCGGGCGCACACGTCGACGAGGCGATCACCATCGGCGCCAAGGCCGTCTGGATGCAGCTGGGCGTGGTCGACGTCGCCGCGGCGCAGCGGGCCCGGGAGGCCGGTCTGATCGTGTTGATGGACCGCTGCCCGCACATCGACGGGCCTCGGCTGCTCGGGTGGGCTCCCTGACGCACCACCGTCACCGAATCGTGCCGTTGCCCAACACGCTCGATCCGCATGACGACCGATACGCTGCAAGGCGTGAGTTCCAGCGCCGACGGCCACCGCACCATCAGCCCCGGACCCGCGAATGACGGATCAGCACACGCCGGTGGCATCAACAAGCCACCACCCAGCGCGTGGGCTGCCGTTGCCTTGATGGTTCTCGGTCTCATCACCTGCACCTTCGGCTTTGTTCTTGGCATGAACATCGCGCTGTGGGTCATCGGCGGCGTTCTCGGCGGGATCGGCATCGTGCTCGCCAAGATCACGAACCTCATGGAGCACTCACACTGACCGCGAACCAGGGAACCCGTCCAGATCAAGGTTCGATCCTCGAACGCGCCCAGGCGGGATTTTCCGACTCCGACCAGCGCCGCACGATCATCGGCGAGGTGGTCCGTTTCGGCACCGTCGGAGGCGCCGGATTCGTGCTCGACTTCGGCATCTTCAACGCGCTGCTGCACCACGGCATCGGCGTGCTGACCGCCAAGGCGATCTCGACGACCCTGGCGGCACTGATGACGTACGTGCTGAACCGCCGGTGGTCCTTCGCGCATCGTGAGACCCGCAGCCACGCTCGTGACTTGACCCTGTTCCTGGTGCTTTCCGCGATCGGCCTGGGCATCGCCGAAGGCTGCCTCGCGCTGACGCACTATGGATTCGGCTGGAACTCCAAGCTCGACGACAACATCAGCGGGGTCCTGGTCGGCACGATTCTGGGCACGCTGTGGCGCTTCTACGCCTTCAAGCGGTGGGTGTTCACCCGGCCCGGGACACGCAGCGACGAGGTTCTCGCCGCGAGCGTGCTCTAGCGCGGCCGGTCCGCCCCTTCGACCTCGTCGTCCTCGCGGCGCAGTCGCTGCTCCTCGGCCTGTACGAGTTCGTACACCGTCCGCTGGACGTTCTCCACGCGTGGAACATCGGCGAGCACGACCTGCCCGCGCTCTCCGGCCGACTCGACGACCAGCGTGCCGCATCGCAAGATCCGCTCGAGCACGCCGTGGGAGAAGCTCACGTCGTTGACCCGGTTGAGCGGTACGTCGCGCCCGCTGCGCGCCAGCACGCCCGTGCGGTGCACGATCCGGCGGTTGGTGACGACGTAGTGCGTCGTCTGCCAGCGCAGATACGGTCGAAGGCTGAACCAGGCGAGGACAGCCAGCCCCACCACCAAAATCGCGAGACGCAGCGGCGTCTGCGCGCTCCCGTCGGGAACCGCGGCCGCGAGGAAGGAGCCTACGCCGAGCACGATCGGGACCAGCAGGAGCGGAACGATCAGCGCCTTGACGTGCGGGTGCAGGTCGAGTTCGACCTCCTCGCCCGCCGACAGCAGTGCCCGGGGATAAGCCACCGGGGAAGTGTGCCAGTCGCGGGCCCCAGGCGGGCGCAGGTCAGCGCTCAGGTCGGCGCACGCACGTGCTGCACGTCACCCGCCGCGTACGGGGTCCCGTCGATGACGAGCCGTCCCTCGTCGTCGACGTCGGCACGGCCGGCTATTGAGGACCCGTCGGGCAACGTCAGCCGCACCCGCCGTCCGACGGTGTCGCACAGCGCCAGGTAGTCGACCCGGGAAAGCGCACCGCCGAGCTCGAGGAGGACCGCCCGCAGCAGGGTGATCCGGTCCGTGCTCCTAGCGCCGGCCAGCGCGAGCGAGGTCGCAGACGGCGCCGGCGGGATGTCGGGAGGGAGCTCGGCCGGTGTGCTGGTGACGTTCAGTCCGATCCCGAGCACCACCCTGGGCGGCCCATCCGCCAGCGGTACCACCTCGGCGAGCAGACCGGCGACCTTGCGCCCGCCGAGAAGCACATCGTTCGGCCACTTGAGCCGGGCCGCGAGCCCGCAGACGGATCGGATCGCGCGCACGACCGCGACCCCGGCGAGCAAGGGAACCCACGGCGACGGCGCGGTCGTCAGCACTGCGGAGAACTGGAGACCCGCGCGCGGTGCGCTCACCCACTCGCGCCCGAGGCGGCCGCGACCCGCGCTCTGCTCCTCCGCGACGAGGACGTAGCCGGGCCCGGCGCGGCCGGCGCGCACCATGGCCGCGACATCGGTGTTCGTCGACCTCAAGGAGGCGATGAACCGCGACTATGCCGTCGTGTTCCCAGTGGCCGCCATCGTCATCATGATCATTCTCGCGCTGCTCCTTCGTAGCCTGGTAGCTCCG
>CAXTUZ010000144.1:0-1812 GCA_964247525.1 uncultured bacterium
CAAGGGCGGGTTGGCCCGCACGCTCGTCGCGGAGCAGATCCGGGGCCCCGAGGAGTTGGCGGGTTGGGTGGGACCAGGGGGATATCGCGTCGAGAGAGTGGGCCCCGGCAACGTCGTTGAGCTGATCACGCGAGGGTGATCAGGCGCGGCGGCGTACCTCAGGTGTCATCGGCGTCGTCGGGATGCCGAGTTCGGGCAGCGCTCGCCCGGGCGCGTTGGCTGTCTTGGCGTGCTGCTCGGCGTCGCTGTGAGGCTCGGCGAATCCGGGCTGCCACCACTCGATCTCGGCCCGGTACGCGCCGCTCGCATTCAGCTGGCAGAGCACACCCATGGATCCGGTGACGACCCGATGCAGCAGGAGGTACTCGGGGGGGAGGTTCAGCTGACGCCCGAGTTGCGCGGCCGGTGACCGCGGATCGCCTAGCCGCGCGGCCTGGGTCCGTAGCCACGTCCGGCTGAACGTGAAGGTCGGTCCCTCGACCGGGGCGAGGATGGGCCGGACGTAGTCCCAGACGCGTTGCGCGTCGACCGGGGCGCCGGGGCGGATGAAGCCCTCTTCGCGTAGCCCGTGCAGGACTCCTTCGGCGTCGCCTTCGAGGGCGAGGCGGGCGAGGCGGCCGACCGGCTCGGGCAGGCCGTTGGGCAGCCGGTTCACCGCGCCGAAGTCGAGCACGCACAGACGTCCGTCCGCCATCAGCCGGAAGTTGCCCGGATGGGGATCGGCGTGTACGAGTCCCGCCCGGGCGGCCCCCGAGTACAGGAAGCGGACCAGCAGGAGGCCGGCTCGGTCGCGGTCGGAAACGGATCCGTCAGCGATGATCTTGGCGATCGATACTCCGTCCACCCACTCGGTGACCAGAACCCGCTCTCCTATCCGGATGACCTCCGGAATCTTGATATCGGGATCGTCCCGGTAGGCCTCGGCGAAGGCCTTTTGCGAGCCGCCTTCGAGGCGGTAGTCCAGCTCTTCCGTCACCCGGTCCCGCAGTTCGGCGAACAGCGGCTTGACGTCGAGCCCCGGGCTCATCACCGAGAACAATCGAGCAAGGCGGGAGAGCTGATTGAGGTCGCTCACGAGGGCGGCGCCCGCACCCGGATATTGCACCTTCACCGCGACGGTCCGTCCGTCCGCCCAGACGGCGCGATGGACCTGTCCAATGGAGGCCGACGCCGCCGGTCGGTCCTCGAACGAGCGGAATTGCGCTCGCCAGTCCCGCCCGAATTCACGGGCGACCTGACGGTGTACCGCGGCTACCGGCATGGGCGGCGCTGATTCCTGCAGCTTGGTGAGCGCGGCCCGATACGGGCCGGCAACCTCCTCTGGCAATGCCGCTTCGAACACCGACAGTGCCTGTCCGGCCTTCATGGCGCCGCCCTTGAGCTGGCCCAGCACCTTGAAAAGCTGTTCCGCGGTCCGCTGCTGGACCTCGAGGGCGACGAGCTCGGCGGGCCGTCCGCCGATGCGTTTGCCGAGACCGAGCGTCATCCGTCCGGCGACGCCGATCGGAAGGCCGGCGAGCTTCGCGGTGCGCACCGCCGCCCTGACCGGCATGTCGGAGCGGTTCGCCCGCCGTGCCGCGCGGCCGGTGGGTTCGGGCTCCTCGGACTCTGTCGGCGGCTCCAGAGGGAAGGACACACCTCCATCATGACCGCCCTGCGACGTTACGTCCGCTCAGGCACCGTTCAGGTCGTTCGGCAGCCGCACTGCGGGTGCGGGCCCCACCAGCGGCGCCGCCAGATCCAGTCGCCCGGTTCAAGTTCGAGGCTCGCGCCGGCGCTGCGCAACCGAGCCGTCCGTTCGTGATCGGCCCC
>CAXTUZ010000144.1:1822-4695 GCA_964247525.1 uncultured bacterium
CGCGGCCCAGACGGAGGCGACCGGCGGTGCTGCCGCAGCCTGGGCGAGAAATTGGCGGGCCACCGTCTGCCACTGCGGGTCGCGGTCGGTGCGGTGCAGGAGCCGGCAGCGGGGGCAGCCCGCCCAGGACGTCACCGACGGTGCGTAGAGGGGTCCGACGACGACGGTGTCCTGGCGCAGGGTCACCGGGAGGACGGCCGCCCCGCGCCCGTACGCAGCCGCAAGGTCCTCCTCGTCGACGATGCCTGCGGCGGCGGGCGCGAACACGACCAGGTCGGGCGGCCCAGGTTCGACGGCGGGAGGCAGGGTGCGCACCGTGAGTGCCACTCCGGCAGCCCGACGGCGCAATCCGACCTGCGCGGGGGCGGCGCCCCCCGGGCATACGTCGACCATGTCGACGTGCGCGTCGTCGTCGATGTCCACCCGGCCCAGTCCACTTGCCGCGAGGACCTGGGCCGCGGCAATTCCGACGCGGGCGCCTCCCACGATATGAACGCGCGCCGCACGCCGCGCCGCGAACGTCCGGCGGGCTCCGATCGTGCCGTGCCGCAGCGTCAGCGTGGCAATTTCCGGCGCGGCGAGCGTGTGCTCGACCGAACCGGCCGGAAACGTGGCGGCGTGGACGGCCGACATCGGGTCCGTATCCGGCAGGTCGTCCAGCAGGCTGTGTTCGTCGAGAAGGTCGAGCAGCGCCCGGCCCGAACGACCGCCGACGTTCCGCACCTGCGCACGGGTGTGCGTCCCGTCCAGTGAACGCAGTGTGGCGATTGCCTGCTGATCTACGCCACCGACGACCAAGGCGTCGTCGGGATCGAGACCGAACTGCACGGTCGATTCATCCCGCCAGAGCGGCACGATGCCCGGACGGAGCTGCGGTCGGGGTTGCGCGGAAGTTGTATCCATGAGTGCCCCCCGTACGCCGCGAGGCTTTGCGCGGCGGGGCCACCTTCGCAGGTCTGCCTCCTGTGGACGGCGCGCCGTCCACAGGAGCTTCCAACCCACCGAGCGATGAATCAGGCCTTGCCGAGAATCCGGTTCACCTTGGTGCCGCAGACCGGGCACGGGCCCTGCGCCATGCGACGGCCCGATTCGCTGACCTTGACCTCGCCGTCGAACTCGCGCTTCGCCTTGCACTTCACGCAGTAGCCCTCGTACTTCTCGGCCACGAGTTCTCCCTCTGTCTGATGTGGTCGGCGCACGGTCGCGGCCGATCGTCGCCGGTCAGCGTAACTGCAGCCAGCGCAAGCGGCGCGCAAGGGCGTTTGAGCGTTGCTGCGCTCGCCGCGGCGCTGCCGGGAGCCAAGGTTTCGCCGTGTCGGTGCTACGGGAAAGAAATGGCGAGCCCCCGGGCGCTCATGAACCGCCCGGCTTCCCCTTCCGGACGGGCCATCGCATTCCGAGGGCTCGTCCTGGCGGACATTAGGGACATCTCGCTCGCGCGTCAATGCACAGCTGTGGATAACCCTGTGGACGAGGTGTGGGTGTGGCGCGCCGCGGAGGATGGGCGAGGTCGCCTGTCGACCTCGGCGCCGCTGTCAGCCGCAGCCCGTACGGTGCTCTCATGACCCGCGTGATGGGCAAGAGCACGAGCAGTCCGGCGGCGCCGCCGGTCGAGGTCCGCCGTAGTTCTCGCCGCCGCAAGACCGTCTCCGCGTATCGCGAAAGCGGTCGAATTGTCGTCCTGCTCCCCGCGCACTGCTCGAAGGAACAGGAACGCGATTGGGTCGAGAGAATGGTCGCGAAGCTCACTGCGAACCGTCCACCCCGGCGCAGCGACACGGACCTGCTGGCCAGGGCCGATCGGCTGTCGCGTACGTACCTCGGCGGGGCCGCGCGGCCGCTGTCGGTGAGCTGGTCGCCGCACCAGGACCGCCGATGGGGCTCGTGCACGATGGCCACGGGCGCCATCCGACTTTCGGACCGGCTCAAGCCGTTCCCGGCCTATGTCGTGGAGTACGTGCTCGTCCACGAACTGGCGCACCTGCTCGTCGCCGACCACTCGCCCGCGTTCTGGGCCCACGTCAACCGCTTCCCCGGCGCCGAGCGTGCCCGAGGCTTCCTGGACGGCGTGACGTACGCGAATCCTGCCGAGCCGGGGCCGCCCTAGGCCGGAGCCGGAGCGGGCGGTTCGTCGTCGGGGGGTTCGGATCCGGGGTCACCCGATTCCGGGGTCGCTTCGTGCGGTGCGCGTTGTTCGCGTGCGGCGAGCTCCTCGATCTGCGCGATCGGATCGTCGCCAACGACATCGCTCCCGTCGACGACAAAGCCGGCGGGGTTGTCGAGGTCCTCGGCTTTGGGGAGCAGGTCCGGGTGATCCCACAGCGCGTCCCGCCCGTCGACGCCGCGTGTGGCGGCAAGGGTTTCCCACACCGCCGTTGCCTCGCGCAGACGGCGGGGGCGCATGGTCAAGCCCACGAGCGCGGCGAACGTTGCTTCCGAGGGGCCACCGGTCGCCCGGCGGCGCCGGATGGTTTCGCGGAGCGCCGCGGCATGCGGGAGCCGGGGGGTCACCGCCGCGTCGGTGACCGAATCCACCCACCCTTCGATGAGGGCGAGCAGGGTTTCCAGCCGGGCAAGCGCTCGCTGCTGCTCGGGCGTGTCCGGTACGTCGAACAGGCCCTCTCCCATTGCCTGCGCGAGCGCGTCGGGATTGCTCGGATCGATTCCCTGAAAGGACTCGACGCTGCGCTGCACCTGAGCGGGATCGACCTTGATTCCTCGTGCGTATTCCTCTACCGCTCCGAGTACGGCGGCGCGGAGCCATGGGACGTGACCGAACAGCCGGGCAGCCGCCGCCTCACGAACGGCGAGCAGCAGCCGGCCCTCGTCGTGCGGGACGGCGAGCCCCGCCTCGAACGCGGCGACGTTTGCCG
>CAXTUZ010000145.1:0-4686 GCA_964247525.1 uncultured bacterium
GTAGAAGTACACGACGACCCGGCGGCAACAAGGTCTCGCTGTCGGACTATCGGGGCCGCCGGGTCGTCGTGTACTTCTACCCCGCGGCGATGACCTCGGGATGCACGAAGCAGGCGTGCGACTTTCGTGACAACCTTGCGTCTCTGAACGACGCGGGGATCGACGTGCTCGGCATCTCTCCGGACAAGCCGGAAAAGCTCGCGAAGTTCCGCGACCGCGACTCGCTCACCTTCCCGCTGCTCTCCGACCCCGAGCGCGAGGTGCTCGCCGCCTACGGTGCATACGGGGAGAAGATGATGTACGGGAAGAAGGTCACCGGCGTCATCCGCTCGACCTTCCTCGTCAGTGGCGACGCGACGATCGAACGGGCCCTCTACAACGTGAAAGCCACGGGTCACGTGGCCAAGCTGTTACGCGACCTGGATGTCACCGCCGCCTGACCCCGACACCGGCCGACCGTGACATCCGTGCGTTCGGTCCTGCGTGCGGACAACGTGCGCTGGCTGCTGGTCAGCTCGCTCGTCGGTCGGGTCCCGGCCGCTGCCGCGGCGATCGTCATGGTCGAACTCGTCCGCGGCCAGCACGGTTCGTACGCAGTGGCAGGGCTGCTCGTCAGCCTGTTCGCGGGGGGCAACGCCCTCGGGCAGCCGATGCTCGGGCGCGTCATCGACCGCCGCGGTCAGACCGAGGTGCTCGTCGTTGCCGCGAGCATCAGTACGGCGGCGTTCGTCGTGCTTGCGCTCGCGGGCGCCCATCATCCGCCGGCGGCCAGCGTGGCCGCCGCGATCGCGGGGTTCGCGACACCGCCTCTGGAACCATGCCTGAGATCGCTGTGGCCGACGCTGGTCGATGCCGGTCCCGCGTTGCGCGCCGCCTTCAGCCTCGACGCGGGAGCCCAGGAACTCGTATTCCTCACCGGTCCGCTGATCGCGGTTCTCGCCGTTACGGTCGGCGGACCGGCGGGCGGAGTCTGGGCCGCGGCCGGGATCGGAGCGCTCGGCGCGATCCCCTTCGCGTCGAATCGTGCCTCCCGCGCCTGGCGTTCGGCGCCCCGGTCCGGTCGTGACCGCGATCGGCTGTGGGACAAGCATTTCAGGCTGCTGATCGGAGCGGCGGTAGCGGTCGGTGCTCCGCTCGAGACGCTGCCGATCCTGGCAAGCCGGTACGCCGACCATCAGGGCGAACGAGCACTCACCGGGCTGACCCTGACGGCCTTCGCGCTGGGCGCGTTCATCGGCGGAATCCTTGCCGGGACGTTCGGCACGCGCATCCGGGACCGGCGCCTCCTGCCGTACGCGGCCTTGGCGTTCGGGAGCGGGTTCTTGCTGCTCACCATCCCGTGGCCGGTTGCGCTGTGGCTGCCAGCGGCCGCGCTCGCGGGCGGTTCGCTGCCGTTCTTGATGACCCAGATCTTCGTCACCGTCGAGGAAGGGACCCCGCAGTCCCGGTTGACGGAGGCGAACTCCTGGGTGATCAGCGCGATGCTGACCGGAAGTTCCGCCGCTGCGGCGCTCGCCGGGCTCGTCGCTGACGCAGTCGACTTTCCATGGACGCTCGTCGCCATCGCCGGCGGCGTCGCGCTCGCCCCGCTCTCCGCCGCGGTCGTGCTGCTACGGTCGCTGCGCACAACGGGCGAGACGGCAGGGCCGACGGACGACACTGTTCAGGTCTCGATCCTGCGAAGATGAGCCGACGCGAGAGTGGCGGAATGGCAGACGCGCCGGCCTTAGGAGCCGGTGTCCGGTGGACGTGCGGGTTCGACTCCCGTCTCTCGCACAGTCTCGGTCGCTCATCGGACGGACGCAGGTACACCTGCTAGTCGCCGACGGGAAGGACCTCCACTGCACGATGGGCGCGGCGACGAGCCTTGTGACCGAGGGATTCCTTGCCGCCGGTGTCCACTACCGCGAGCAGCAGTCCGCCCAGGATGCTGAGGTTCTTCTCGAACTGCGCCCGCTGCATCGCCTTGCTCGAAGCGTCCTTCTCTTCCCAGAAACGGTGCCCGGCGAGCGTGGTCGGGACGAGCGAGATCACCAGACCCAACGCAGCAAGACGGGGCACCCGGTTCGTCGCGAGAGCCAGACCGCCGACTACCTGGGCGATTCCGTTGGCGCGCACCAACTGCTCGGCGTTCGACAGGCCCATGCTGGTCGCGATATCGCTCGCCTTGACCTTTTCCGCGCGATCCACCTTCGTCGCCGGATGCATCGCGGCATCGAAACCACCGCCGATGAAGATCGAGGACAACAGCGGGCGGGCCAGACGACGTACCAACACGGCAACCTCCAAGGGGCGAGTATCGAGGGCGCCCTACCCAAGATCTTCAACGCCTACCCTTACGAACCAGGCCCCGAGAGCGGCTCTTCGTAAGATCGGCGCGTGACCATCCGCCCGATTCGCCAAGTCGGCGATCCAGTGCTGCGCACCCCGACCGATCCCGTGCGGGTGTACGACGACGCGCTGCGTCACCTCCTCGACGACATGTTCGAGACGATGTACGACGCGCCCGGAGTGGGTCTGGCCGCGAACCAGATCGGAGTCTGTCTGCGCGTCTTCGTGTACGACTGCGGAGCGGATGACGAGGATCGCGAGCAACCCGGCGTCGGCGACCGGATCGGCGTGGTCTGCAATCCCCGCCTCACCGTGCTCGGCGGCCAGCCGCTTGCCGCGGCAACATCCCCCGACTGGCTCGACGGCGAGGAGGGCTGCTTGTCGGTCGTCGGACTCTCCTACGAGACGCCCCGGTGGTCGCAGGCCACGGTCGAGGGCTTCGACGCGCACGGCTCACCGATCACCGTCAGCGGAACCGGACTTCTGGCCCGGTGCTTCCAGCACGAGACGGACCACCTCGACGGCAAGCTCTACCTAGACCGGCTCGTCGGTGACCAACGCGCCCTTGCCCGCAAGGACCTTGCGCGCCGTTAAGGGACCTCGGCAAAGGGGAGGATCTCCACAGCGCTTCGATCCGCGACGAGCATGCAGTTGTCCGGGACGTCGACCCAGCCCGGATCGTCATCGAGAGGCTCGCTCGCGACGAGCGTGCCCCCCGCGGCGAGTCCCGTGCCGTGGAGGTACGACAGCGAGCCGCGGCAGGTCGTTGCCGTGACGCGGCGACCGTCGGTGACCAGCATGTTCAGCCGGGCGGCCGGGTCGGCGGCCACGATCGACCGCACCACGTCCACCAGCACCTCGTCCGCCCGCACCTCCTTCGAGGGTGCCCCGGTGTGCAGTCGCCCGAGTACGGCGGTCGCCAGCAGCGTCGCGTCGCAGAGCGGATCGAGCCGCTGCCCCACCTCGACGAGCGGGATCAGGCTCTCGATGGAGGCCGCGCCGTTGAGGCCGAACGTCCACCTGCCCGAGACGAACGGAGCGGTGTCGGTCTCCTGAATGGGCATGCCCACCCCGGTCGAGCGAAGGAACGCCGCGAACGTCCCTGCCCGGATCATCGGCGCGAGGGACCGCAGCGACGCGTCGGTCCACATCGGCACCTGCCGGCGGTACCGCGCGGGCTCGGGCCGGATCTGCTCGTCGTACCAGCAGATTCCGAACCCGTCCGCATTGACGGTGCCGTGATCCTGGCGCCGCGGGGCGAAGGACTGGCGCAGCAACGACCACTCCGGCTCGAAGATCAACGAGGCCAATGTGCGTGGTTCCCCCACCCACGCCAGATGCCGGCACATCAGGCGCTTACGGCCGTACGGAAGCCGGCGAAGATCTGCCGGCGGATCGGGAAGTCCCAGTTCCGGAAGGTCGACCGCGTCGCGCTCGGATGCGTTGCCCATGAACCGCCACGCAAGACCCGGTAACCAGGCCCGAAGAACACCTGCGAGTACTCGTCGTACGGGTGCGCCCTGAACCCGGGATAACCGAGCAAGGGCGACGAGGTCCATTCCCAGACGTCGCCGATGAGTTGTTCGACGCCGTACGCGGAAGCGCCCGCCGGATAAGCACCCACCTCAGCGGGCCGAAGCGCGTGAATACCGTCGAAGGCGAGATTCGTTCTCTCTGGGGTGGGAGCTGCTGCGCCCCAAGGGAATCGCCGTTTACGTTGCTGATCCGGATCCCAGCTGCAAGCCTTCTCCCACTCCGCCTCCGTGGGCAGCCGCCGCCCCCGCCAGTTCGCGTACGCGGCGGCTTCGTGGAAGGACACGTGCTGGACCGGTTCGTTCATCGGCACCGGCTCGTCGCGGCCGAAGCGCCTGCGGCAGAACGAGTTTCCGTCCCGATGCCAGAAGCCGGGAGCTACGAGATCCGCCGCCAGCCGGTGCGTCCAGCCTTCACGGGACCACCAGGACGGCTCGTCGTACCCGCCTGCCGTGACGAACTCGGCGAACTGCGCATTCGTCACCGGATGCACGTCGATCCGGAAGGTCGCCACGTCGACCGGGTGCTCCGGCCGTTCGTTGTCCAGCGCCCACGGATCGAGCGAGGTCCCGACCAGACACGGGCCGCCAGGTACCTCGACGTCGGAGGATTCCGCCGGAACTCCCGGCGGCAGCCACGCCGTCGCGGTGAGCACCGCCGGACCCTCGCGAAGCTGGTGCGTCGCAAGGATGGTCTCGTCGTGCTGGTGCTCGTGCTGCGCGACCATCGCGTGGACGAACCCGCCCCCCGTCAACGGGGCGGAAGGTGCGAGATCCGCACGGGCCAAGGCGGCGAGTGCGCGGTCGCGCACCTCGAACCAGT
>CAXTUZ010000146.1:0-4629 GCA_964247525.1 uncultured bacterium
GGACGATGTCGCCCAGGGCGGGGGCACCCGTGGGGCCGACGTCGGCGACGCACTTCGGGCCGCAAAGGACCTGATCGCCGGTCGGCGGAGCTGACGGCGAGTGGTCGGACCAGCCCGGGGGGTCGTGATGGCGCTCGATGTGGGCACCGTCCGGGTCGGGGTTGCCGCCTCGGATCCCCACCAGGTGCTCGCCTCACCCGTCGAAACCGTGCCCGCGGCGGACCTGGACAGAATTGTTCAGATCGCCCAGGAGCGCGCGGCGATCCGCATCGTGGTCGGTTTGCCCCGTACGCTCGCCGGTCGTGAGGGATCTTCGGTGACGATGGCGCGCGCCTACGCAGCCGCTCTGGAGCCGCGTGTCGCGCCGGTCCCCGTCGAGCTCGTCGACGAGCGCCTGACGACGGTACTCGCCGATCAGCGGCTGGCAGGTGCGGGCATCTCGACCAGGAAGAGACGCCGGGTCATCGACCAGGTCGCGGCGGTCGCGCTGCTGCAGGGAGTCCTCGATGCTCCCCGTTGATCTGCGAGAACCACCGCCCGCCTCCCGCGGTTCGGTTCGGCTGACCCGACGTGGCCGGGTCCTGCTCCTGCTCGTGCTGATCGTCGTCCTTGCACTGGTCCTTGGTGTCGGCGGGTTGCTGATCGGCCGTGCCCTGCACACCGGAGGCGGGACCGACGCCGTCGTGGACTACCCGGGCCCGGGGACGGGACGGGTCGTGATCGAGGTCAAGGACGGCGACAGCCTGTCGGCCATCGCGCAGACTCTGACGCGCAGTGGTGTCGTCGAGACGTCGAGCGCGTTCTTGGGCGCCGCGACCGGCAATACGCGCGCCACGGCGATCCAGCCGGGTCTGTACGCCCTGCGGGCGAAAATGTCGGGTCAGGGTGCGCTCGCGCTGCTGCTCGACCCGGTCTCCCAGATCAGGTCACGGGTGACGATTCCGGAGGGAACCTCGCTCAAGCGCGTCGTACCGCTCCTCGCTACAGGGACGAAGATCACCGAAGCCTCCCTCCAGGCGGCGCTGGCCAACCCGGCCGCGCTCGGACTGCCGGCGTACGCCGAGGGCGGCGTCGAAGGGTTCCTCTTCCCGGCGACGTACGACGTCGTCCCGAACGAGACCGCGACCGCACTGCTCCGCGCGACGGTCGCCCGGTTCATGAAGACCGCCGACCAGGTGAAGCTCGTGGACCGCGCTCGCGCACTCGGCTACACGCCCCGGCAGATCGTGACCATCGCCTCGATCATCGAGCGGGAGTCGGCGCAGCCGGCCGACGCGGCGCGGGTCGCCCGGGTGTTCTACAACCGGCTCGCGGCCGGTCTGCCGCTCGGCAGCGAATACACGGTGCACTACACCGGCGACGATCCGGCCAACCCGTACAACACCTACACCCACAAGGGCTTTCCGCCTGGGCCGTACAACTCGCCGGGGGAGGCGACGCTGACCGCCGCGCTGAACCCCGCGCCGGGGAACTGGCTGTACTTCGTCACGCTGCCGAAGGAGGGCACGCAGGTCACCGCGGACGAGAAGCAGTTCGCGGCGCTGAGCGTGCAGTGCAAGGCCGAGGGCGGCTGCAAGTAGATTGCGCGCCGCTGTCCTCGGTTCACCCGTCGAGCACTCGCTGTCCCCGTTGCTGCACCGCACCGCGTACGAGGCGCTGGGGCTCCGCGGGTGGACGTACGAGGCCCATCGCTGCGAGCAGGACGAGCTCGCGGCGTTCCTGGCCGGCGCGCGCGCCGACGACAGCTGGCGCGGGCTGTCCCTGACGATGCCGCTCAAGGCAGTGGGCGCTGCGTCCTGCGACGAGCTGGTCACCGATCTCGGGGTGATCAACACAATCGTCTTCGAGCGTGACGCGGGACCGGTACGCCTCGTCGGGCACAACACCGACATCGCGGGCATCGCGGCGGCGTGGCGCGAACTCGGCGTCTCCGCCGAGCGGGTGACACTGCTCGGCGCCGGGGGCACCGCGCGGGCGGCGGTGCGGGCACTGGCGGACCTCGGGGCGAGGCAGGTGTCGGTGCACGTCCGGACAGCCGAACGGGCTCGGTCCGTCGTGGACCTGGCCCGGGACCTGGGTGTGAGCGCCACCGTCGGGTCGCTGACGGCGTTGCCGCCCGGAGTTCCGGTCCTCAGCTCGCTGCTCGACTACATCCGCACCAGCCGCGTTGCGGCGGGCGAGGCCGGTGGTCGGCGGTCTTGCGGTGCTCGTCGCGCAGGCGGCCGTGCAGATCGAGTTGATGACGGGCGCACCGGTGCCGCCCGCTGTGGCGGCCGCGATGCGCGCGGCCGGCGAGGACGCGCTCCCCTCCTAGGCGGCCGTCGAGCGGCACCCGCCGCCGTCAAGCAGGCAGGTCGGGGTGCCGACGACTACCGGGTGAAGCAGCTCGGCGACATCCTCATCGACGACGGACTGCTCACCCACGATCAGCTTGCCGACGCGACGGCCGAACGTACCCGTCTCGGGCGCAGCCTGGGCCGGACCCTGGTCGACCTCGGGATGGTCACCGAGGCGCAGCTCGTCGCGGCGCTCGCCGCGCAGATCGGCATGCAGTTCGTCGACCTCGGCGACTACCCCGTCGACGGCTCGGCCGTCGCCTCGTTCCCCGCGGCCGTGGCCCGCCGCTACACCGCGCTCGGCATCGGCTACGAGGACGGCAGGGTCGTCGTCGCGATGGCCGATCCGGCGAACATCCTCGCGCTGGACGACATCCGCTCGCTGACCGGGCGGGACGTCAAGCCCGTGATCGGCACCCGCGGCGACATCTTGGCGGCGATCAACCGCTTTCACCGGGTCGACGGTGACCTGGACGACCTGTCCGTCACGCTCGATTCGGCCGCGGCGGAGGACGAAGATCTCAGCGCCGTCCGGGACGCCGTGGACGACGCCCCGATCGTGAAGTTCGTCAACCTGCTCATCACCCAGGCCGTTCAGGACCGTGCCTCGGACATCCACATCGAGCCGACCGAGCGGGACGTCCGCGTGCGGTACCGGATCGACGGGGTGCTGCACGAGATCATGCGCTCGCCCCGGACGATCCACTCCGGCGTGGTCAGCCGCCTGAAGATCATGGCCGAGATGAACATCGCCGAGCGGCGGGTGCCCCAGGACGGGCGGCTCTCGGTCAGCATCACCGGCAAGAAGATCGACCTTCGAGTCGCGACACTGCCGACGGTGTGGGGCGAGAAGGTCGTCATGCGGATCCTGGACAACTCGACCGCGATGCTGACGCTCGCCGATCTGGGGTTCTCCACCTCGGCGTACGAGCGCTACGCGCGGAGCTTCTCGAAGCCGTACGGCATGATCCTCGTCACCGGTCCGACCGGTTCGGGGAAGTCGACCACGCTGTACGCCACGTTGAACATCGTCTCGACGACGGACAAGAACCTGATCACCGTCGAGGATCCCGTCGAGTACCGGATTCCGGGCATCAACCAGGTTCAGGTGAACGTCAAGGCCGGGCTGAACTTCGCCAGCGCCCTCCGCTCGATCCTGCGGTCGGACCCCGACGTGGTGCTGATCGGCGAGGTCCGCGACCACGAGACCGCACAGATCGCGATCGAGGCGTCGCTCACCGGTCACCTCGTCCTGACCACCCTGCACACCAACGACGCGCCGTCCGCGGTCTCCCGTCTGATCGAGATGGGGATCGAACCGTTCCTGGTCGGATCCTCGCTGGACTGCGTGCTGGCGCAGCGGCTCGCCCGGCGCCTGTGCACCAAGTGCAAACAGGCGTACGAGCCGGCGCCGGAGTTGCTGACCTCCGCGGGGTATCCCTGGGAGCCGGGGGAGCCGCTCCCCGAGCTGTTCCGTGCGGTCGGCTGCGCCGCCTGCAGCAAGACCGGCTACAAGGGCCGGTTGGCGCTCCAGGAGGTCATGGTCGTCAGCGAGCAGATCGAACGGCTTGCCGTCGAGCGTGCCCCGGGGGAGATGATCGCCCGGACAGCGCGCGAAGAGGGCATGACCACGCTGCGCAGCGACGGGCTCGCGAAGGTCGGCCTCGGCGTGACCTCCCTGGAGGAGATCCTGCGCGTCGTTGTCTGAGTGACGTGCGCCCGTGGGATGCCCTCATGTCGTTCGATTCCAGGAAACCCTCGCGGAACCGGCCTCGTAGGCGCGCCTTTCCTGGAATCGAACGACCGGGGCGGCCCGGAGCGCTCCCCGGCGCCCGTCTCAAGGCGAGCCGGCCGGGCGCCGACACCAACCGCAGACCGACGCTGCGAACGCGTCGCGCACACGATCGAGGAGGCCCCGTGGAGGGCAACGCCTACCTGCCGCACGATCCTGCGGGCCCGAGGCCCGGGGAGGAGTCGGCAACGTCAGCATCGCTGCCCGCCCGCCGCCCCGGCGAGCACTTGCCGCGGCGCCTCGAGCGCGTCGAAGACCAGGCGAGCGCCTCTCCCCGGACGTACGAACCGGCATCCGCGCCGAGCCAGACGATCCCCTTCGCCCCGCTGCCCACCCGCGCCGCCGCGCCGCCGCTCGTCAGCGCGCCCACGCCGATCTCGTCGGACTTCGCTCCGGCCACGATTCCGCTGTCCGACCCGAACGCGCCGCTGCCGGAAGCCGGCCGGCGTGCGGGCACCGCCACCGGGACGAGTACGGACGCGATGCTGGCCGACTTGCTCG
>CAXTUZ010000147.1:0-4608 GCA_964247525.1 uncultured bacterium
GGCGTGTCTCGCCGTGCCGTGCTGATCGCGTTATCAGGTCTCGTCATGATGTCGACGATGTGGGGTGTGCCGCGGGCAGGCGCTGCCCCTCGCGCTGTGCGGTCGTCTCCGGGCAGCCAGCCGGCGCCGTCCAACGTGGTGAAGTGGACCCTGACAACTGGGGATCGTGCCCAGTTGCTTGCGAATCAGCTCCCTGCCAGCTTTGGCGCGGCGTTGAGCACCGACTACGCCTGGAGTTACATCGAGGTCAATGACGCGGTTCGTTTTCAGACGGTGCAGGGCGTCGGCGCGGCTTTGACCGAGTCGAGCGCGACGCTGCTCAAGAGCCTGCCGACAGCGCAGCGAACGCAGGTGCTCGACAGCCTGTTCAGCCCGGTCGTGGGCGCGGGTCTGAGCGTGCTCCGTACCCCACTTGGGGCAAGCGACTTCGCCCTTTCGGACTACACCTTCGACGACCTGGCCGCAGGGGCCAGCGATCCGGCACTCTCGCATTTCAGCACGAGCCGTGACCAGCAATCCTTGCTGCCACTGGTCGCCGCGGCGCACGCCGTCAATCCCAACCTCACTGTGCTTGCTACACCGTGGTCGGCACCGGCCTGGATGAAGACCAACCTCAACACCCACGACGGAACGCTTGCACCCGCATACGAAACGGCGTACGCCAAATACCTCGTCAAGGCGCTGCTGGACTATCGCGCACACGGAGCACCGGTGTCGCTCATCACGGTGGTGAACGAACCGGAATCACCCAAGGGGTACTCCCCGTCCATGACGATGTCCGAGCCACAACAGGCGGACTTCGTGGCCGGCTACCTTCGGCCCGCGCTGAACGCGGCCGGGCTCGCCGGGGTTGGCATCTTGGGTTACGACGGCAACTGGGACGATGCGACCTATCCGGCCGACGAATTCACCGGACCCGACGCCGCCTCGTTCGCCGGCGCCGCGTTCCACTGTTATGCGGGCGACGAAACCGCCCAGTCGCGCGTTGCCTCGGCGGCTCCTAACAAGCAGATTTGGATGAGTGAATGTAGCGGCGGTGAGTGGTCGCCAGACTTTGCGCAGAATCTGAGGTGGGACGCGCACCACCTGCTCATTGGCGCATTCCGCAATTCAGCACGCGGCGTCGTGTTGTTCAATCTTGCCCTGAACCCCGAGGGCGGCCCCACGAACGGCGGATGTCAAGACTGCCGAGGCGTCCTCACCATCGACCCGCGTACACATACGGTCAGCGAGAACGTCGAGTACTACCTACTCGCACAGATCGGCCGATTCGTCCGGCCCGGCGCGGTCCGGATCGACTCGACGTACGAGAATCCCACCGGCGTGCAGTCCGTCGCATTCGTGAACCCGAACGGCTCACACGTTCTCGTTGTCTACAACGAGGGAGGATCGGCGCAGCCCGTAACTGTGCTTTGGCGGGGGCGCGTCGCGCGCGTGCATCTTCCGGCCGGCTCGGTAGCGACTCTCACCTGGTGAGAAATAGTTCCGCGTGTGGGTGACCGTGTGGTCAAATGGTTGGCGTCTGAGAGAATTTCCGAGTCGCTTCGACGCCAAGCGCGGATCCTGGTTCAGGCGGGAGCACGGTTCAGTGGCCTCAGGTGCGCGAAGCTGCCAGCTTGGTCCAAATCTTTGTGACTGCGGCGATGTCCTCGGGATCGAGCGGCTCGACGAAGTATTTCAGTACCTGGTGTTCGAAAACGCGCAGTACCTTCCCGGCGTAATAGCGCCCTTCCGGCGTGAAGCTAATCAGCGAGACCCGGCCGTCCGCTTGATCGGCGCCGCGGGTGAGGTGACCGGCATCGACAAGGTCCTGCATGAGGCGTGACGCCCTGGTCGGACTAACGCTCACCAGCTGACGGGCCAAGGAACGCACCGGTTGCGGTTCGAGATCCAACAGGCGACACAGGATTTCGAACGCGCTGAAGGAGATCCCGAACTCCTTCATCAGCGCCGTGTCGATACGCGCCGTGATGTCGGCGTGCATGGAGATCAGTGCGAACCAGGCTTCTTCCTGGTCTGCCGTGATCGACGTGCCTTTCCTCATCGGTCGCGCCATGGACAGATGATAGCTCACACGTACAGCAAAGTGTGTGCGATACTGTGTGCACCCGCACGCACCTGTCGATCGTCTACTCACTCGAGCACTGTTCAAACCGACCATCGCTACCTCGCCCCGCGAGGGCCCGTACAGGAACGGATCCATCATGTCCAAGCTCATCGGCAAGACCGCCGTCATCACCGGAGCCACCACCGGTATGGCACTCGCGACTGCGAAGCTCTTCGTCGCGGAAGGCGCTCACGTCTATATCACCGGCCGCCGCCGCGAACCGCTCGACGCCGCGGTCGCGGAGCTCGGCGAAGGTGTCACAGGCGTGCAGGGTGACACCGCCGACCCCGCCCACCTTGACGAACTCTTCGAGACCGTCGAGACCAACCACGGCCGCCTCGACATCCTGTTCGCCAACGCCGGGACCGGCTCGCTCGCAGAACCGCTCACCGCGGTCACTCCCGACACCTTCGACGAGGTCTTCCACGTCAACGTCCTCGGCACCCTCCTTGCCGCGCAACGCGCGGTGCCACTGATGACCGAGGGCGGATCGATCATCCTCAACGGCTCGGTTGCGGCCGTGAAAGGCATCCCCGGAGCCACGGTCTACAGCGCCAGCAAAGCAGCACTTCGGTCCTTCGCACGCACTTGGACAGCTGAGTTCAAGGACCAGGGGATTCGGGTCAACCTGATCCACCCCGGGTCGATCGACACCGCCTCCCTCGGCGGCATCTCCCCGGAGATGCGCGACCAGATCAAGGCGATGATCCCGATCGGCAGGTTCGGTCGCGTCGAGGAGATTGCCCAGACCGCGTTGTTCCTCGCCAGCAACGACTCAAGCTACGTTAATGGCGTCGAGCTGTTCGTCGACGGCGGCGCCGGCCAGGTCTAAGCCAACACACGAGCCCGGACGGCCATGCCCTGGCTTCGAAGACGGCGGGTGCACATCCCGAAGCCGGGTCGTCCGGGTCAGACCAGACCACTTGGCATTCCCACCGTGAGCGACCGGGTGGTGATGGCGGTGGCCAAGATCGTGCTCGAGCCGATCTTCGAGGCCGACTTCTCACCGGTCAGTTTCGGGTTCCGTCCGAAACGCTCCGCCCAGCAGGCTGTGGAGGCCGTCCGTGTGGCGGCCAACCAAGGCCGGGTGTGGGTGCTCGACGCCGATATCAAGGCGTGCTTTGACACCATCGACCACGACGCGCTGCTCGGCCAGTTCCAACGGCGGGTCGTGGACCGGCGGATGCTCACCTCGTCACCAGCTCCACCGATTCCGCCCAAGACGCCATATCACCCAGCACCGAGTACGACTCGATCACGACAACCACGGGCTACGCAGCGCTCGTCTCGGGTGATACCACGGGCTGGACCCTGCACAAAGCCACTACTACGGCCGTGACCGCTGGCACCCAAACAATCACCCATGCGACGCGCTACGACGCGCAAGGCCGCACTATCGAGACTCGGGTTCCGGGAGCGACAGTGGACGGATCGAACAACGCCACGGACGCTCATACCACGGTGAGCGCGTACTACACCGCCGACAGCTCCGGCGGCGCGACATGCGGGAGTAAGCCAGCACTCGCAGGGCTAGAGTGCACTACCGGACCGGCCGCTCAACCCAGTGGCAGCCTGCCTTCTCTTCTGGTCACGACTGGGACCTACAACATCTGGTACCAACCGCTGACCGCAATACAGAAGAACAGCGTTGGGACGACGGAACGGACGAAGACCGTGACTTATGACGCGGCGGATCGTGGCACGACCGCCGCTGTCAGCGGCGCTGGCGGTACAGGTACTTCGTTACCGACTGTCACCCTAGGCTACGACAGCTCTAGCGGGTTGCCGATAACAACAGCCGACGGAACTCATACCATTACTCACAGTTACGACACGTTCGGGCGGGTGACGTCGTACGCTGATGGCACCGGTAACACCTCGACTACCAGCTATGACATCGACAGTCGGGCGGATACCCTGAACAACGGGTGGACCATAATCAGCAACAGCTACAACGGCAATGACTCGCTTGGTCACGCGGAGTATCGCGGACTGGTAACGAGCAGGTCTGAGGACAACGTCGGTACCTTCACCGCCGCGTACAACGCCGACGGCAACATCGTGCAACAGGTGTTCCCGTCAGGAATGGTCGCGAACTGGACCTACGACAACGCTGGCGAAAAGACCGCCTTGGCATACACCGTCGGTAGCAATCAGATAGGCACGACGCAGACCTACGATTCGCGCGGCCGAGTCACGCAGGCGGCCATGCCACTCAACGTTCAGAACTTCAGTTACGACGCAGCTGGACGACTTACCCAAACACAAGAGACCGATGCGTCGATCTGCGCAACCAGCGATTTCACTTATGACGCAACCTCGAACCGGACCAGCCGGGCGGTGCACGGACCTGCCAGCGATCACACCTGCACTGACACGAGCACTCCCTGGTACACCCTGACCTACAGCCACGACGCGGCGGACCGGCTGACCAATACAGGATATGTCTACGACGCATTGGGCCGGACCACCACCGTTCCAGGGGCTCACACCAGCGGAAC